>NZ_JBHTBH010000008.1:0-351227 GCF_042664915.1 Marinactinospora rubrisoli
CTCCGGACACTCGGCGGCTCACCCTTGGTGCTTATGGTCGGGTTCGCCGTCTCGCTTTCCTTCGCCGCCGGCATCGGGGGCTCCGCCCGGGGACGCCGACGACTCCGGACACTCGGCGGCTCACCCTTGGTGCTTATGGTCGGGTTCGCCGTCTCGCTTTCCTTCGCCGCCGGCATCGGGGGCTCCGCCCGGGGACGCCGACGACTCCGGACACTCGGCGGCTCACCCTCCGTGGACGTGGAACGGCGGCCGTGCCCCTCGGGGGCGAGGCGCGGCCGCCGTCACGGGGTAGGACGCCAAGTGGCCGGTGGGGGTTTACCGGTCCGCCGCGGCTTTTCACGGGTGCGGTGGCCCATTACGTGTGACCCGGTGGCCGGGCAGGGCCGTCCCGTCGGTCCGCCCGGATCGATCACCGGGACCGCCCGATCACACGGTCTTGACGGCGCCGCCGTCGATCACGTGATCGGCGCCGGTGACGCTCGCCGCGAGCGGTGACACCAGGTGGACGACCAGCGCGGCGACCTCCTCCGGCTCGACCATGCGCCCGGTCGTCATCCCGATGGCGGCGGGCAGCTCGGTGAGCAGCTGGCCGAGTTCGGTCCCCATCGCCGTGGCGAGCGCGGCGCCGTATCTGTCCTGCCCCTCCCACAGCGAGGTGCGGACCATGCCGGGGGAGACGGTGTTGACCCGCAGCCCCTGCGGACCGAACTCCTCGGCCAGGGCCTTGCCGAGGGCGGTGAGCGCCGCCTTGGCGGTGGTGTAGGGGACGGGGCCGGAGTGCGGCATGCGGGCCCCGTTGGACGAGATGTTGACGATGGCGCCCCGGCGGCGGAGCAGGGCGGGAACGGCGGCGCGGGTGGTGCGCACCGCGCTGAGGAAGTTCAGGTCGAAGTGGCCTCGCCACTGGTCATCGTCGAATGAGAGGAAGCCGCCGACCTGGTCGGCGCCGGTGTCACCGCCGCCCACGTTGTTCACCAGGACGTCGAGATCCCCCAGCTCGCCGAGCGCGGTCTCCACCAGCCGCCCGGGGCCGTCCGCGGTCGAGAGGTCGACCGATACGGCGATCGCTCCGGTGTCGCGCAGTTCCGGCGTGACCGTGCGCGCGCCGGCCACCACCCGCACGCCCTCGTCGATCAGGTTCCGGACGACCGCGAGGCCGATTCCACGACTCGCACCGGTCACCACGGCGGTCTTCCCGGCCAGTTTCAGGTCCATCGGACTCTCCCGTCCTCGTTGCATCATCTGTGATGCCAGAACGGTAGTACTTGCAACATGAATGTTGCAAGTGATGGTGAAATGGCATCGTCGGTGTAGTATTTCGTCGATGCGACGAGACATGGCAGGTGACGAGCAGCGGAACAAGACCGACCGGGGCTCGGCGGGGCGGGCCCTGCGCTCGGACGCCGAGCGGACGGTGCGGCGGATTCTGGAGGCCGCGGAACGCGTGCTGCGGGACGATCCGGCGGCGCCCGTCGAGCGGATCGCCGAGGCCGCCGGTGTCGCGCGCACCACGATCCACCGGCGGTTCGCCTCCCGCGAGGCGCTCATTGACGAGATGACCCTCTGGGCCGTCCGGCAGTTCGGCGCCGCCGTCCTGGCCGACCGGCCCGACACGCTGCCGCCGCTGGTCGCGCTCCACCAGGTGACGGCGGACGTGCTGCGGATCAAGATCGGCTGGGGGTACGCCATGAGCCGGGGCGGCGCGGCGGATTCCGAGGTGGCGCGGATCCACGCCGACGTACGCGCCGAGTGCGACCGGCTGTTCCGCCGGGCTCGTGACGCCGGCGTGGTGCGGGCCGACGTCGAGATCGACTGGGCCCGCCGCGTGTACTACGCCCTGATCCACGAGGCCACCCAGCATCCTCCCGCCGACGGCGACACCGACGCACTGGCCAGCCAGGTCGTGAACACCCTGCTGCACGGCATCGGGTCCGCGGACCGGGCGGGATGAGCCCGGCCGGGCGGCGGCTCAGTGGTGCAACCGCTCGCGGACCGAATCCAGGGACAGCAGCGCGACGTGCAAGGACAGGCAGGTCTCCACGGAGTCCAGGTCCACGTTCAGCACGCGTGAGGTCCGGCGCAGCCGCTCATAGAACGCCGGCCGGGACAGGTGGGCCCGGCTGGCTGCGAGCGCCTTGTTGCGCCCGGCGGACAGGTAGCAGCGCAGCATCTCGGTGAGGTCGCTGCCGTGGCGGGCGTCGTAGGCGAGCAGCGGGCCCAGTTCGCGTTCGACGTAGGTCTGCACCCGCTCGTCATCGCGCAGTAGGTGCAGCAGCCCGCGCAGGTGCAGGTCCGGCAGCCGGTAGTACGGCCGGTCGTCGGTCTGCCGCAGGGCGACGTCACCGACCTGCCGGGCCTCCAGGAACGACCGGCGCACGTCGCGGATGCCGTCGGCGCGCGAACCCACGGCGAGCACCGAGCCGTCGCCGACCCGGTCCCGGATCCGCTCGGCGAGCCGGGCGAGGCAGGAGTCCATCGGCTCGTGATCGGGCAGCGCGAGCAGGATGCCCACCCGCTGGTCGTCCAGGGAGCCGACGAGCGCCGGAAGCCGCAACTCGCGGCAGGCGCGAGCGGCGCCCTCGGCGGAGTCGGCCAGCCGGGCCTGCGCGGCGATGCCGGTGCCGTTCTCCCGGAGCCGCAGCACGATGCCGAGCAGGTTGCGCCCGCTCAGCGGGACCCCGACCGCGCGCGCCCGGACCAGGGCCTCCTCCGGGTCGGAGTAGGCGCGGTCGACGATGCCGGCGATGATGGTGCGGTGCGTCTGGCGCTCCAGGCCCTCCTCGTGCCGCTCCACCAGCCGGCCGAGGGCGAGCGTGCTGGCCGCGCGCTCCACGAGCATGGTCTGGCGCGGGGTGGGGGAGCCGCCGCAGACCAGGATGAGCCGCCCCCAGTCCTGCCCGCGCGCGCCGACCATGGTCACCAGCCAGCCGGTGGCCGGGTCGTGCGCGGTGCGGGCCGTGGCGGACACCCGGCGGGACCGGCTCTCCCAGGAGGTGAGCAGCGGGCCGGGGTCCTCGCCGCCCGGCTCGCAGGCGAGTACCTGGTGGGTGAGGTTCTCCAGCACGACCGGGCAGCCGGACAGCCGCTGGACCTCGCGCAGTACCTGCCCCGGTTGCGCGCCCTCGACCGACAGCCGGGTGAAGACCTCGTGCAGGCGTTCGGACTCGCGCAGCTCCGCCAGTTGCTCGTTGACGACGCGGATGTGCACCGCCTCGGTGATCTCCACGAACCTGGCCCCGCGGCCCAGCGAGATGACGGGCATCCGGACCTCGCGGGCGGCGTCGAGCAGCGCCGCGGGGAGTTCGCTCTGGTACTTGCGGCCCAGCTCCACCGCGATCCCCGCGACCCCCACCTCCGCCAGTTCGGTCACATAGCGGCGCAGGGCGTCCGGGTCGTCCGGCATGGCGATGCCGGTGGCCAGCACGAGTTCGCCGCCGTGCAGCAGGTGGGCGAGATCGGTGACCTCGGCGATGTGCACCCAGCGCACGGCGATGTCGAGCAGGTCGGCACCGACGACGACGCGCGCCCGGGCTCGGCGCAGGGCCGGGAGCCGGAGCACGTCGGCGAGGGAGGGCAGCACGTGATCAAGTCTAACCAGCGCTGTGTCAGCGTACGGGGGAGCCGATTTACAGCCTGGAATCGGACGGGCCGGGCGCGCGGTAGCGGATCGCACTGCGGGCGTGGTCCATCACGGAGTGTGACGTAATGTGGGGAACGGTGACGCATGACCGATTCGTCATGACATGTTGTTAAATCCATGGATGGGAAACGCCGGGCCGGCGCTGGCGGAGCACGGCGCGCGCGGTGAGACTGAGACCATGTCGGATCTGCTCGCTCGCCATCGCGCGGTCATGCCCTCGTGGCTGGCCCTCTACTACGACGCACCCATCGAGATCACCGCAGGCAAGGGCAACCGGGTCACCGACTCCGAAGGCCGGACCTACCTCGACTTCTTCGCCGGCATCGTCACCAACATGCTCGGCTACGACGTCCCCGAGGTGCGGGAGGCCGTGGAACGGCAGATCGCCCGGGGCGTGGTGCACACCTCCACCCTCTACCTGCTGCGCGGCCAGGTGGAACTGGCCGAGAAGATCGCGCGGCTGTCCGGAATCCCCGACGCCAAGGTCTTCTTCACCAACTCCGGAACGGAGGCCAACGAGACGGCCCTGCTCCTGGCCACCTGCGCTCGTGGCAGTGACCAGGTGCTGGCCATGCGCAACAGCTACCACGGCCGCTCCTACGGAACGATCGCCGTCACCGGCAACCGGGGGTGGAAGAACTCCGCGCTGTCGCCGCTGAACGTGCACTACCTGCACGGCACCGACCGTGACCTGCCCGCGTTCCGCGGGATGTCCGACGCCGACTACATCGCCGCCTGCGTCGCCGACCTGCGCGACGTGCTCGCCACCGCGACCGCGCCGGACGTGGCGTGCCTGATCGCGGAGCCGATCCAGGGCGTGGGCGGCTTCGCCATGCCGCCCGACGGGCTCTTCGCCGCCTACAAGGAGGTCCTGGACGAGCACGGCATCCTGTTCGTCTCCGATGAAGTGCAGACCGGATGGGGACGCACCGGTAGCGGCTTCTGGGGTATCGGCAACCATGGCGTCACCCCTGACGCGCTCACGTTCGCCAAGGGCCTGGGCAACGGGTTCGCGATCGGCGGGGTCGTGGCGCGCGGCGACCTCATGGACGGGCTGACCGCCAACGGCGTGTCCACCTTCGGCGGCAACCCCGTCTCGACGGCTGCCGCCAACGCCACGCTGGACTACGTGCTCGACCACGACCTTCAGGCCAACGCGGCCCGGCTCGGTCCGGTGGTCCTGGACGGACTGCGCCCGCTGGCCGGCTCGCTTGCCACGGTGGGGGCGGTTCGCGGCCGTGGCCTGATGTTCGCGGTGGACATGATCGACCCGGGCACCGGCGCGCCCAGCCCGGAACTCGCCGGCGCGGTGCTGGAGGAGACCCGGCGGCGCGGCCTCCTGGTCGGCAAGGGCGGGCTGCGCGGAAACGTGCTGCGCATGGCACCGCCGCTGACACTGACCGAGGAGGAGGCGCGGGAAGGGCGCGACATCCTGATCGAGGCACTGAGGACGGTGAACGCCGACGCGGTCGGCTGAGCACACGGCACCGCCCGACCGTGGCGGACCGCGGCGGAAGCGCCCGGGTTACCCCCCGGATCCGGGATGCTTCCGCCACGCGGTGCCCGTCCGGGACGCGGAGGTGGCCTGGCGCGCCCTAGAGGGATATGCTCACCCGGGACGGTGCCCGTCGGCGCTGTGAACACCGCACGTCAGCGACCGTCCGTCGTCGGCCCTCGGCCGGTCGCGGGTCAGTGTGCCGCCAGGGCGTGTGCGCGTACGCTACGGGCGTTGTGCGCCACCACGATTCCGGCGCACTCGTCGCACCCGAACACTTCCGAGCCGTCGGGCAGTTCGCCCAGCGGCTGGCGCGGGCGGGGCCACTTGGCGTGGCAGATGGCGCAGGCGTCGCCCATCAGTTGCGCCGGGGTGAGTGCCCCGGGGTCGAACACGTAGATGCTGCCGCTTGAGTCCGCATTTGCTGTGCTTCGCTCGCACATCATGCTCAGACCGCTCAACGTCCTTGCTCCCCCCGTGGTTTAGGACAGTCTGGCGGGCCAATAGTTACCGGCTCTTTATTGAACCAGAAACCCTCGGGCACCGGAATAGTCCAGGCCGATTTTTGTCACTCAGAGCGTTGCCATACTAACTCTAAGTAGCTGCAAGTCGAACATGTCGGCGCACGGGTTCCCGGATCGGGTGACATATGGGTCGGAAGTCGGCGGAACTCCCGGGCGGTGGTCGCCGCCTCGGCTCGGCGCCATCGCCTACGGTGCGGCGGGTCGGGGATTCGCGTGCCCGAAACCCGGGCCGTTCCCGTCCGGCGCGTCGAGTGCCGTGTCCGAGCCGTAATCCCGGCCGCGAAACAGGGCGAATCCGGCACTCACGGCGTGTCGGGCGCGTTACCATCGACGTCTCGTGCGCGGCGGGCGCCGGCGCGCGGCCCGAGCGTGCCGCGGAGCCGGGGCGGCCGCGTTCGCGTGACCGGCCGGCCCTCCCCGGTTGCAACCCTGGTTGCGGCGCTGAATCGTTGCCCCGCGGCATTGCGGAAGTTATCTCCATGGTGGATAAGATCACGGTAGGCAGTTGGCCAATCTGGTTGGCGAGTCGCGTGTGGCAATGGTGCCCACCGGCCGGCGCTCACGCGTGGCGCCCGCCCGTGCCCGCCGTCCTGTGACCATCCCCTACGTCCGCTGACCGAGGAGCCCGCTGTGCCGCCCACTCTCGGCGCCGTCCTTCGCATTCCCCGACTCCGGCTGCGGCTGCTCACCGAAGGCGCCCGGCTCGACCGGCCCGTGCGGTGGGTCGCCGTCAGCGAGCTGACCGACCCCACGCCCTACCTGGAGGGCGGCGAGCTCCTGCTGACCACCGGCATCCGCTGGGCGGAGCAACCGGGCACGGCGCGCGACTACGTCCGCCGCCTCCTCGAACGCGACGTCACCGGACTCGGGTTCGGGATCGGGGTGGCCCACGAGACGGTGCCCGCCGACCTGCTGGAGGCCGCGACCGAGCTCGGGCTGCCGCTCGTCGAGGTGCCCACGCCCACTCCGTTCGTGGCCGTTGGCAAGGAGGTCTCGCGGCTGCTGGCCAGGGAGGAGTACGAAGGGCTGACCCGTGCCTTCGTGGCGCAGCGGCAGCTCACCCAGGCGGCGCTGCGCGGCGCGGACGCCGTCGTGGACCGGCTCGGCGCCGAACTGGGCGGGTGGGTGCTGCTCTTCGGCCCGGGCGGAGCGCTGCGGCACGCCTTCCCCGCCGACGCCGCCCAGCACGCCACGGCACTCGACGCCGAAGTACGGCGGCTGCGCGGCTCACCGCACCGCGCCAGCGTGTCGGTGTCCAACGGCGGCGACAACGTCGCCATCCAGCCGCTCGGTGTGGGCGGCCGGCTGCGCGGCTTCCTCGCGGTCGGCTCCCCGCACCTGCTCGGCGCCGACGAGCGGACCCTGGTGAGCGCCGCCATCTCGCTGCTGTCCCTGGAGATGGAACGCAGCTCACCCGGCAGCGGAGCCGAACTCCGGGTGGGGCTGCTCAGCGCCCTGCTCGGCGGCGCCGTGGACGTCGGGGGCGCGGCGGCCGCGGGACTGCGGGCCGCCCTGCCCGCCGAGCCGGTCGCCGTGGCGGTGGCGGCGGCCGATCCCGAGACCAGTGTCGCGGCGGACCCGCAACTGGAGGGCCAGCTGGCCGCCGAGCTGGACGGCCGGGTGGTGCTGCTCGGCAGCGTGGCGGACGACCCCGGGGAGCTGCTGGCCCGCGTCACCGGAGGCCCGGTCGGAGTCGGCGAACCCACCGGCTACACCGACCTGTCCACCAGCCGTACCCAGGCGGAACGGGCCCTGGAGTCGGCCCAGCGCGGTGCGGCCCGCCTCGTCCGGCACGCCGACCTGCCGGGCGGCTTCCTCGGCCTGGTCGACACTCCGTCCGGGACCCGGCTGGCCGACGATCTCCTCGCCCCACTGCGCGACCAGCGCGCGGCGAGCGACCTGATCGCCTCCTTGCGCGCCTTCCTCGCCACCGCGGGCCGCTGGGACGCGGCGGCGGAGTCCCTGGGCATCCACCGGCACACCCTGCGGTACCGGATCACCCGCATCCGGGAGCTGCTCCCGGGGGACCTGGACGACCCGGACTACCGGACGGAGCTGTGGCTGGCCCTGCGGGTACAGGAGAAGGCATAGCGCGACGCACGGGCGCCGGCACGACCGGCCGGCCGTTTTTCGCCCCCCCCGCGTGCGGGGCTTCACCCCCACCACACCTCGTCCCTGGTCATCCGCACAGGTACGGGGGGGTGAGGAAGCGCGGAAGCCGCGAGGCCGGCCTGTCAGCGCTCGGCGGGGGCGGTCGACGGCGAGCCGGTGCGCGGCCGGGCCTTGAGGGCATGGCGGGCGGCCTTGTACGTCTCGGCTAGGAAACGGTGCTTCACATACGCCCACCGGGTGGCCAGGTCGCCGCCGACCACCTGGGCGCGCCCGGCCAGGAGTGCCTCCAGCCCCTGGCGGGCCACCTGGACGCGGCTGTTCTTCTTCGCACCGGGTCCGAAGGCGGTGTTGTCCATGCCCGCACGGGAGTGGAAGTCGGTGTCGGTGGCGCCGGGCAGCAGGGTCGTCACGCTCACCCCGTGCTCCTTGAGCTCCTCGCGCAGCCCCAGAGCGAACATGCGGGTGAAGGCTCGTGAGGGCCCGTAGACCGTCTCATACGGGGTCGGCAGCGTGGCCGAAAGAGACGAGGTGATCAGGATCCTCCCCCTACGGTGGGCGGCCATGTGCCGGGCCACGTGCTTGGCCAGGTGGACCACGGAGGTGACGTTGAGGTCGACCAGGGCGAGCTCGTCGTCCAGGTCGGTGTCCAGGAAGGCCCCGCCGATGCTGCGCCCGGCGTTGAGCACGGCCACCTCCAGCGGCCGCCCAGTGGCCTGGACCGCCTCCCAGACCGCGTCCACGCCCTCGCGCTCGGCGAGGTCGGCGCGCACGGGGTAGACCCGGGCACCGTGTTCTTCGAAGTCGGCCGCGGCCCGGTCGACGCCGTCGCTGCGGCCGGTGGCCACCAGGTCGTGGCCCTGTTGCGCGAGTTGCAGGGCCAGCTGGTAGCCGATTCCGGCCGAGGCGCCGGTCACCAGCGCCAACGGACGCTCGGACGGACCGGTGGGTGTGGTGCTCATGGCGTACTCCTGGGTGTGCGCGGTTCAACGGACTCCGGGCGGGGCGCGGGCTGCTCGGCGGACCAACTGGCCAGCAGCCGCCACGCCTCCTGGGAGGCCTGGTCCTGGGCGGGCAGGTAGACGAACAGGGTCTGGTCCTCCTCACCCGGCAGGGTCAGGGCCTGGTAGTCGATGGTCAGCGGGCCCACGAGCGGATGGCGCAGGCGTTTGTGGCCGAAGGTGCGCGCCAGCACCTTGTGGTCGGCCCACCACCGGCGGAAGTGCTCGCTCTTCATCGCCAGCTCGCCCACGAGTTCGGCGGTGCGCGTGTCCTCGGGGTGGCGGCCCGCGTCCAGGCGCAGGATCGCGGTCATCTCCGAGGCGATGCGCTCCCAGTCCACGTACAGCTCCCGGGCGGCCTCGTCCAGGATGATCCACCGGGTCAGGTTGCGCTCCCGGTAGGGCATGGAGTCGAAGTCGGCCAGCAGAGCCCGGCACAGGCGGTTGGTGGCCAACACGTCCCCGCGCCGGCCCAGTACGAAGGCGGCCTGGTCGGTGAAGGAGTCCAGCATCCGGCGCACCCCCGCACGCACCCGCTGTACCTGTCCCGCTTCGCGCCGGTCGCGGGCGCTCCTGGGGCGGGCCAGGTGGAACAGGTGGGAGCGCTCGGTCTCGGACAGGCGCAGAGCGTCGGCGATCGCCTCCAGCACGCTGTCGGAGGGGCTGATCCGGCGTCCCTGCTCCAGGCGGGTGTAGTAGTCGGTGCTCACCCCGGCCAACTGCGCCACCTCTTCACGGCGCAGCCCCGGCACCCGCCGAAAGGCCCCGCGTTCGGGCAGGCCCACCGACTCCGGACTGATCCGGGCCCGGCTGTGCCGTAGGAACTCGCCCAGCTCCACGTTGTGGCTCATGGCGACCATGATGCCCCGCAGAGCGGTGCCCGATTCGTCCCCAAAGGGGGTTGGTGCGTCCTATGCACCCGGTGCCCGGGAAATGCCGCCCCCTCAACCGGGACCCGCTGCGGGGCCCGACGGTGGTGAGCTGGGAACACAGCGGCTCGGGCCGACCGCCCACGAGGACGGCGGCCCGCCGTGACCAACGCACCACGTGGAAGGACATCTGCTGTGAAGACCTGGTTCATCACCGGCTGCTCGACCGGGTTCGGCCGCCGGCTCGCCGCTGCCGTACTCGCCCGGGGCGACCGGGCGGTGGTCACCGCCCGCGACACCGACCAGATCCGCGACCTGGTCGCCGACTCCGGCGCACGTGCCCTGGCCTTGGAGCTGGACGTGACCCGTCCCGACCAGGTCCGCGCCGCCGTCACCGCGGCCTCCGATCGCTTCGGCGGCATCGACGTGCTGGTCAACAACGCCGGGATCGGCTACTTCGCCGCGGTGGAGGAGAGCACCGACGCCGAGATCCGCCGCATGTTCGAGATCAACGTCTTCGGCCTGTCGGAGATGACCCGCGCGGTCCTGCCCGGCATGCGCGAGCGCCGTAGCGGCACCATCGTCAACTTCTCCTCCATCGGAGGGCTGCGCTCCTTCCCCGCGGTGGGCTACTACAACGCCACCAAGTTCGCCGTCGAAGGCCTGTCCGAGGCCCTCTGGCAGGAGGTGGAGCCGCTGGGCATCAGGGTGATGCTGGTCGAGCCGGGCCCCTTCCGCACCGACTGGGCCGGACGCTCGGCCAACGAGACCCTGCCTGGGCACGAGATCGCCGACTACGCCGACACCGCCGGTGCCGCACGCGCGAACTTCCGGGCCAACACCGGCAGCGAGCCCGGCGACCCCGCCCGTGCGGCCCAGGCCATCATCACCGCGGTCGAAGCGCAACGGCCCCCGCACCGGTTGCTGCTGGGCGGCCCCGCCTACGACATGGCCCTGGAGAAGCTCGACCAACTGCGCACCGAGTTCACCGCGTGGGAGGACCTGTCACGCAGCGCCGACTTCCCCACGACCGGCTGAGACCGTCCCCGCGTCGGTACCGGCCCGAGGCATCATCAACCCCTGGCCCGCCACTGATGCGGCCGGCCCCGCCCGCACGCTTTCGCGAGTGGCGGTACGGGGCGTGACCGCATCGGACACGGATTCACTCCTCCTCGTCGCCGTCGCGGAGTTCGCGGCGCCCGCCGGGCATATCGGGGAGCAGGAACGAGTAGTGGCCGTGCACGTTGATGTGGGTGCGGGCGAACAACAGCCTTCGGCCGCCGATCGCCGGCTATCCGCACCCCCTACTCCCCATGCCATGTGCGCCACAGCGCCGCGTACGTCCCCCCGGCCGCGCGTAGCTCGTCATGTGTCCCCAGCTCCGTGATGCGTCCGTCCTCGACCACCGCGATGCGGTCGGCGTCGTAGGCGGTCTGCAGCCGGTGCGCGATCGCGATGACCGTGCGGCCGGCCAGCACCGCCGAGAGCGACCGCTCCAGGTCCCGCGCGGCGCGCGGATCCAGGAGGGAGGTCGCCTCGTCCAGGATGAGGACGCGTGGGTCGGCCAGCACGAGTCGGGCCAGGGCCAGTTGCTGCGCGCGGGCCGGGTCGAGGGCCAGGCCGCCGGAGCCGACCCGGGTGTCCAGGCCGTCGGGGAGCTCCCGGAGCCAGGCGTCCGCGCCGACGGCGGTGAGGGCGGCCAGGATCTCCTCCGGCGTGGCGGCGCCGTCGCGCACCATCGCGACGTTCTCGGCCAGCGTGCCCTTGAAGACGTGCCCCTCCTGGGTGACCAGGGCGACCCGGCCGCGCTGTTCCTCCGGGGACAGGCCCGCGAGCGGCCGGCCGCCGACCAGAACGTCGCCCGTGCGCGGCCGGTGGATCCCGGCGATGAGACGGCCGAGCGTGGACTTGCCCGCACCGCTCGGGCCGACCATGGCGAGGCGCTCGCCGCTCCGCAGGTCGAGGTCGACATCGCGTACGACGTCCTCGCCGGCGCGGTAGCCGAAGCTCACGCCGCGCAGCAGCACGCTTCCGTCGGTCGGTGCCGCCGCGGTTCGCTCACCCGCTGTCGCCGGAGCCGCCGCCCGGGCGGGCGCGGTCCCGTCGCGCTCCGCCGGGGGATCCGTCGGCTCGGGCTGCGGACCGCACCCCTCGTCCGGCCGCTCGGCACGGCGCACGCCGAGCAGCCGGCGCAGGGCCGCGTAGCTGTTCATGGTGGGGTCGACCTGTTCGAACAACTGCTGCACCGGCCCGACCAGCTGCTGCACGTACAGTGTCGCCGCGGTCACCTCGCCCAGCGACGCCTGCCCGTTCGACAGCAGCCAGCCGCCGGTGAGCAGGGTCGCCGCGATGGGCAGGATGTGACTGATCTCCACGGTCGGGAACCAGATGGTGCGCAGCCACAGCAGGTACCGCTCGGCGGCGTAGTTGCGGGCGATGTCGGAGTCGGTCAGCCGGTCGCGCTGGTGCTCCCGGCGCAGCGCCTCCACGGTGTGCGCGCCCTCCACGGTGTCGCTGAGCCCCTGGAGCAGGTTGCTGTAGGCGTTGAGTTCGGCGACGTAGCCCTGTGGGGCGCGGCGCAGGTACCAGCGCGTGCCCAGCCACAGTGGCGGCAGGGCGGTGAGCGCCGGCAGCACCAGGACCGGGTCGACCAGCGTGATGCCCGCGACGGTGAGCAGGCAGGTGACCAGCGAGATCGCGATCTCGGGCAGCCCTTCCCGCGCCGTCTTGGCGAGGTGGTCGATGTCGCGGCCGGTGCGCGCGACGAGGTCACCGGTGCCGGCCCGCTCGACCGTGGCCAGCCGCAGCCGCAGGACCCGCTCCACGAAGTCCTCGCGCAGTTCGGCCAGGATCCGCTCGCCGAGGCGGATCGACGCGGTCACCGACAGGTAGCTCAGGGCGGCGTGCAGCAGCAGGCAGACGGCGATCCCGGCCG
This sequence comes from Marinactinospora rubrisoli, assembly GCF_042664915.1. Taxonomy (NCBI): domain Bacteria; kingdom Bacillati; phylum Actinomycetota; class Actinomycetes; order Streptosporangiales; family Nocardiopsidaceae; genus Marinactinospora; species Marinactinospora rubrisoli. Next base: position 12,574 of record NZ_JBHTBH010000008.1, read on the forward strand.
TCGCGAGGTCGATCCGGCCGGTGTCGGCGCCGCCGGTGGTGACACCGTCGACGACCTGGCCGAGCAGCCACGGGGCGGCCAGCCCCGCGGCGGAGGCCGCGCCGTGCAGCAGCAGAACCCCCGACGCCGGACGGCGGTGGCGGGCCAGCGTGGCGCGGGCGAACGCCCGCACCTCCCGGCCGTCGGCGACGGGGAGGCCGCGGGTCGGCGTCTCGGTGGTCATCGGAACTCCGGTGGTCGCGAGTGGTCGTGCGGGCCGGTGCGGCCGGCCGGATCCCGCACCGTGCGGGACGTGCGGGACGATCGCCCGCTGCTAGGTGGTGTCCGGTCCGCCCGGTCGGGACCTGTGCCGGGGGTACCGCGCACGGCGGAATGGTCCGGCCATGCCGGGGACCGGCGGTGCCGCGCGGGCCACGGGTATCGCCACGGGCGTGACCGTGGCCCGGGCCGCCCCCGGCGACGGCCGCCCGGCGCGGGGAGCCGCCCCCGGTGGCGCGGGGTCCCGGCCGGCCGTCACGTCCCGGCTCCGCGCCGGACCAGGCGGGCGTATCCGGGATCGCGGTCCAGGAGCTCGCGGTGGGTGCCCTCGGCCGCCGACCGGCCGTCGGCGACGTGGCAGACGCGGTCGGCGCGGTCGAGCAGCAGCGGGCTCGTCGTGACGAGCACGGTGGTGCGCCCGGACCGGTACTTGGCGAGCCGCTCACCGATGGCGGCCTCCGTGTGGGCGTCCACGGCGGAGGTCGGTTCGACCAGGACCAGCACCTCCGGCTCCATGAGCAGCGCACGCGCGAGCCGCAGCCGCTGCTGCTGTCCGCCGGAGAACTCCCGGCCGCGGTCGGCGACCAGGCCATCGAGTCCGCCCGGCAGCGCCGCCACGATGTCGGTGGCGCTGGCCGCGTGCAGCGCCGCCGCCAGTCGCTCCTCGGAGGTGCCGTCCGGGGCGAGTTCGGCGCGCAGCGGCCCCGGGAACAGCCACGCGTCGTTGTCGCTCACCAGGATCCTGCGACGCACCTCCGCCAGGGCCATGTCGCGGAGCGCGACCACGTCGGCGGCGTCCGGCGGGGCGGGATCGGTGGAAGCCCCCGAAACCGCGCCGAAGAGCACGGGGGGATCACTGTCGCGCAGTCGGCCGAGCCGCTCCGCGAGGGCAAGGCCCTCGGCCGGCCGGGCACAGGCGACCGCGGTGAGCACGCCCGGCCGCACCACGACTCCGCTCACGGGGTCGGACAGGCCGCCCCCGGGGGCGGGGCCGGGCACGGGGACGGCGGGGTCGACGATGTCGCGCCGCAGGGCGAGCACCCGTACGATCCGGGTCGCGGCGACGTGTCCGGCGACCGCCGTGCCGAGCACCGCGGTGAGCGCCTGCAGCGGCACGACCAGGTAGGCGGCGTAGCCATAGAAGGTCACCAACTGGCCGGGCGTGATCTCCCCGGCGAGCGCGGCGCGCGCTCCGAACCACACCACGGCGGCGACGAGCAGGCCGGGAAGCAGGATCTCGGCGGAGCGCAGCAGGGCGTCGAACCGCCCGACGCGCACACCGGCCCACCGCGTCTCCTGGGAGGCGGCCCGGTAGCGGCGCGCGAACATCCGCTCGCCGCCGATGCCGCGTAGCACCCGCAGGCCGGCGACGATGTCGCCGGCCTGGTCGGCGAGGTCGGCCAGCCGCTCGCGGTGCGTGGTGGTGCGGCGGTGGAACGGGGCGATCAGCGGTCCCATGGCGACGACGATCGCCGGAACGCCGACCACGACCAGGAGGCCGAGCGTTCCGGAGGAGGCGAGGAGGTAGGCGCTGATCCCGGCCACGGTGACCAGTGATCCGACGAGCATGCCGGTGTACTCGGTGAGTTCGCCGAGTTCCTCCATGTCCGACGATCCGACCGCCACCACCTCGCCGGAGGAGACCCGCCGGCGGAGCGTGATCCCGAGCCGGCCGGCCCGCCGCGCGACGATCTGCATCGTGCGGTAGCCCGCGTGGAACCAGTTGTACACGTCGGCCCGGTGCGCGAGGGCGGCCAGCACCGCCTGCGCGACGCCCGCGGCCAGCAGGATCGCCACCCAGAACAGCAGGGCGCGCGGATCACGCTCGGACAGCCCGGCGTCCAGCGCGCGGCCGATGAGGGCGGGCGGCAGCGCCTGTACGCCCATGAACAGGATGCTCAGGAGGCTGGCGAGGACCAGCGTGCGCCACTGCCGCCGAGCGGTCCACACCACGTAGCGCCACGGCGACCGGTGGTCCGGCGTGCCGGGGTCGGGGGCGGGGATGGCGTACATAGGCAAGTGACCATAGCTCGAATGTGTGTATCAAAGCCAGTCGTTTTCCCAGGTCGCCCGGAAGATGTATCGAGCCGGGGAACGGAGGGACGCCCGAAACCGATCTTCGGGGTGGTGATTTCCGTCATCGCAATTCCCGCGTGTGCGCTTTTGTCACCTTCTTCACGTGAGTGGTGGCGTAAAGGGCACTGTGGGGCGGATGGCGGTTGATTTCCGGATGGGGAAAGGTGGTCTTCGGGGAAACGTCGGCATTGTCGGCACTTCCTGGTGACGGGAGTCGGGCGGCCGGTGGCGAACGCGCCACCGCGCCGTGGGGGTGGCTCTGGAGGTGGACCGACATTCGGCCCGTATTTCCGGGACTTTCGACCTGTTCCCTTCTGGTGGGGGAGCGGTGTGAGTATCGGCCACAGCCGGTCTGTTCTCGGATTCCGGTGGGGTGTTTTTCCGGCGGTGCGACGCGGTCGCGTGGTCGGCCGCTCGCCCTAAATGTGAATTCCGCCAGAAATGCTGCGTCCGGCGCCGATCGCGAATAGGCTTGATAGTTGTCCCGGAGTATCGGCAATTCACGGCGAACCGGTCCGGTACCGGCCCGTCCCGCCGTCCGAACCCGTGAAGGAACGCAGTGCTCGCGATCGACGACCACATGAAGGAGCTACTGGCGATTCCGGGTGCCCGCAGTGTGTCCCTCGTGGACCACACCAGCGACCGAGTCGTGGCGCGTCGCGGTCACGACCCCACGGCGGTGCCGGGCGAGGCCGCGGGCACGGCGGCCGTCATCCGCGCGATCCTGCAGAACGAGCCGTTCGCCCGGCCGGACCGCGAGGCCGACCTGGAGGACGTCGTGATCACCACCGACTCCGGTTACCTGCTCGCCGCGGTCGTCCGCAGGAGCAGGGGGGTGCGCAGCCGGTGCCACATCCAGCTCCGCCTCGACCGGGCGACCGGCAATCTGGCCATGGCGCGGCAGGCGATCCTCCGGCTCGCGCGCCGGCTCGCCGCCGAGCCCACGGCCGACCTTTTGGCGTTCGGGCGTGCGCCCTCGGTGCCGGTGCAGCGTCGGCGCGGGCACGGCCCGGGCACGGGCGGGCCCGCGCCACGCAACGGCGCCGGGCTGCCGGTGCGCCAGCGCGACCCGGACCGCCCCGCGCGCGGCCGGGACGGAGTCCGATGGACGCCACCGGACCGCGCCACGCTGGAACGCGTGCTGGGCGCCCTGCGCACCATGTGCGTCCCGCCGCTGCGTATCGGGATCTCCGTACTGCTGGCGGGGGTCCGCCCCCGATGACGCGAACATCCCGAAGCCGCACCCGCCGGCTGCTCCGGGCATGGTGGCGCCCCTGGCGCGCCTCCCATGACCTCCCCGTACCACCACAGATGAACGGAGGGTTGGCAATGGCCGACATCGACACCGGGCTGAAAGAGATGATGACCATCGACGGCGCGATCGGCGCCTCCCTGGTCGACTACGGCAGCGGGATGGCGCTGGGGTCGCTGGGCACGTCGAAGGACCTCGACCTCATGGTCGCCTCGGCCGGGAACACCGAGGTCGTCCGCGCCAAGATGCGCACGATGGACCAGCTCGGGATCAAGGACACCATCGAGGACATTCTCATCACGCTGTCGAACCAGTACCACCTCATCCGCCCCCTTTCCGGCCGCAAGGGCACCGGCCTCTTCCTGTACCTGGCGCTGGACCGGCACCGGTCCAACCTGGCCCTGGCCCGGCACCGGCTCCGGGCGATCGAGGCGACCCTGGACATCTGACCGCGTCCCCGGGGCGGTGACCGGGGGCAGGGAGAGGGGCCGGTCACCGCCCGGGCCGGTGCGCGCTCCGCGCACCGGCCCCGGACGGGTGATTCCGGCCCGTCCTCACGTGCGGCCGGGGCGGGCACGCGCCAGCGCCACCCGGCACTCGTACTCGTGGCACACCGCCGCCACGTGATCGCCGTCCGGATCACGGAGGGGCGCGGCGAATTAGTGGTCGTGGTGCTCGGGCCACGGCCGTGGCGCGTGCGGCACCTCGGCTCCCACGGCCGCGGCGGCCTCGTGGAACGCCGTGACCGCCGCGCGGTCGGCGGCCGTGACGGCGACGTGCGTTCCGCGTGCCGCGTCGGACGTGCGCGAGGACCTCGGCCAGAGGGTGACTCGGTCGGTCCGGTAGCCGATCGCGGTGCGCGGCCGGAGCAGCCGCCGGCCTCCCAGCGGTGCCAGGACCGCGTCGTAGCAGGCGGCACTGATCTGGACGTCGGTCACTCGCGGCGACAGATGGCCGATCACGCGGGGAGGCTGACGGCCCCGGACGTCGCCGCGCGGCCTCTCTAGCACACCAGCGTCCGGATCGCGGTCGATGGCCGAAGTCGGCCACGGCGCGGGAATCGGCGGCGTTTCCCCGATGTGCCGCCATGAGCTGGCGTAACAATGACATGATCGCTGTGCGTGACGACATCGTCACCGTGTGATCGCCAGTCCGGACAGCCGGGAACAACAGAGGTGCGACGTGCCGGTAGCTCCAGCAGGGGTCTCCAGGAACGGCGATGCGGAGCCGTTGACATGAGGATCGGTCGCCGCCGGGCGCTGCTGATCGCCGCCACGTCCCACACCGATCCGGTCCTCGCCGACCTGCCGGTGGCACGCGCCGGCGCCCGGACGCTGGACGCGGTACTGCGGGCGCACGGCCGGTTCGACGAGACGACGCTCCTGCTCGCCCCGGACCGGGCCCGCGCGCTGGCGGCGGCGCGGTCCTTCCTGGCCGACACCCGGCCCGACGACCTTCTGCTGCTCTACTTCGCGGGATACGGACTCCTCACCGGCGACGGCCGGCTCTTCCTCGCCGCCCGTGACACGGCGGCCTGCCGTCCGCGGCGCACCGCCATCCCGGTCGGCCTGCTGGGCGACCTGCTGCGAGCCGCCCCCGCCCGCGCCGCGGCGGTTCTGCTGGACTGCTGGCACCGGGTGGCCGGCGACTCCTCGGCGGGCGGCGCCCGGCCGGGCCTTCCCGAGGTGGAACTGCGCCGCGAACTCGCCGGTGCCGGCGTGGTCGTCTCGGCGGCGGACCGCGACGTCGCCGCCCCGGATCCGGCCGGACGCTCGATTCCCGGACGCCCGGGCGCGCTCGGGCACGCCGACTGCGGCGTCCTCACCCTCGCGGCGGCCGCGGCGCTGGCCGGGGCGGCGGAGGACCGTGACGGCGACGGCTGGGTGGACGTGCGCGACCTCGTGGACCACCTGCGGGCGGACCTGGGCCCGATCACCCGGCGCGGACGACCGGTGGTGCTGCCGTTCGGCGACGACGGCGGCGCGGTCCGGCTGGTCCGCGGGCGCGGCGCGGGCGGTCCCGAACGCGCGGGTTCCGGCGCGCTCGTCGGCCATCTCGGGCCCGCGCGCGGTCCCAGTTCGCTGCCCGAGCAGCCCCAGGACGACCCGGCCCTGCCCCTGGACGACGCGCGCTGGCGGGCGCTGCTCGGCTACCACGCGGCCTGCACCCGCCGCGCGGCGGTCATCCGGTCGTTCGCCGACCTCGACCGCGCGGGCGGGCACGTCTGCTGGCCGGCGGGTCCCGAACCGCTGTTCAGCGGCGCCGACCCCCGCCCGGCGCTGGGCTCGGCCGCCGCCGGCCTCATCGAGGCGGCGCGAGAGCGCGGCGACACCGTGCGCTACGGATACCCGACGGTGCTGCTCGACCCGGCCGCCCTGCCCGCCGCCCCCGACGGCGACCGGCCCGGCACCGGCCTGCTGGCGGCCCCGCTGTTCGTCGTGGACGTCACCGCCGAGTCCGGCATCACCGGGCCGCGGCTGCGGGCGCTCTCGGCCCCCGCCGTCAATCCGGCGGTGCTCCGCGCGCTCGGTCACTCCGGCCGCGCCGACATGCTCGAACTACGCGACTGGCTGGTGGACGGGCAGGAGCCGGACGGCCCCGCGATCGCCGACCTCGCGGGCAAGGCGCGCCGGCTGCTCTCCGATCTCGGCGTCGAACCGCTCGACGACATCGATCCCGCCCGCCTGCACGGCGGGCTCGCCCGGCAGCCGCCCCGGGCGGGCGCGCGCAACGTCGCGCTGCTGTTCCGTGCGGTGCCACCCGCCGGCATCACCTCCGGGATCCTCGCCGACCTCGCCAGCGACGAGGCGAACGCCCTGCAGGTGCGGCAGGTCCCCGGCACCGCGCTGGGCGCTCTCGCCGAGCCCCGCCCGGCCGGCTCCGACCCCGGCCCGCCCGTCGTGACCGGCCGGCTCGGCGAGGCGCAGCACGACGCGCTGCGCTCGGCGATGACCGAACGCCTCACCGTCGTCGCCGGCCCGCCCGGTACCGGGGCGGGCACTCTGGCCGCGGCCGCCGTGCAGACCGCCATCGTCGCCGGGCAGAGCGTGCTCATCGCCGCCCCGGACACCGCCACCCTCGACGCGGCCGTGCGGTGCGCCGAGGCCGGGACACGCCCGCTCGTGGTGCGCACCGGCGGCAGCCGGCACCGAGCCGCCGAGCCGCGGGCGCTCGCCGAACTCCTCGAACGTGGCGACGACTCCGGTGACCCGGCGGCGCGGCATGCCAGCCTGCGCGAGGACTGGGCGAGCCTGCGGACGGCACGGTGGACCCTCGACGCGGTCGCCGCGCAGGAGCACGAGCTCGCCCTCCTGGCGCTGACCCGGGCGCGGCTGGCGTCCGCCGGATGGGACCCGCGGGCGCTCTTCGACGGCGGCCGCCGGCCACCCGGGGAGTGGGCGCGCCGGATCGACGGCGCGTTCCGCCGCGGGGCCGTAGGCGCGCTGCGGCGGAGGGCGATCCGCCGCGGCCTGGGCGTGCCCACCGACTCCGCGAGCCTGGCGTGGCTCTGCCGGTCGGCCCGCGCCGAGCACGACTGGCGGGTCGCGCTGGACCGGTGGCAGCGCAGCGCCGTCCCCGCCGACCCCGCCGCGAACCTGGAGGCCGCGTCCGGCTGCCACCGGGTGTCCAGCCGGGACTGCCTGGCCGCCGCGGTGGCCCACAGGGCCGCGGACGGCCGGGGAGCCGTCCTCGACCGGTTGCGCGACCTCAACCGGCAGGGGGCGGGAAACCGGGCCGGGTTCCCGCCGCTGCTGACGGCCGTCCCCGCGTGGGCCACCACCGCCTCCGACGCCCGCGCGCTCCCCGCGCAGGCCGCGCTGTTCGACCTGCTCGTACTGATCGACGCCGGGAACTGCCCGGTCGCCGAGGCACTGCCGCTCCTCTACCGGGCGGAGCGGGCACTGGTGATCGGCGACCCGCGGCGGGCGGCGTCGCCCACCGGCCCCGAACCGGAGGAGGAGCTTCGCCACCGCACGGCCGCCCGCCTGGGCGAGCGCTGGCTCACCGAGCGGGCGCTGCGCGGCATCGGCGACTCCGCCTACCACGCCTGCGCCGCGGCCCTGGCCGCGACCGGACGGCCGGTGCTGTGGCTGGACGAGCCCGAGGGCCGGCCCCCGCGTCTCGCCGCGCTGGCCGACCGGCACTTCTACGGCGGGCGGTCCGGTACCGACCGGGCCCACCCCGGCCGGGCACCGGCCCCGGATGCCCGCACCGTGGAGTGGCGCAACGTCCTCGGCGGCTGCGCGAGCACCACCGGCCGGTCCTACGTCAACCCGGAGGAGGCCAACGCGGTCGCGGCGGTGGTGCGCGACCTCGACGCCACGCTGCCGGACGGCGCCACGGTCGGCGTGCTCGCGCCGTACCGGTCACAGCGTGCGCTGCTGCGCCGGCTCATCCGGCGCCGCGGCCATGGCCGGGAGGTCCGGGTCGGCTCGGTCGAGACGTTCCGCTCGGGGGAGCACGACGTGGTGGTGCTGTCGCCGACGGTCTGTGCCGGCGCGCCGCCCGACCTGGTGCGCCGGGCGGCACCTCGCGCCGACCCCTGGCACGCCGCCCTGACCCGGGCCACGCGGCGGGTGATCGTGGTGGGGGACGCGGCGTTCTGGTCGGCCTGCGGCGGTCTGCCGGCCGAGCTGGGAGCCCTGGGTCTCCCCGCTGGAGCCGGTCCCGGACGCGAGGTGGTGGCCGGCGCCCGCACCCGGCCTCCGGCCGGGCTTGCGCCCGCCCGGCCGGCGCACGATCCCGCCCGGCAGGCACTCCTTGCGGCGCTCCGCAGCATGTCGGACGAGGTGACCGAGGACGTCGCGGTCGACGGGCACCACGCCGATCTGCGCGTACGTACCCCGCACGGGTCCACGCTCGTCCTGGTGGACCGCTCCGGCTCCGGCCGGGAACTGCGCAGGCTGCTCGACCGCCGCGCCCTGCTCGGCCGGATCTCCGGTGAGCCGGTGGTCCGGGCGCCGGCGTGGCGTTGCCTGCACGACCCGGACGTCATGGCCAAGGAGATCCTGGCCGCGGGCACGTGATTCGGTCGACGGCCGCCCGTACGCCGCGGGGGCGGTGCCCGGCACGTGGCCGTCGCACCGCCCCCGGTCTGCGGCGGATCAGGCCGCGTCGAGGTCGGTCTCCAGCAGGGTGGCCAGCTCGTCCAGCTTCGCCTGGGCGTTTTCGCCCTCGGCGGTCAGGACCACCTTGTCGCCGTTCACGGCGCCAAGGCTCATCACGGTGAGCAGGCTGCGGGCGTCCACCGGGTTGCCGCCCTCCTTGGCGATCGTCACCGGAAGACCGGTCGCGGTCGCGGCCTGCACGAACAGGGCTGCCGGGCGGGCGTGCAGGCCGACCGAGGAGCCGATGGTGGCGATGCGCTGGGGCATGGGGGTTCTCCTTCGTTCTCTGGACGAGCGGGGTGCTCGGTGACGCGGTCACTGGGTGGAGCGGGTCACACCCCGGCAGGGGCGGCGGACTCGCTCCGGGCGTCGGCGGACGCGGTCGCGGCGCGGCGGCCGAGACTCTTGAGGAGGCACACGCCGAGGGCGGTCACGGCGGTGCCGATGAGCAGGGCGAGCAGGAACAGCAGCGGGTCGCCGATCAACGGGGTCACCCAGATCCCGCCGTGCGGTGCGCGCAGCGTGGCGCCGAACACGGCGACGAGGGCGCCCGTCACGCCGGAGCCGGCCACCAGCGCCGGGATGACCCGCAGCGGGTCGGCCGCCGCGAACGGGATGGCGCCCTCGGTGATGAACGAGGCGCCGAGCAGCCATGCCGCCTTGCCGTTCTGGATCTCGCCCGGCGTGAACAGCCGCGGGCGCACGAGCGTGGCGAGGGCGAGACCCAGCGGCGGTGTCATGCCGGCGGCCATCGCGGCGGCCATGATCGTGAACTCCACGGCGCCGGAGTCGGCGGACGCGCCGACGGCCGCCAACCCGGCGGTGGCGAACGTGTAGGCGACCTTGTTGACCGGGCCGCCCATGTCGACCGCCATCATGAGGCCGACGAGCGCGCCCAGCAGGACCAGACTGCTGCCCGACAGGGAGCCGAGCCAGCCGTTCAGCGCCTCCATCAGGGCCCGCAGCGGCCGGCCGAGGACCACGAACATGGCCAGGCCGGTGCCGAAGGAGGCGACCAGCGGGGTGACGACCACCGGCATGACGCCGCGGACCGCGGCCGGCACCGGCAGCCGGGTCAGGCCGAGGGCGAGGAATCCGGCCAGGAACCCGGCGACCAGCCCGCCGAGGAAGCCCGCGCCGACCGTCACCGAGACCGCCCCGCCGAGGAATCCGGGCACCAGGCCGGGCCGGTCGGCGATGGCGAAGGCGATGAATCCGGCCAGCACCGGCACCAGGAAGGCGAAGACCGCCGAGCCGGTGAGGTACAGCAGCGCGCCCCAGGCGTGCGCCGAGGTGACGTCGAACCCGTTGACGATCTCGTCCGGCTGCGCGGTGTTGATCTGGTATCCGCCGACCATGAAGCCGAGCGCGATGAGGATGCCACCGGCCGCCACGAACGGGATCATGTACGACACACCGGTCATCAGCCATTGGCGGACCCTCGTGGCCGCGCCGCCGTGCGCCGTGACCTTGGTGACCGGCGCCGGGGCGCCGCCATCCGGGACGGCCCCGGTTCCGGCGTCCGTGGCCGATGGGACGGCCGCGTTCTCCGCCGCCTCCGCAGCGGCGGCGAGCACCGCGGCGGCGTCGTTGATCGGCGCCTTGACCCCGACGTCCACGAACGGCTTGCCGGCGAACCTGTCCCGGTCGCGCACCTCCAGGTCGGCCGCGTAGATGACGGCGTCGGCCGCGGCGATGACCTCGGGATCCAGCGGGGCCGACCCGGCCGCGCCCTGCGTCTCCACGTGCATCTCGTGGCCTGCGGCGCGCGCCGCCTGCTCCAGGGCCTCGGCCGCCATGTAGGTGTGCGCGATGCCGGTCGGGCACGAGGTGATCGCCACGAACCTCATGACACGACCACCTCGCGCGTGACGGTGGCGGCGATCTCCGCGGCGCCGGGGGCGGTGAGCAGTGCGGAACGGAACTCGGTGTGCACGAGTCTGCGGGCGAGAGCGGCCAGGATGCGCATGTGGTCGGCATCGCCTCCGGCCGGGGCGGCGATGAGGAAGACGAGCGTCGCGGTGCCGTCCGGGCCCGCGAAGTCCACGCCGTCGGGGCAGCGGCCGACCGCCAGGCTGGGGACGGTGACGTGCGCGGACCGGGCGTGCGGCAGGCCGACCCGGCCGGGCAGGCCGGTGGCCATCTGGCTCTCGCGGGCGCGCACGTCGGCGAGGAAGCCGTCCAGATCGGTGACCCGGCCGGCCCGGTGCAGCAGGGTGGCGAGTTGACGGGTGGCGTCCTCGCGGTCGGTCGCGGTGAGGGTGGGCAGGACGAGGTCGGCGGTGATCAGGTGCGGGTCGCGCATGTCAGTGCTCCCTTCGGGACGCTCTCGGCGGGGCGGCGCACGCCGTGGAGGGCACCGCCGGCGGGGCGGGGCCACGTGCGCGGGTGGGGATCGCTCTCGCACCGCCGGGCCACCGCGGCGGGCGCCCGGTCGGCGGCGGGGTGGCGGGGCGGTGCGGGCATGCGATCACATTTCCTTGACGACGAGCGCCGGATCGGGGTCGGGGACCACCTCGACGGCGGCGGCCGCCACGTCGCCGGGGCCGGGGACGATGGTGCCGGGCAGCGCGACGGCGGCCGTGCCCCAGGCGACGGCGCGGCGCAGGCGCTCGGCCGGCTCGGACTCGGCGTACAGGTAGCCGGCGAGCGTGCAGTCGCCCGCGCCCACGGTGCTGCGCGGCGTCACCCGCGGGGCGCCGGCCCACCAGCTGCGTTCGCGGTCGACCAGCAGGGCGCCGTGCCCGCCCAGGGTGACGAGTACGGTCTCGTTCCCCCACGAGAGCACCTCGCGGGCGCCGCCGACGACGTCGCCGACGGTGGGCAGCTCCCGGCCGAGCAGCTCCGCGAGCTCCTCGTGGTTGGGCTTGAGCAGTGCGAACGATCCGGCGAGCGCGGCCACCTCCAGGGGCGCGCCGGAGGTGTCGAGCGCGACCGGCACGCCGAGCGCGGCGGCGCGTGACGCGATCCGCACGTACAGGTCGGTGGGCGCGCCGCCGGGCAGGCTGCCGCTCGCGACCAGCCAGGACGGGCGGCAGGCGAGGGCGGCGTCGGTGGCGGCGATCAGGGCGTCGACCTCGGCCTCGGTGAGGCTGGGGCCGGCGAGGTTGAGCTTGGTGGTGGTCCCGTCGGTCTCGGCGATGGTCAGATTGGACCGGGTGGTGGCGGCCACCGGGACGGTGACCGCGTTGACGTCGTGCTCGCGCAGCAGGGTGATGAGCTGGTCACCGTCGGCGCCGCCCGTGGGCAGGACGGCGGTGGTGGCGGCGCCGTGGTTGCGCAGTGCCCGGGAGACGTTGACGCCCTTCCCGCCCGCCTGGGAGTGGGAGCCGTGGGCACGCAGCACCTCGCCCCGCACGAGGGCGGAGATCTCCAGGGTGCGGTCGATGCTGGGGTTCGGGGTGACGGTGACGATCATGCCAGCTCAATCCGGGTTCCGGCCGCGGTGATCGCCTCGGCCATCTGGGGGTCAAGGTCGGTGTCGGAGACGACGCGGTCGACGGCGTCCAGTGTGGTGACGGCCGCGGGTTCCTCGCCGCCGAATTTGCTGTGGTCGGCGAGCACGACCGCGCGCCGTGCCGCGCGGAGGAGGGAGCGCTGCACGTCCGCGCGGTCGGGGTCGGTGGCGGTCACGCCGTCCGGTGTGATGCCGTCGGCCTCCAGGAACGCGACGTCCGCCCACAGGTCGTCGAGTCCGCTGATGGTCCACGGCCCCGTGGCGGCGGGGGAGCGGCCGAGTACCCGGCCGCCGAGGACGTGCAGGTGGATGCCGGGGCGGTCGGCGACCAGCGCGGCGACGTGCAGGGACGCGGTGATGACGGTCAGATCGCGGTCGCGGGGCAGCAGGGCGGCCAGCCGTGGAGTGATGGACCCCGCGTCCAGCAGGATCGCCCCGGAGTCGGGGATCGTGGCCAGGGCGGTGCGCGCGACGCGTTCCTCCACGGTGGAGGTGGCTGCGTCCCCTTCGTCTGCGAGGGGGCCGAAGGGCGGGGGCCACGCGGGGTCCACCGGCATGGCGCCGCCGTGCACCCGGCGTAGCATGCCGTGGCGCTCCAGCGCCGCGAGATCCCGGCGAATGGTCTCCGGAGCCACCTCCAGAGCCTGGGCCAGGCGTCGCACGTTGATGCGGCCCCGTTCCCGTGCCCGCGTCAGGATCTCCTGGTGTCGCTCGGGCGCGTACAACTCCGCGTTCACCTCCGTCCGCTGTCCGGTTGACTGGTGATTGAAGTCCGTATGTATCTGAATACGTTTGTTTGTGTGATATGTCAACACAACGGGGGAAGATAACGGCTTTTCACGTCGGCGAACGGCTCTCGCGCAGCCCCGCGATCCGGTGATACCCGGCTCGCCGCGGCCGCCCTGGCCGGAGTCGGCCGGAACGTCCGCCATCCCGATCGTGCCCGCCCGCAGGCGCCCCCACCAGCCGCCGCCCGCCGATAGAGTGCGGTGCGGCCGGGTGCGGCGAGCCGCCGTCAGGCCGACGATCGCGGGGAGGGAACGAGTGCCCGAGGGCCACACGCTGCACCGGCTGGCCGCGTACTTCGCGGAGAACTACGGCGGCCGGCGGGTGCGGGTCTCCAGCCCCCAGGGACGTTTCGCGGACGGCGCCCGCCTGCTGGACCGCCGCCGGCTCGTCGAGAGCGAGGCGCACGGCAAGCAGTTGTTCCTCGGGTTCGACTCCGGCTCCTGGCTGCGGGTCCACCTGGGGCTGTACGGCGCGTGGACGTTCGGCAACGCCGCGGGCGAGCGCAGCCTCGGCGCGCCGCGGGTGAAGGGCGGCGGCGAGCGTGTCCTGGATCGGGACGACGAGGGCTTCGTCGTCCCACCGGCGCCGGCCGGCACGGTGCGCGCCCGATTCGTCAGCTCCGCCGGGTGGGCCGACCTGCGCGGCCCGTCCGCCTGTGTGGTGCTGAGCGCGGGGGAGAAGGACGCCGCCCAGGCCGCCCTCGGCGCCGACCCGCTGCGGGCCGACGCCGACCCCGATCTGCCGTGGCAGGTGATCCGGCGGTCCCGGACCTCGATCGCCGCGCTGCTGATGCGCCAGGACGTCATCGCCGGGATCGGCAACATCTACCGGGCCGAGTCGCTGTTCCGTGCCGGGATCGATCCCTACCGCCCGGGCCGGGACCTCAGCCGGGAAGAATGGGACCTGCTGTGGGCGGACCTGGTGGCGCTGCTGCGGGACGGCGTCCGCGACGGCCGCATCATCACCACCCGTCCCGCGGACCGCGCCGACCCCGGCCCCGGGCCGGTGCCGCGCTCGGACGCGTTCTACGTCAGCTACCGGACCGGCGAACCGTGCCGGGTGTGCCAGGCCGAGGTGCGGTCCGCGCGGCTGGCCGGCCGGACGCTGTACTGGTGCCCCAAATGCCAGGCCGCCTGAGGCCGGGCGCGGCCGGTGCAGCCACGTTCCGGTTGCGGAACCCTATCTCTTCCGTGAAGCTCCGTCGGGCTTTCCCCGGTCGGTGACCGCTCCGCCCCACGGGCCGGTTTAGCGTGATCTCCGGACGACGACCGAGCCCGGCGCGAAGCCGGAGACGCCGACCAGGGGAGCAGGCGAATGGACAGCGGTGGCGGAGAGTCCGGGCGGCTGTACGTCGTCCGGGACGGCGATCCGCGGGCGAGGACCGTGCGCATCCCGAGAGCGGACACCTGGTACGTGGATCCCGTGCACTCGACGATCGGATTCGCCGCCGGCATGCAGGATCTGGTGCGCATCCGCGGCCGGTTCGGCAAGGTGTCCGGTGTGGTGTGGATCGGAGAGAACCCCGAGCGCAGTACCGCGAGCGTGACCGTGGAGACCGCCAGTGTCGACACCGGGATCGAGCGGCGGGACAACCACCTGCGATCCCCGGACTTCCTCGACACGGCGCGCTTCCCGACCATGACGTGGCAGGGCCACCGGGCCGAGCCGACGGAGGACCCCGAAGTGTGGGTGTTCCACGGCGACCTCACCCTGCGGGGCGTCACCCGGCCGGTGCCGCTGGTGGGGCGGTTCCTGGGCGAGCAGCCGTACCCCTTCGGGGACGCCGCGCTGGCCAGCTTCACCGGCTCGGGACGGCTGGACCGGTTCGAGTTCGGCATCGAGAGCTTCCCGCCGCTGCCCGGGATGAAGCTCTTCGTGGGGCGGCACATCGAGATCGAGCTCGACGTCGCCCTCATCAACACCGACATCCGGTTCTTCACCGAGCGCTTCCTGGCCGGCAAGCGCTCCGTCATCGACCAGCGCTGAGCGGCCGGCCCCGCGGCCGGGGACCGGCCCGGCCGCGGGGCGGGTGTCACTCGGCCGCGCGCGCGACGTAGAGCTCGGCCTTCTCCACGGCGTTGGCCTGGGCGAGGGCCTCGGCCGTGCTGGTGCTGGAGGCGCCGAACTGCCGGACGGCCTGGTAGTAGATGTTCGCGACACCGCGGCAGACCGAGCTGCTTCCGCAGACCGAGTACATGTCGTCGCGGAAGTTGTTGTCGATCCGCAGGCGGTTGTCCTCGGTGAACCGCGACTGGAGCTTGTAGTTGCGGTACCCGAAGTCGTGCCGGTTGCAGCTGCTGGTGAAGTCGTAGCCGATCGGCGCGTCGGGCGACCAGCTGCACGCGTCGGAACTCCAGTCGAGCTGGTCGGCGTAGGGCTGCTGAGCGCGGATCGAGACGAACTCCGGCAGCGAGCGGTTGTACAGGTAGTCGTCGGTCACGGCCTGGAGCTGGGCGGGGGGCAGCGCGGCGTGCGCGACGCCGGAGCTCAGCAGCGAGAACAGGCCGGCCAGCAGCACCGCGAAGAGCGAGCGGGTGAGGCGTCGAGCGGGGGGACGCATCCGGGGGATCCCTTCGTGCCAACGGAATGTGACTCCTGAGTAATACGCCAAACGCGCAGCGTACGGAAGAGGGATGCCGTCGAACGCTGTACAGCCGAGAACGGTCACCGCGGCGAACCACCGGTGACGCCGGCACCCCGCGGGCCGGTCGGCGGACCGGGGCGAGCGGGCCGCGACCTGGTACACCGGTCCGTTCGGCCCCGGAACGGAGCCGCCCGCTCCGGTAGCAGGTCGGCGGGCGGAAGGTAAGCGTCTTATGGCGACGCGGACACATGGCGCCGGAGTCCGTGACCTCGCCGCCCCGGCTCGCCCGCACAGGCGCCGTCACCGTGCCGGCCGGCCGCTGGAGCGGCGCCGCCGCGCCTCGTAGGATGCCGGGGTGACGATGCGGATCGCGGTACTCGACGACTACCAGGACATCGCCCGCCGCTACGGTGACTGGGACCGCCTGCCGCCCGGGGCCGGACCGACCGTCTTCACCGACCACCTCGCCGACCCCGAGGCCGTGGTGGCGCGGCTGGCCCCGTTCACGGTGGTGTGCGCGATGCGGGAGCGCACGCCGTTCCCGCGCGCCGTGCTGGAGCGGCTGCCCGAACTCCGGCTGCTGGTGACCACCGGCATGGCGAACGCCTCGATCGACATGGCGGCCGCCCGTGAGCTGGGGATCACGGTCAGCGGCACCGGATCGGCCCCCGCCGCCACCGCCGAACTGACCTGGGCGCTCATCCTCGCCCTGCTGCGCCGGGTGCCGGCCGAGGACCGTGCCGTCCGCGAGGGCGGCTGGCAGCACACGGTGGGCGGCGACCTCGCGGGCCGCACGCTCGGGGTGATCGGCCTGGGCCGCCTCGGCACCCGGGTGGCGCGGGTGGGCACGGCGTTCGGGATGGACGTGCTCGCCTGGAGCAGCAACCTCACCGCCGAACGCGCCGAGCAGGCGGGTGCGCGGCTGGTGCCCAAGGACGAACTGCTCCGCACCTGCGACGTGGTGACCCTGCACCTCAAACTGAGCGACCGCACCCGCGGGCTGATCGGGCGGCGGGAGCTGGATCTGATCGGGCCGGACAGCTACCTGGTCAACACCTCGCGCGGCCCGATCGTGGACGAGGCGGCGCTGCTGGACGCCCTCGTGACCGGCCGGATCGGGGGAGCCGCCCTGGACGTCTACTCGACAGAGCCACTGCCGCCGGACCACCCGCTGCGCACCGCGCCCAACACGGTGCTGACCCCGCACATCGGCTACGGCACGCACGACACCTACCGGGTCTTCTACCGCGAGACGGTGGAGGACATCGTGGCCTTCCTGGACGGCGCGCCGGTGCGGGTCCTCAACTGACCCGCCGGCGGCGGGCTCCCACGGTGACCGTCCGCAGGAGCCCGCCGGGCCGGCGTTGACCGGCCACGACGTGGCGCGCCGGAGCGCCGACCCGCCTGCGCCTTGCTCCCGGCGCCGCGCCCGTGCCGGCGCGCGGACCGGTATCGACGGCGCCCTGTGGACCGCCGCCGGCAAGGTCGCCTCGTGCCCGGACGGGGCGGGATTCCCGGCCACTTCCTCCGGGTCCGCGCGGCCGTCCGCCGCTGAACGCCCGCTCACGGCAGCACCACGATGCCCTGGGCGATGCCGACGGGGGTCAGATCGTCGGGGACGTCGGACTCGACGACCACCGCGGCGGGCCCCGCGCCGGGCGCCAGCTCCGCGTCGGCGGGTTCGAAGGCCACCCGGCCGGAGGCGACCCGGGCGCGGCGGCCGTCGAGCAGGAACGGCCGGCCGGCTTCGAAGCCGCCGTGCTCGGCCACGGCGTTCTCCAAGGTCGGCGGTACCGCGCCGCCCTCGTACACGGTGATGCGGACCCGGGCGCCGTCGGCGAAGTCGTAGTGGCGCCACACGCCCGACATGCGCCCGGTGTCGAACAGCGCCTCGCTGCGCACCCGGGGAACCAGACCCTCGCGGACCATCTGGACGCAGTAGGCGCGTGCCCGGCCGCGGACGGCCCCGCCGTCGCACTCGACGCCGACGCCGACGGCGCCGGACGGCGGGCCGCCGGTGCGGCCGGGAGCGGCTCGGGCGGGCTCGGCGGAGCCGCCCGCGACGAGGAGGACGAGCAGGACCGTCGGCAGGACGCACAGCGCGGCGCGGGCGGGTGCGGACGAACGGCGGGGTTGACGGGGCACGGTGGGCATGGCGCCTCCTAGCTCGGCGGAGTGCCCGGCGCCGGATCCGGTCCGGTGCGGGGCTCGGTGCTGGCGGCCGTTCGACGGCGATGGCCGGTACGGAGATGCTCGGGCCTGAGGTGCTGTAGCCGATCCAACTCCTCCAGTCTCGATTCACGGTGGAAGCACGGAAAACCGGGATTCCGGGGTTGTGGAAAACCCGCGCCGGGGAGGTGATCGTTAGTCTACTTATTTGGTATGTTTGGCGGGTTAAGAGGGGAAAGCGGGCATGGTGCCACATGCGACACCGGAAAGGAGGTGGGACGGTGTCCCAGACGGCCGGCGCGACCGACTCCGCCACGACACCCGGGGGTTCCGGTGAGCCGCTGCTCACCGTGGACAGAGTGGCCATCGGCTACCACCAGCCACAGGGGTACGTCCCCGCCGTGGGGGAGGCCACCTTCGAGGTCCGGCAGGGCGAGAAGGTCATCCTGCTGGGGCCGTCCGGCTGCGGCAAGTCCACCCTGCTCAAGGCGGTCGCCGGCTTCCTGCGCCCGGATTCCGGCCGCGTCGTCTTCGACGGCCGCGCCGATCTGGAGCCCGGGCCGGACCGCGCCGTGGTCTTCCAGGAACTCGACCAGCTCTTCCCGTGGCGGACCGTCATCGGCAACGTCGCCTACGCGCTGCGCGCCACCGGCACGCCGCGCGCCGAGGCACGGCGGCAGGCCGGGGAACAGCTGACGCTCATGGGCCTGGACCACGCCCTCGACCGCTACCCGCACCAGCTCTCCGGCGGGATGAAACAGCGGGTGGCCATCGCCCGCGCCTTCGCCCTCGCCCCCCGGATGCTGCTGATGGACGAGCCGTTCGGCGCACTGGACGCGCAGACCCGCGGCCGTCTCCAGCACGAACTCGCCGAACTCGCCCGCCGCACCAGGGCGAGCCTGCTGTTCGTCACCCACAGCATCGACGAGGCGATCCTGCTCGGCGACCGGGTGATCGTTCTCGGTGGACGGCCGTCCCGCGTCCGCGACGACGTCGACGTCGCCGGGCTGGAACAGCCCGACGAGGAGCGGTTCGTCCAGGCCCGGCGGCACCTGCGCGGGCTGCTGGCGTCGGAGGAGGAGGAAGCCGCCCATGGCGTCTTCGACTAGCCCGCCCCGCGCGGGGCGAGAGCGGCCACGGAACCGGGGGTCCGGGAAGGCGCCCCGCGCCGGCGGCGGTGCCGCCCGCCCTCCGCGCCGCGCCGGTGCGGGACCCTGGTCCCGGCTGCCCGCCGTGCTGCGGCGCACGCTGTTGTTCGCGGCCCTCGTGGGGCTGTGGCAGCTCTACGTGGCCGTCGCCGACGTCAGCCCGCTGGTGTTCTCCTCCCCGTGGGACGTGGCCGTCGCGCTCGTCGAGGGATGGGGCAGCGGCGCACTGGTGGGGCCGACGCTGACCACGCTGCGCATCCTCGGCTTCGGCATGGTCATCGGCATGGCGCTCGCCCTCGCCCTCACCGCGCTCGCGGTGGCGACGCGCGTGGGCGAGGACGTCCTCTCGCTGCTCACCGCCATGATCAACCCCCTGCCCTCGGTCGCCGTGCTGCCGCTCGCCATGCTGTGGTTCGGCCTCAACGAGACCGCGCTGGTCTTCGTGGTCGCCAACGCGGTGCTCTGGCCGATGGCGGTGAACCTCGGCACCGGGTTCCGCACCGTTCCGCAGACGACGCTGATGGTCGGACGCTCCCTCGGGCTGCGCGGCTGGCGGCTGATCCGCGACGTGCACCTGCCCTCCGCCCTGCCCCATACGGTCGCCGGGGTCAAGACCGGCTGGGCGTTCGGCTGGCGGACCATCATCGCCGCCGAACTCGTCTTCGGGGTCGCGGGCGCCCAGGGCGGCCTCGGATTCTTCATCAACAACGCCCGGTTCTACCTCGACATCCCGGACGTTTTCGCGGGGCTCGTCACGATCGCCGTCATCGGCATCGCCCTCGACCTCGTGTTCTCGGTCCTCGAACGGCAGACCGTCGTTCGCTGGGGAATGAAGCAAGGAGCAGTGACATGAGCCGTGGTCCCGGACGCCGTGCCGTTCTGCGCGGCGGTGTGGGGGTGCTGCTCGGCGCCGCCGTCGTCGGGCCGCTCTCGGCGTGCGGCGGGCCGGGCGCGGCCTCCGGTGACGACCGGAGGGTCGCCATCGCGTCGGGCTACGGCCTCAGCTACGCGCCGCTCACCATCATCCAGGCGCAGGGCTGGCTGGAGGAGGATCTGCCGGACCGCACGGTCGAGTGGCGGATTCTGAGCGGCGGCTCGGCCAGCCGCGACGGGCTGCTCGGCGGCAGCCTGGAACTGGGCACCAGCGGCCAGGCCCCCTTCGTCCAGGCGTGGGCGAGCGGGGTGCCGTGGCGGGTCGTCACGGCGCTCAACAACATGCCGCTGTGGATGGTCGCGCTCGACGAGCGGATCCAGAGCCTGGACGACATCACCGACTCCGACCGCATCTCCACCCCGCAGCCCGGCTCCATCCAGGCCATGGCGCTCGCCAAGGCGGCGCAGGACCGGTACGGCGACCCGGACCGGTTCACCGGGAACCTGGTGGCGATGCCGCACCCGGACGCGCTCCAGGCGCTGCTCAGCGGGCAGATCGCGGCGGCCGTCACCGCGCCGCCGTCGCAGTACCAGGCCGTCGAGCAGGGGGCGCGGATCCTCGTCGACAGCTACGAGGCGTTCGGCGGGCCGCACGGCTTCAACGTCGTCACGGCGCTGGAGGAGTACGCCGAGGCCAACCCGGACGTCATCGAGGCCCTGTACGCCAACGTGGCACGCGCCAACGAACTCATCACCGGCGACCCGAGCCGGGCGGCCGGCATCCTCGCCGAGGCGGAGGACGGCGACATCACGGCCGAGCAGTACGAGGACTACCTCACTCGTGAGGGGACCGAGTTCACCACGACCCCGCAGGGGCTGGAACGCCTGAGCGCCTTCATGAACGAGATCGGTGAGATCGACCGGACACCCGGCGGCTGGACGGACCTCGTCTTCGACACGGTGGCCGGCGAAGAGGGGAACTGACGCCGTCCCGGCGGTGCGGCGTCGCCCAGTAGGGGGGCGGCGGAACAGTAGGGGCGGCGGAAGGCGGCCGGCGCGATCAGCCGTCGGACTCGTCCTTCGACGCCCCCGGGGACCCGGACGCGGCCGCCCCCGCCCGCGACGTGGTCCCGGCCTTGCGCCGCCCCTTACGAGCCGGCGCCGACGCGTCCCCGCCATCGGCGGCGTCCGCCTCCACCGGAACGGCCTGACCGCCCGCCGCGCCACCCGCGCCCGACCGGATGCCGAGCACCTCGTTCTCCACGTCCAGCATCCGGCGCAACGGGTCGGGCAGCGCCGGCACCCGCTCCCCCCGGAAGTGCGCACCCAGCACCTCCAGCACGTGATCGCACAACGCCCGCCGCGCCTGCTCCGAACGCACCCCGCTCAGCTCCTCCATCTCCGGCAGGTGGTGCTCCCGCAGCAGCCGCAGCACATCCCGCACCCGCTCGCGCACCACCCGGTCCGTGATCCCCACGGCCACGACCTCGGCCTCAGTCAACGTCTCGACCGCCGCCCCACGAGCATCCCGCGCCGCGATGAACAACCCGGTCAACTGCCGAGCCGACTCCCGAGCCACCTCCCGATCCCGCCCGCGCGCGGCCTGCCGCCCCAGCGACCAGGTGACGGCGGCACTGGTCACGAGACTGACGGCGCCTCCGGTCAGGACTAGCAGAAACTCGTTCACAGGGGGCCTCCTCGTGGCCGTCGGCATGCGGTCCGGCACGGGACCGTGGTCCGAGAGCATTCGCGGCGAGGCGGTATATGTCAACCAGAGGAGGGCGAACCAAGCCGAAACACCGTCGCCGGTGAGCCGGGTTAGGACTGGGTGTTGTCCGGATGCCGCCCCAGGTATCCCACGTAGATGAGACCAGTGCTGGAGGTGTCGTCGTAGTAGTAGAGCCGAGGACTGACGGCGTTACCGGCGCCGATCTTGAAATGCGCCCCCATGAAGACTTTGCCGGCGGGATGGACGTCCCTCGGCACTGGAAGGATGCGTTGCTGTTGCCATTTCGTGTTGGTCTGGACGGTCCGGCTCTCCGTAGCGGCATGCCGGTTAGCGGAGTAGGATCGCCAGCCCGCGGGCGTCTGCTTCAGGTACGCGTGCACGCCTTCGCAGGAGTTGCCTTCGGCGCGGTACCTGGCATAGTCGTCGAGCGCCAGCAGGGCTTCCCACGCCTTTCCCGCCCAGGCGCCCGCGCGGTCGCGTGACATCAGGTCAAGCGTCACTTCGGGGTCACCGGTAAAACGGAGATACTGCAGATCCTCCTTTTCCAGGCGCAGCACCAGCTCGTGGAAGGAGTCGGGAGCACTCATTCGCTCGTCCGCCGGAACCTGAGACCAGGCGATGTGCGGCGCGTTGAGTTCGGTGAGCTGCTTCTGCAGCCAGCGCACCTGATCGTGCGCTTCGTGGAGTTGCTCCTCGGACCCCCTGTGCTCCTGCTGCGCGTCATCGAGTTCGCGCTGGAGCCGCTCCTGTTCGTACTGGAGCTCGTAGATCTGCAGCTGCATGTTCTCCAATTGGTCGCGAAGCTTCGCCTCACGCCGTTCCGCGGTACTGGCCGACCGGACCACCTTCCGCAGCTCATGAAGCGCCTCGCGAGTGACATCCTCCGTGCCGACGGCGTCGGCGAGGAGGTCACGCAGTGCGGTGAGGTAGTCCGGCTCCGAGGCGGCCGCCGGATCGGGTTCCCGGTGGGCAGTGCCGGGCCGGACGAGCGGCACCTCGCGGACGGGCTTCTCCTCGGGAACGACCGCTGGCGGGCGCGGGGCTGGTGTGGGAGCGGGCGGCGTTGCGGCCTTGCTCCGTTTCCGGTCGCCGGATTCGACCGAGGCGAGGAGGGTGTCGGTTTCGATGCGGTTGAGAATCTGGTCGGCACGCCGCACGTCACGAGGGAGCGCCCGCTCCATGGCATGGGCCCGGACCGCGTGCCCCAGCGTCCACTGAAGACGCCGTGTCACTCGCCCTCGGACGTATCCGGCGTCAATGGCGGCGGGAGAGAGGACACGGTGCCGCGTGCCGTCGAGCGGATCGCTCAGATCGACGCCGGGCAGATAGGTCCGCAGACCGGCCTGGGGTACCGCGTGCTCTCCCGGCAGCGCCGCGTTCAGCGCGTCGAAGGCCGCTTCGTCCAGCACGTAGCCGGCGTGCAAGCCCACCGACTCGCGGAGCACCTTGGCAACGGTGTCCCGCCACAGCTCGACCGACAGGCCCGGAAACGCCCCGGCGACGACAACGCCGATCTGCCGTGCGTCATCGGTGATGACCTCCAGCAGGTTCTCGACCTCCAGCGGGTCGGTTCCGCGCACGATCCGGGGGAGCGCCGCGATCTCCGCCCGGCCGTCGCGCACGACCGTCGTCTCCAGGATCTGCCGCGCGAGCCGGGGGACGGACGCCGTCATCCGCGCGGAGTTGCCCGTGGTGTTCTTGAGCCGGTCGGAGCGGACATCGATCCAGATGAGATCACCGCCGGCTGACTTTCGCGATCCCGCTACGGCTGTCAGGGTTGTCGTCCACCGCAGCCCGTTGTTCGTGCTGGTGGAGCGGAGCCGCAAGAGTCGCCGGCCGTCCTCGGCGGAGTGCTCCAGGATGGTGAGACTGGCATCAGGCCCGATCAGAAAGTGCCCGGGCCCCTCCCAGTCGTGCGTTGTGGCCCAGGACTGGCCCTGTAGCCAGGTACGGAACTCCTGAGTGGCGAGTTGAATTGCGTCCGTGGTGGCGTCGACCTCGAAGATGCCACGATATCCCAACGGCATTGGGGATCACTCCGTGGAAATGGGGATGTACAGCCATGTAACCAGCAATGGCGTGATTCCGTAACGCATTCGCGCAGGATCGTGATACCTGGAAGAAGGTCCGTCTGCCAGAGAGCAGCGAACGTGGCAGACGCGAAAGGCGGGAATCCGCGAGGTGCGGAGGTCATCACCGCGGCGGACCGTGCCAGGGTTCGTCGTCGTCGAAGTCGGTCTCCACGTAGACGCCGTTCAGTGGCGGCCCGGGCCGGCGGTGAGGTCGTGGGCGGTCGTCGGGCGGAGGGACATCTCCGAGGGGCATGATCCAGGTGGGGTGCCGACCCGTGTGGACAGACGGGCGCTTTTCGGTGGACCACGCCTGGTTCTGGGAGCCAAGGATTTCGTTGAGGGCGCGTTTGACGACGCCGTGGGTGCGGATCCAGCGCACCGGGTCCGGGCTCAGGGAAGCGGGGATCTCCTCGCTGAGCAGTTTCTCCACCTGGGCCCACGGGATGCCGCTCGTGGAGTGCAGTTTGCGGTGGAACTCCTCGCGCTTCCGCAGGCCCTGGATCGCGGCTTGGACGTGGGTCTGGACGGCGTCGACGGATGTGCCGTCGGTGACGACCGGGCCGCCGGCCTTGGTGATCGAGGCGGTCAGTTCGGCGTCCAGGGCCCTTCGTAGCCGGGAGGCGGAGACGTCGGGGGCCGGGCGGGTGGCGGTGGGGTCGGCGACCTCGTAGGTGCTTTCGAAGGGCAGGGCGCGCAGCGGGATGGGGTAGGGGCGTTCGCCCGCGCTGGACCAGAAGACGCCGTGGCCGGGGATGGGCTCGTTGAGCAGGGACGACAGCAGATCGACGGAGAAGTGTGAGTTGGCCTGGCGCAGGGCGCGCAGGTCGCGTTCGGCGAGCAGGTGGAAGACGAACCAGTTGTCGCCCTGGGACAGCAGTTCCGTCGAGATGGAGCCGGGCTGCTGGGTGATGAGCACCGCGCCCAGGTCGTACTTGCGTCCCTCCTTCACCCACGCCACGAACGGGCCTTCCCCGTGTGCGCCAGCGGGGGCGAGCATGGACTGCGCCTCCTCGATCACCGCGATCGTGGGGATGGTGCGCGAATCCCGCCTGGTGAACTGCTCCTGGTTGTGCTCGAAGATGTCCTCCAGCAGCACCCCGGCCAGCGCGAGGCCCTGCGGGCCGCGCAGCTTGGAAACGTCCACGATGCATAGCCGGCCGGCGCCCAAAGCGGTCTTCAGCGCCTGGAGCAGCCGGCTGGCCGGGTCGTGCAGCGTGTCCACCACCCGCGCCATGTTGGACCGCGCGGCGATCGCCTCCGCGTCCTGTGTGCCGTCGTCCTTGAGCCGCAGCACTTCGTAGAAGACCTTCAGGTCCGTGGCGTTGCCGTCCCGGTGGACCGCATCCACCAGGCGCGCCCACCGCTCGTCGCGCTTGAGCTGGCGCAGTTTGACCACGTTCTGCTGGTCCTGGCGCTCGGGCGGGATGACCAGGGAGACGACGCGCGCCGGCGGCAGCTCGCGGATGTCGAGCTTCACCGTGTCCACGGCGACGAACGCGCCGTAGAAGTCGCTCGGCGGCTCCTTGTCGGTGAACACCACGACCTGGTCCATGAGGCCGGGCACGTCGCACAGGCCGGGCCTCCCCTTGTCATCAGGCCAGAAATACTCGCCGTCTGGGTCGAAGACGACGGTGCCGACCGGTACGCGGCGCCCGCCGCGCTTCTCGACGGTGGGGGCCTGTCCGCCGCCGTACAGGTTGGCGAAGAGCAGCTTGACCAGGTTCGACTTGCCGAAGCCGGCGCGAGCGAAGACGAAGGAGCGGCGGCTCACCAGGTGCCGGATGTCGAACCGCGGGACGACCACGGGCTTGCGCAGCTCCAGCCGCGGGTCGCCATCGGCCCGGGGGTCGCCCGCCCCGTAGACGAACTCGCCGAGGGCGAGGAACCCGAGTTCGGCGGTCGCGGCCGGATCCGCGGTGGCGCCCGCGACGTGCTGCAGCATCGCGTCGGACAGGAAGGCCACCTTCGCGCCCACGTGCGGCAGCCGCCGGTGGGACGGTACGAACACCGGCGGACGCCCCGGCTCCTTCTCTCGCAGCACGCCGAGGATGCGGATGTCCACCCGGTACTTCAGGTACTGGTCGCGCAGGTTCTCAGGTATGGGGCGGTCCTCGCGCTGCTGGCGGATCGCGTAGTCCTCGCCGGTGGGTGACACCAGCCGGCCATGGGCCGAAATTGTGGTGATGCGGCCGAGCACCGCCTCGGAGTCGTGCTCCAGGCCGACGAGCACAAACTGCCCATGCATGGGCGAGGACTGGAAGTCGCTCCGGTAGGGGAGCACGAGGTCGGCGTGGAACTCCATGCCGCCTTCGGAGAAACCGAGGAACGTGCCAACGGTGACGGCGGAGTGGAAGAGGCTCATCGGTACCTTCGGGCGGCGACGTCGGACACGTACAGCTTGTTGAAGGCGTCGAAGAGGTGCCGACGCTCGGGGTCGATGTGCTCCCGGACGGCGTCCTCCAGCGAGTCCTGCAGGATCTCCAGGTCGAAGTCGGCGACCTGCGCGTGCTGGTCGGCCTCCTGCAGGCTCAGCGGGTAGTAGGGCATGGGGAAGCCCGACTGGGCGTCGTACAGCAGCGAGCCGAACACCTCCTGCGCGCGGTCCCGCTGCGGGTGCAGCAGGTCGACGGTCCACACCGGGTCCCCGGACTCCCCGCCGAAGCGCACCAGGTGCATTGCCCCCATGTTGTGGCGCGGGACGTCCTCGTCGCCCGAGCTGTCCGTGTCGTCGGGCGGACGGATGTAGTCGGCACGGCCGTAGATCTTGCGCTGGAGTTCGTAGGGCACGGCGGCGTAGTAGGGGTGCCCGGTGGGGAACAGGTCCGCGATCGACATGGCGAGCCGGTAGCGGTCCACCACCTCCGATCGCTTGGCGATGCCCACGAGGAAGATGTCGCGCTTCCACCGTCGCCTGGCGAAGGCGATCGCCTCCCACATCCGCTCGTACATAGCGTGGAAGAGGTCGCCGGCGAAGATCCGGGACCGCAGCAGGCCATCCCGCACGATCAGCGTGTTCGTGCCCCAGTCGCGGTAGCAGACCAGGTCGTAGAGCACCGCCCACTCGCACAGGTCGCGGAAGACGGCGGGCCACTGCGCGAACCGCGGCCGTGGCGGGATCATGGGGGTCAGCTCGGCCAGTGACGTGACTCCGAGGTCACGCATCAGTGTCCCCAGGACGCTGTGCGGGTCGTCGAGGTGGCGGCGGCCCAGCTCCACGGTGTCGGTGGAGGGGGACACCACGTCCAGGAACATCTCGACGCCGTGACTGTCCACGATTCGGACGACCTGCAGCGTGAAGGGGTTGAAGCGGAGCTGGTTGTTGCCACCGTCGGACGCGACCAGGGACACGGCGCTGCTGTGCCGGGGCTGGATCGGCCGGACCTGCGCTCTGAGCGTGCGGACGTCGCCGAGTACACCGTCGAGGAGCCGCGAATCCCGCGCCGTCGCCTCCCGGATCCGTTGTTGGATATCCGGAATGCGGGCCAGGTCGAACACTCGCGCTCCTGCTGGGTGGGGCGAAAGACGGGCGAGAGCGCCATTTTACCGATCATGCCTGACCCGGCGGTCGGCTCGGGAGAAATGCCGGTGATACACGGGGCGCCCAACGTGGCGGTGTTTTCGGTCGGGCACCGGGGTGATCTGCGGGTTGTCCGGCTGCGATGTGCGTTTCACCAGCGCGACTTCTGTGTGTGGCGCAGATCACGCAGTGGGTTTTCGTGTGGCCGAAACCGGCCACTTCGTGACGTGCTTCGCGGGTGCCCCGGGCCAGTGCGTGGAAACGGTGGGAGTGTTCGCGCTGGGTGAAAGTCGGCGTGAGATTTGGGCGTGGCCATTTTTTCGGCGCTGATCGCGCTGATCTCCGGCTTTTCTATTCTTCGGAAGGTGGCACGAGAAACAGCGAAAAGGCGGCGCGCCCGGCGGGGGTCGGCGCGGAGGGGTGAGTGGTTCGCGGGGACGGATCCGGCGTTCTGGCCGTTTGTGCCCGCGTTGCCGTTGTTCGGGGTGCTGCTGACGACGTACCTGGTCCTCGGGGTGGCGTTGGCGCCGGTCGGGACGGTGGCGGGGCCGGAGGACGACGTCGCCGTGGCCAGTGCGGCCGGGGTCGGGGTGGAGATGCGGTCCGATGGTAATTCGGTTTCCGGTGCGGTGGGCGATGCGGAATCCGTTCCCGCTCTGGTCGGGCATCCGGCGGAGATGAAAACGCGGGTGTTTTTCGCGCACGGTGATTATCGGCTGAGTCCCGAGGCGGGTGCGGTGCTGGCGGAGTTCGTGGCCGAGATCGAGCGCCACGAGGTGCGCGGGGTGCGGGTCGCGGGGTATGCCGACTCCACCGGGCCGGACGTGGTGAACGATGCGATCTCCCTCGACCGGGCGCGTGCCGTCGCCGACTTTCTGCGGGCCGAGTTGGCGGACGGGGACCTGGTGGTGGAGGTGACCGGCCACGGGGCCGACCGGCCCGTTGCGGACAACGCTTCGCCCGAGGGGCGCGACGCCAACCGGAGGGTGCAGGTCGTCGCGGACCTGGCCAGCGACGGCTGATCGTGGCCGTCACCCGGTGGTTCCGCCGGTCCGGCCGCGGATGTTGAACTTTGGTGGGATTCTCCGGACAAGGGGCGGCCTGCCGGTTTCGCCGTGCAGCCGCCGGGGCAGGTCCGCACCTTGGATCGATCGCCGCCCGGCGCCCGGACGGCGTCGTCCCCCTCCAACGACAGGGAGATCGACATGCGGCAGCGCACACTTGGCGGACAGGGACTCACCGTCACCGAGCAGGGACTCGGGTGCATGGGGATGTCCTACGGATACGGCGGGCAGGACGACGAGGAGTCGCTGCGGACCATCGACCGCGCGCTCGAACTCGGCGTCACCTTCCTCGATACCGCCGACATGTACGGCCCGTGGACCAACGAGCGGCTGGTCGGCCGCGCCATCCGGGGGCGGCGGGACGAGATCGTCCTCGCCACCAAGTTCGGCAACGAGGTCGACTCCGAGGGCCGCCAGACCCGGCGGGTCAACGGGCGGCCGGACTACCTGCGGCAGGCCATCGACGGGTCGCTGCAGCGGCTCGGGGTGGACCATGTCGACCTCTACTACCAGCACCGTGTCGACCCCGACGTCCCGATCGAGGAGACGTGGGGTGCGCTGTCCGAGCTGGTGCAGGCCGGCAAGGTGCGCTACCTGGGCATCTCCGAGGCGGCGCCCGAGACCATCCGGCGCGCGCACGCCGTGCACCCCATCAGCGCCCTGCAGACCGAGTACTCACTGTTCACCCGCGACGTCGAGGACAACGGGGTGCTGGCGACCGTGCGGGAACTCGGCATCGGGTTCGTCGCCTACAGTCCTCTCGGGCGCGGCTTCCTCACCGGAGCGTTCCGCAGCCCGGAGGACCTGCCCGAGGGCGACTGGCGGCGCGGTCACCCCCGCTTCAGCGGTGAGAACTTCGCCAAGAACCTCGCCGTCGTCGACAAGGTGCGGGAACTCGCCGCCACGAAAGACGCCACGCCGTCACAGCTCGCCATCGCGTGGGTCCTCGCCCAGGGCGAGGACATCGTCCCCATCCCCGGCACCAAGCGCCGCCGGTACCTGGAGGAGAACGTCGCCGCGTCCGGCATCACGCTGACCAAGGCCGACCTCGACGCCATCGAAGAAGTCGCCCCGGCCGGCGTCGTGGCCGGCGACCGCTACACGCCCGACGGCATGCGCGTCGTACACCGCTGACGCGAGCGGCTCTCCCCGGGCGCGGACACCCCCGGGCCCGGGGAGACGCACGACGGCGGGCCGTCGCCGCAGGAGTGGCCGGACGCTAGCAGGCCCTCGCCCAGGTGCACTCCAGCTCCCCGGCCTCCCCGGCGCGGCCGGTCTCCGCCGCGCGGAGCGGGACGACGCCCGCGGCCGGGACCCGCGGCACACCGGGCGTGGGCGTGGTGCGGCTGAACTCCGCCAGCCGCACGGCGATCGCGTCCTGCACCGGGCGCGGCGGCGAGCCCGAGTAACCGTTGTTCAGGATGGCGAACACCAGCCGCTCGCCATCGGCACCGGTCACATAACCGGACAGGCTGCTCACTCCGGTCAGACTGCCGGTCTTAGCGCGCACGTTCCCGGCCGCCGCGGTGCCGCGCATGCGGTTGGTCAACGTGCCGCCGACCATCCGGTCGGCGGCACCGGCCACCGGCAGCGCGTTCTCCCACTCGGCCGACCACGGCTGCTCGCGGGCGGCCTCCAGCAGGTCGGCGACCAGCCGTGCCGGGATGCGGTTCGCCCGGTCCAGCCCGGAGCCGTCGCGCAGCTCCAGACCCCGGGTGCCGACGCCGAACCGGTCGAGCGCCGCCTCCACCTCGGCCAGTCCGGTCCGCCAGCTCCCCTCGCCGGACACCTCCTGGCCGATGGCCTTGATCAGCATCTCCGCGTGACCGTTGTTGGACAGCTTCATGGCCGGCACCAGGATCTCGGCGAGCGTGGCCGACTCGGTCCGCGCCAGGCGGACCGCGCCGGCCGGGCGGGTGCCGCGACCGATCCGCCCGCCGACGCTGACACCGTGCTCCGCCAGCGCGTCGGCGAACACGTGCGCCGCGAAGTCAGTCGGCTCGTGGACGGTGCGCAGGTCGCTCTGAGCCGCGCCGCCGGCGGGCAGCGTCCCGGAGACCGTG
This sequence comes from Marinactinospora rubrisoli, assembly GCF_042664915.1. Classification (NCBI taxonomy): domain Bacteria; kingdom Bacillati; phylum Actinomycetota; class Actinomycetes; order Streptosporangiales; family Nocardiopsidaceae; genus Marinactinospora; species Marinactinospora rubrisoli. The sequence goes on from NZ_JBHTBH010000008.1 coordinate 42,733, forward strand.
ATCGTGTTGCCGCCCGGCGCCCGGGTGATGGACACGCCCCGTGCGTCCGCCGGGCGGACCGTGCGCGCCCGGTTGACCACCGTGACATAGTCGGTGGCCGGCGTGAGCCCGACGCGCACGCGGTCCCCGGCGCGGCGCCCCGGCGTCACCGTCACCTCGACGACGCCGGTGTCGTAGTCGTCGTTGGCGGCCACGGTGAGGGCGGAGATCTGCGCGGCGTAGTAGTACGGCTCGTCGGCCGGATGCCAGCCGGCGCCGAGGCGTTCGTCATCGAACCAGGTGTCGTCCGCCAGCAGGTCCCCGGTGACGGCGGTGACCCCGGAGGCCGCGACGTCGGCGGCGAGCCGGTCGTAGCGTTCGGCGGTCATCGTCGGATCGCCGGTCCCGACCAGGTACAGGTCGCCGTGCACGACGCCGTCCCGGGGTGCCGCCGTGCCGTCCACCGTGGTGACGAACCGGTGGCCGGCGCCGAGCACGTCGAGCGCGGCGGCGGAGGCGAGCAGTTTGGCGTTGGAGGCGGGGATCAGCGGAGTGCCCGGCTCGCGCCGGTACAGCACATCGCCCTCGGTGAGGCTGCGCACGACCAGGCCGGAGGTCGCCCCCTCCAGGAGCGGATCGCGGAGCAGCGCGTTGATGTCGGCGCGCAGGTCGGTCACACCGGGGGCGGCCGTGGGAGCGGGCGGAACGGTGTCCGCGGCGGCGGGACCGCCGGGGACGAGGAGGGCGATCCCCGTCACCGCGCCCAGCGCGGCGGCGAGCAGTGAACGGGCGGGACGGCGGAGATGAGCGGAGGAGACCGGGGGAACCGTCATGGCGTCTCTCTCATGTCGGTCCGCGAGCATTCCTCGCGGGCTGCTCTCCCATCTTCAACGCGCGTTCCCGAATTGAGGAGTATCTCGGGGGCACCGGTGTGTTCCGGCGGTGCGCCAACGGAGTGCAGCGCCCACCGGAGGAGGAGAAGGGGCACCCGCGGGGCTCGGTGCCATGGCCGGACGCGGTGCCGGTCGTCCAGCGCGCAGCGCCCGTGCCCCCGACGGCCTTCCGGACCCGCCGATCCGCCCGCCGAGTGCTGAAGGCGGGTGGCGTGGTCATCGGCGACGTCGTCGCACCGCGCCGGCCGAATGCCGATACGGCGGAGCAGCGAGTCCGGTGTCGGCAGGGAGGGACCGCGTGCGGCGGCGGGGCGGTGCTCCCTGCGGCCAGCCCCGCCGCGACGCGGCTACAGCGTCCGCGCCCGGTCGTACACCTTGCGGGCCGCGGCCCCCAGCCGCGGGCCGTACTGCGTCCCGGCGTCGTTGGCGTACTTGAAGCTGATCACCGACATGATGGTGCCGCTGCCGGTCCCCGGGTCGAAGTCCCGGAACCACGGGCCCCCGCTGGAACCCTCGGTCATGCGGCAGCGCATGCCGGTCGCCGTGGTGCCGCTGCGGTCGGGAGTGGTGGTGCCGGCGCAGTAGTGCAGCCGCCGGCCGTCGAAGGAGCCCGACGACGGGTAGCCGAACGCGTACAGCCGCCGTTCGCCGGCCGGGGCGAACGCGATCGGCTGGCTGCCGGTGTGGTCGGCGACGTGACCGCCCTCGGAGCCGGTGTGCAGCACGGCCATGCCGAAGTCGAAACTGTCGTCGGCGCTCTTGGACCACTCCTGTGGCACCAGCATCTCGCGGGCGACGAAGCTGCCGTACGGACGCCGGCCGTTGTCGTAACCCGGTACGAAGGTCCAGTTCTTCACCCAGGCGCCCGTGCCGTCCTTGAGGCAGTGGCCCGCGGTGATGACGGTGTCGCGGTTGTCGGCGCGTACCACCGAGGCGGAACACGAGAAGTCGCGGCCGTTGCTGGTGAGAAAGACCCGGCCGGTGGTCCGCGTGACCTTGCCGCCGCCCGTCCATGGCTCGCCCCGGCTGCTGCCCGAGGGGGCGGCCTGGGCCTGGGTGCCGGACTCGGGGGTCACCGGGCCGGGCAACGGAAGCCGGCTCAGCGTGTCGTCGAGCATCCGGCCGAGCGGGACGGCGGCCGCCATCCGCTGGGGGGTCCAGTAGGCCAGTACCTCCCGCTGCTGGGCGGCGTCGGTGGCGGCGGACTGGCGGACCACACCGGTCAGGGCCGCCGGCAGCGGCATCAGCACTCCACCGAACACGCCATGGTCGGGAGACGGCGTCGCCGCCGGTTGGGCCGACGCCGTGGGCGAGGGGGAACCGGCAGGGACGGGTGTCTCGCCCGCCGTGGCGCCGGCGGGCAGGCCGATGACGGCGATCGCGACGGCGGCGAGCGGACCGACGAGCTTGCGCACGATGGACGAAGTCATGGCTCGCGATCATGCCACACTCTCTGTGATCGCGTACTTACTTTCGGTTCATTTCGCGTGGCGTGCGCGTTCGCCCGAAAACCGGTGATGCCGATGGCGCCGGTGACGCTGCCCACGCCGGGCGTTCCCGCCGCCAACGGCCCTCCCCACGCCCCCGACCGCCGGGCGGCGGCCGGCACCGGCCGGGTGCGCGACAATGGGAAACGTGCCTATCGCCGAACACCTCCCCGCAGGCCCGCCCACCGCCGAACCGCGTGAGGTCGTCATCCTCGGCTCCACCGGCTCCATCGGCACGCAGGCCATCGACGTCATCACCCGCAACCCCGGCAGGTTCCGGGTGATCGGGATCGCCGCGGGCGGCGGCCGGCCCGATCTGCTCGCCGACCAGGCCGCCGCGCTCGGGGTGGAGGCCGTCGCCGTGGCCGACCCCGAGACGGCCGCCGACCTCGCGCGCCGCCTCGACGAGCGGGGCAGCGGCGCCAAGCTGCTCGCGGGCCCCGAGGGCGTCGCCGAGCTGGCCGGCCGGCCGTGTGACGTGGTGCTGAACGGCATCACCGGCGCGCTCGGCCTGGAATCCACGCTGGCGGCGCTGCGGGCCGGCCGGCTGCTCGCCCTGGCCAACAAGGAATCGCTCATCATCGGCGGACCGCTGGTGCGCGCGGCGGCCCGGCCCGGCCAGATCGTGCCGGTCGACTCCGAGCACTTCGCGGTCGCTTCCTGCTTCCCCCACGTGCCGGACGCGGAGCTGACCGGCCTGGCCCAGGGACACGTCGCGGCCCGCCGTGCCGAGGTGCGGCGCCTCATCATCACCGCCAGCGGCGGCCCGTTCCGCGGCCGCACCCGCGCCGAGCTCGCCGACGTCACCCCTGCCGACGCACTCGACCACCCGACCTGGAACATGGGCCCGGTCATCACCGTGAACTCCGCCACCCTGGTGAACAAGGGGCTGGAGGTCATCGAAGCGCACCTGCTGTTCGACGTCCCCCTGGACCGCATCGAGGTCGTGGTGCACCCGCAGTCGGTCGTCCACTCCATGGTGGAGTTCGTGGACGGCAGCACCCTGGCTCAGGCCAGCCCGCCCGACATGCGCATCCCGATCGCCAACGGCCTCGCGTGGCCGGATCGGGTCACCGCCGCCGCGCCGGCCGTCGACTGGACCCGCGCCCACACCTGGACCTTCGAACCGCTGGACCACGACGCCTTTCCCGCCGTGAGGGTGGCCTGCGAGGTGGGCGCCGCCGGGGGGACCGCCCCCGCGGTGTACAACGCCGCCAACGAGGAGGCCGTCGCGGCGTTCCTCGCCGGCGGACTGGCATTTCCCGCGATCGTCGACATCGTCGCCCAGGTAGTCTCGGAACACCGCGATGCGGACACCCGGTCCGCGTTGACGCTGGCCGACGTCTACGCCGCGGACGCGTGGGCCCGGACGCGCGCCAGGGAACTGATCACCTCCAGGCCGGTGTGAGGGAGCCCGCCGAAGTGCACACGACTCCCGGGCGCCGGCCGAATCCCCCGCCCGGCCCGACCACCCACCCCGCCGACGTCCGCCACCACACCCCGCCGTGGCCCGTCGCGAGACCTTCCAGACAGACGCTTGGGGGACCTACATGGTCGCGTTACTGACCACGCTCGGGATCATCCTCTTCGCCATCGGCCTGCTCCTCTCCATCGCCTGGCACGAGCTCGGGCACATGGCCACCGCCAAGATGTTCGGCATCCGCTGCACCCAGTTCATGGTGGGCTTCGGCAAGACCCTCTGGTCGACGAAGCGCGGCGACACCGAGTACGGCATCAAGCTGGTGCCGCTCGGCGGTTACGTGCGCATGGTCGGGATGATCCCGCCCGCGCGCGAGCGGCCCGAGGGCGAAGAGGTCTCCGGCAGACCGATGTCGCGGTGGCGCGCCATGATCGAGGACGCCCGTGAGGCGTCCTATGTGGAGCTCGAACCGGGTGACGAGGACCGCCAGTTCTACCAGCGGGCACCGTGGAAGCGGATCATCGTCATGGCCGCCGGCCCGGTGATGAACCTCATCCTCGCGGTGATCCTCTTCTGCATCGTGCTCATGGGCATCGGGCTGCCCCGCCCCACCACCACCATCGGCGAGGTCACCGAGTGCGTGGTCCCGGCCGCCGCGTCCAGCACCACGTGCCCGGAGGGCGCCGAGCCCACCCCGGCCGCCGCCGCGGGCATGCGCCCCGGCGACCGCATCGTGGCGATCAACGGCGAGGAGACGCCCGACTGGAACGCCGTCAACACCGCGATCCGTGAGACCATCGGCCCCGCCACCTTCACGGTGGAGCGGGATGGGCGGACGCTCACCCTGGACGTCGAGCTGATCGAGAACCAGGTCGTCGCCCGCGACGCCGACGGCAACCCGGTCATCCAGCGCGACGCCGACGGCGAGCCGGTCCTCGACGAGGAGGGGCGGCAGGTCCCCGAGACCGTCTCCGCCGGCTTCCTGGGCATCGTCGCCGCGCAGGAGCGTCAGTCGCTCGGCGTCGGCGAGACCGCGCAGTACCTCGGCGGCACCGTGATGGACGTCGGCCGGGCGATCGTGACGCTGCCCGCCAAGGTGCCCGACGTGTTCCGCGCCGCGTTCCTGGGCGAGGAGCGCCAGCCGGACTCCCCGGTGGGCATCGTCGGTGCCTCCCGCATCGGCGGCGAGATCCTGTCCCAGCCGATCCCGGTGCTCGACCGCACCGTGGTCATGCTCAACATGCTGGCCAGCGTCAACCTCTTCCTGTTCGCCTTCAACATGGTCCCGCTGCTGCCGCTGGACGGCGGGCACATTCTCGGGGCGGTCTGGGAGTGGATCCGGCGCGGCTGGGCCCGGCTCACCAAGCGCCCCGACCCCGGGCCGTTCGACGTGGCACAGCTCATGCCGGTGGCCTACGTGGTGGTCGCCTGCTTCCTGTGCTTCAGCCTGATGCTGCTGGTCGCCGACATCGTGAACCCGGTCCGGCTGGTGCAGTAGCCGCCGGCCGCTCGCGGCCCCGTGTCCCGGCGTCCGGGCGCGGGGCCGCCGCGTACCTGGCGGCACGGCGGGCGGGCCGATGCCGGTAGCCTGGCAGGGTACGGAACGCCGAGGGCCAGTCCCGCGTTCCGCGGTGTGGCGGCGCGTGCGCAGCGCGGCGGCGCCCGAGTTCCCGACATCCAGAACACGCCGCCGGTCGCCCCGGCGGCCGGTGAGGTGAGACCGAGTGAGCGTCGATCTTGGAATGCCCGCGCCCCGCCCGCGCCCCCTCGCGCCCCGGCGCAAAACGCGGCAGATCATGGTCGGCAACGTTCCCGTCGGCGGGGACGCCCCCGTGTCCGTGCAGTCGATGACGACCACCGTGACCGCGGACATCAACGCGACACTGCAGCAGATCGCGCAGCTCACCGCCTCCGGCTGCCAGATCGTGCGCGTCGCGGTGCCCAGCGCCGACGACGCCGAGGCGCTCCCGATCATCGCGAAGAAGTCGCAGATCCCGGTGATCGCCGACATCCACTTCCAGCCCAAGTACGTGTTCGCGGCGATCGACGCCGGTTGCGCGGCGGTGCGGGTCAACCCGGGCAACATCAAGAAGTTCGACGACAAGGTCGGCGAGATCGCCAAGGAGGCGGCCAACGCCGGCATCCCGATCCGGATCGGCGTCAACGCCGGGTCGCTGGACAAGCGGCTGATGGAGAAGTACGGGCGGGCCACCCCTGAGGCCCTGGTGGAGTCGGCGCTCTGGGAGTGCTCGCTGTTCGAGGAGCACGGGTTCCGCGACATCAAGATCTCGGTGAAGCACCACGACCCTGTCGTGATGATCCAGGCCTACCGCCTGCTCTCGGAGAAGTGCGACTACCCGCTGCACCTCGGCGTGACCGAGGCCGGGCCGGCGTTCCAGGGCACCGTGAAGTCCTCGGTGGCGTTCGGGGCGCTGCTGGCCGAGGGCATCGGCGACACCATCCGGGTCTCGCTGTCGGCCCCGCCGGCGGAGGAGGTCAAGGTCGGCATCCAGATCCTGGAATCCCTGGGGCTGCGGGAGCGCGGCCTGGAGATCGTCTCGTGCCCGAGCTGCGGCCGGGCCCAGGTGGACGTCTACACGCTCGCCGAGGAGGTCACCGCCGGGCTGGAGGGCATGGACGTCCCGCTGCGGGTCGCCGTCATGGGGTGCGTGGTGAACGGCCCCGGTGAGGCGCGCGACGCCGACCTGGGCGTGGCCTCCGGCAACGGCAAGGGCCAGATCTTCGTCAAGGGCGAGGTCATCAAGACGGTGCCGGAGTCCAAGATCGTGGAGACCCTCATCGAGGAGGCCCTGCGGCTGGCCGAGGACATGAAGGACGCCGGGGTCGAGTCCGGTGAGCCGTCGGTCTCGGTGGCCGGTTAGCGGTACCGGCCCGCGGAGGCCGGCGACACACGTACGGGCGGGCGCGCCGGGTGGCGCGCCCGCCCTCGTGTGTTCGGGGGCGGGTCAGCAGCCGGTGCTGCTGGTGATGGTGGTGTTGCCGAAGTACCGGATCGCCACACCGTTCAGCACCACCCGCACGGGGGAACCACCCGAGCGCTGCTCGTAGTGCAGGTGCGGTCCGGTGGAGCCGCCGCTGCTGCCGACCTTGCCGATGATGGTGCCGGTGCTGACCCGCTGGCCGACCGACACGTTGAACGAGTTCAGGTGCGCATACAGGGTCGTGATGCCGCCGCCGTGGTCGATGACGATGTAGCGCCCGTAGCTCTCGTTGCCCAGGTTGCGGACGGTGGTGACCGTGCCGGGCGCGCTGGCGCGCACGTTCTTGTTCAGCGCGTCGCCGCTGAGGCGCTGGAAGTCGACCGAGTTCTGCGGGTTGTGGTTGGTGCGCGTGTTGGCGTTCCACACCTGGTTGCAGTCGAACGGGGTCCGCAGGTTGAGCGCCGCCAGGGTGGCCTCGGTGCCGACCGCCGCGTTCGCCGCGCCGCTGGGCATCAGGACCGCCACGAGGGCCGCGGTGCCGACCAGCGCGCCGAGCGACCGGGTCGCTGCACGGACTGTGGGAAGCTGCATATGCTCGTTCCTCACGATTCGGGGGATTCGGCGGGACCGAACGTAGCGAACCGTCAGCCTCGTGACGAGACCCAAATCCGGCGGGAAACCCGGGCCGGTCTGGGTCCCCTACCGTGGGTCCCCTATCCCGGCGCGGAGCGCCGGGGCGGATCGCGCGGCTCGCGGATCCGGCGGCACGGCCGGCGGCCCCGCCGGAGGCGGCTGCTCCGGCCCGGAACGGGCGCCGGCTACACCCGCGATACACCATGTGCGCGTTCCGGTGCGGTCGTGGCCGCCTCCGTTCCCGGAAGGTGACCGGTCACCACCGGCCCGCCATGCCGTCTCCCGCTCCCGGGTTCGATTACGCAGAGAACCTATGATGTCGCGCAGAGTGGTCATGGTGTGCGGGGTGAGGGGTGGTCGGGGTGCGACGACACGGGTTCGGGGCGGTAGCGGCCGTCGTGGCGGGGACGCTGCTGGCCGCGCTGGCACCGGGTGCGCCCGCCGCGGCGGCTCCGGCGGCGGCGCTGGGCAGGCTCGCGTGGCAGACCTGCACCGACCTGCAACCGCAGGAGGGGCAACGGCTGGAGTGTGCCACGCTGGAGGTCCCGCTGGACCGCGCGCCGGGCGGGACCGGGGAGACCGTGCGGCTCGCGCTCTCCCGCGTGCCGGCCCGCGCGGAGCGCACCGGTGTCCTCCTGGTCAACCCCGGCGGGCCGGGCAGCCCCGGCCGGGACTGGGCCGCCGTCACGGCGGGCCGGCTGCCCGACGACCTGCGCGACCGGTACGACGTCGTCGGATTCGACCCCCGCGGCACCGGCGCGAGCACGCCCGCGATCGCCTGCGATCCCGCGTACTTCGCCCCCGTCCGGCCCGACACCGTCCCGGGCGACCGGGCGGAAGAGCGTGTGCTGCTGGACCGCGCCGCGTCCTACGCCCGAGCCTGCCGGCGCAACAGCGGCGAGCTGCTGGACCACATGCGCACCGTCGACTCCGCCCGCGACATGGACGCCGTCCGGGCCGCCCTCGGGGTCGAGCGGATCTCCTACCTCGGCTACTCCTACGGCAGCTACCTCGGCGGCGTGTACGCCACGCTGTTCCCGCAGCGGGTGGACCGCCTGGTGCTGGACAGCAACGTCGACCCCGGCACCCCGTGGTACACGGCCAACCTCGCGCAGAGCAGGGCGCTGGACGCCGCGGCGGACAACTTCTTCGCCTGGGTCGCCGAGCACGACGACGTGTACCGGCTGGGCGGCACCGTGGACCAGGTACGGCGCCGCTACTACGACGTGCGCGCCGAACTCGCCGCGAATCCGCTGCAGGACCGGTTCGGCCCCACCGAGCTGGAGAGCACCTTCGTGCTGGTCGCCTACCACAGCGCCTACTGGCCGGTGCTGGCCGCCGCGCTGGCCGGCTACGCCACCGGGAAGGACCCCGGCGCGCTGGTGAAGGCGGGCGCCGACCACGGCGAAAGCGCCACCACCGACCCGGCCCACGGCGCGTACCTGGCGACCCAGTGCACCGACTCCGCGTGGCCGCGCGATCCGGCGGTGTGGCGCCGCGACGGGCGCGCGGTGCACGCGCAGGCGCCGTTCCAGGGCTGGAACAACATCTGGTACAACGCCCCGTGCATGTATTGGCCGGCACAGAGCGGCCGGTGGTTCCAGGTCGACGGTTCCCGGACCGGCGGAGCACTGCTCGTCCACGCGTCCGACGATGGCCCGACCCCGATCGCCGGCGCGTACGCCATGCGGCAGCGCTTCCCCGGGGCGCGGCTCGTCGTCGAGGACGGCGGGGTCAGCCACGGCGTGGCGCTGAGCGGCAACTCCTGCGTGGACGAGGCCGTGCTCCGGTACCTGCGGGACGGCACGCTGCCCGAGGCGGTCGCCGCCCCCGGCACCGACGCCGCCGACCTCAGCTGCGCCCCGCGCCCCGAACCGACTCCGCGTACCGCACAGGCCGCGGCCGATCCCTTCCGGGTGCCGATTCCGGTTCGGCCGTGACCCGGGGCCGACGTGGGTAGGGAAGTACCGGACGATCGGCGGTGAAACGGTGGGAACGTGGGCGTTCGCGGCGGCGGCTGGATACGATGTCGCTCATGGGCCGCTGGATTCCCGAGCCGGCCTCGGCAGGGGTCAGGTGAGGTGATGCGGATGCTCCGGACCTCATCGGTCCGCGTACTGCGCGACCGCGACGAGCGCGAGGTGCACGCGCTGCTGGATGCCGACCCGGTCGGCAACGTCTTCGTGAGTTCGCGGCTGCGCGCCGTCGGGCTCGACCCTCATCAACTCGGCGCCGAGGTGTGGGGTTACGTCGAGAACGGCGCCATCACCGCGCTCTGCTACGCCGGCGCCAACCTCGTCCCGGTGAACGCAGGTCCCGAGGCGATCCGGCACTTCGCCGAGCACGCGCGCTGGCAGGGGCGGCGCTGCTCCTCCATCGTGGGGCCGATCCCGGCCGTCACGGACCTGTGGCGGCGGCTGGGCCCGCACTGGGGGCCGGCCAGGGCGATCCGTGCCCGCCAGCCGGTGCTGGAGCTGTCCGGGCCGCCGCTGGTCGAGCCGGACCCTCTGGTGCGCCGGGTGACCATGCGCGAGCTCGGCATCCTGCTGCCCGCCTGCGTCGCGATGTTCACCGAGGAGGTGGGCATCCCACCGGACGGCGGCGACGGAGGAGCGCTGTACCGCGCCCGGGTCGAGGAACTGGTGCGGATGGGGCGCGCCTTCGCCCGCATCGAGGACGGCCGGGTGGTCTTCAAGGCGGAGATCGGCGCGGCCACCCCCGAGGTCTGCCAGGTGCAGGGGGTCTGGGTACACCCGGAGCTGCGCGGCCGCGGTCATTCGGTGCCCGGTGTGGCGGCCGTGGTGGCGGCGGCCCGCGCCGATTTCGCGCCGCGGGTGACGCTCTACGTCAACGACTACAACACGCCGGCCCGCGCCGCCTACCGCCGGGTGGGCTTCCGCGAGGTCGACGCCGTGATGTCGGTGCTGTTCTAGCCCGGAACCGGACGGGCCGGCCGCGGCCGAGCCCGTCCATCCGCCCAGGGCGGCGTGTCGCGTCCGTCCCACGGCACGCCACCCCGGTTCCGCCCGGCGCCCGACCGTGCCGCGGTGCCGGGGCGGAGGAGCGTGCCCGGTGTCGATCGCCAGAACGACCGGTCACACTCCCGATTTTGTGGCCGCTGCGCGGCTCCTCACCGGTCTCCGGCGCCCCTGCGGAGATCGGGGAAGTCGTACGGACGGGCGGTGGAGTCGGCGGCCCCGCCGCCGACCCCGTTCACGGTGACCGTGCCGTAGTTGTACCGGACGTTGGCGTGCGGCCCGCTGTGCAGCACCTGCGGCGCCCAGCGGGGTTCGGGCGGCACCGGCTCCGCCACGGGTTGCGGCGCCCGGCTTCTGGGGCGGGTGGTCGGGACGTGCACCCAGGCGCGCGCCCGGAAGTGCTTGTCCTCCTCGTCGATCTCGACCGGGGTGAACTCCCTGCTGTACAGGTCGTAGTCGCCCTGCCCGACGACGTCGCTGTATATGGAGTCGGAGACCACGAGGGCGAAGTCGACGTCGGGGTTGTCGCGCAGCGCCCGCCGCGCCGGCAGCGAGTCGCGCAACCGGCACACCGAGATGACCGCGGCGCCCACGTAGCCGTTGGCGCCGAGGGAGACGTTGCCCTGGTCGAACGCCACGCGCAGCCGGAGCCGGGCGTCGGCGGCCAGGTCGGCGTTGTGGTGGTACAGCGCCATGGCGAGTTCGTGGGTGAAGTAGGCGATCACGCGCGCCTCCTCGATGCCGGGCTGCAGCAGCGCGAGTTCGCCGTCGCCCTGCGGCTGCACGTCCCAGCACGAGCGGTCCAGCCCGGCGTTGTCGCAGACCATGTCCATGATCCGCACCAGCCACTCCTGAGCCTCGCTCTGGCCGCGGTGACCGCGGTGGCTGTAGGACTCGGCGTCCACGGCGAGGCACATGCGGCGAATGGCGGGGGTGGGGTAGTCCATTCGGATCGCCTTTCTGTGGGGAGTGGTCGGGCCGGCGAAGGTCCTGCCGTCCACCGTTGCGGGAATCGGTGGGCAAGATCCCGTATTGCTACGGGCTTGGCGGTAATTCCGGGGGAAGTTCGGCGAACCTTCGCAGGCCGGGCAGATCGCGCACCACGTAGTTCCGGTAGCCGACGCTGATGACGTCGTGCTTGCGTAATTCGGCGAGTGCCTTGTGGACCGCCGGTTCCGAGGCGCCCACGATGGCGGCCAGTTCGGGCTGGGTGAGCGGAATGCCGATCGACATGCCGCCGTCCACGGGGCTGCCGTGGTCGGCCAGGATGCGCAGTAATGCGCGGGCCACCCGCGCCGGGACCTCCAGGCTGCTGAAGTCGACGATCTTGTCGGTGGCCGAGCGGAGTTTCGCGGCCACCGACCCGCTGATCACCCGGTAGGCCGCCGGGTGCCGCCGCAGGAAGCCGGTGAACTCCTCGAAACCGAGCAGCCGGGCGGCGATGGCGCCCACCGCGACGACCCGCGCCATGCGGGTGCTGTCGTCCAGCCCGGCGAGTTCGCCGACGAGGTCGCCGCGGGAGCGGACCGCGAGCAGGATCGTCCGGCCGCTGTCGGACTCGTGCACCACCTTGACATGCCCGTCGACCAGCACGAACACGTGCGTGCCGGAGTCGCCCTGCTGGATCAGGACCCGGCCGGCCGCGAACTCGCGGCGGGACCCCAGGGCGAGCAGGTCACGGCGTTGGAGTTCACTGAGCCGGCCGATGACGCTCTTGGCCGGCCAGGAACGATGTGAGTAGCCATCTAGCCGCATTTTCCGTGGGTTTCCGTGCTTTCCGTGCCGCGAGGGATGATCGCGTTCGGGATGAGCGGGCGGTGCATGGTGGGACCGGACATCGTCATTCCCGACAAAAGGGCAACCGAAAACGGGAAGAGAGGGTAGAAAGGTGTTTCTCTTAAGGGATGTCGCGGTCGTGGTTCTCTTTGATATTCGGCGCGGCCGGGGCGGAAGATGCCCGTCGTATCCAGGCCCGTACCCCGTGGACGTGCCGGGTTATGCCACGTGCGGGGCATGATCTGCGCGGCGGCGGGCGGACGTCGTGAATGTCCCGGTCCGTCGGCGGACATCTGGGGCCGGGCCGCGGCTCGCGCCGCTTTTCGGGCGGCGGCTACCCAGCCGGGGCTCGGCCGAATTCCGGCGGGGAGGCCCCACCGCCGTCCCACCCCGCGGAGAACGCCGCGGCCCCGGCCGGCGCCCATGGGGGCGTCTCGACCGGGGCCGGCGCTGCGCGATCGGCGGAACCGGCGGCTCAGTCCGCGGCGCGCTGGGCGGCCAGGGCTTCCGGGCCCATGACGAAGTCGGGGTCGACCTGCGTGGTCAGGTCGGCGCCCGCCGCGCTGTTGGCCCACGCGCGGGCGTTGCGGAGATGGAACTCAACGGTCTGCCGGGTGAACTTCGGCCAATCCTTGGCCACACCGTCGACGGCGTCCCGCATCCAGGCCAGCGCCTTGACGTTACCGTCCTCCAGCTCCGCGAGGTCGAGATGGCGGCCCTTCTCCATGGCGCGCACGAAGGCCGACTGTCCCAGGCACACGGCCAGCGCATCGCCGACGTGCTCGCGCAGGAACTCCTCGTCCTCCGGCCCCTGCACCTTGTTGCCGACCACCGCGACCCGCACGTCGTGGTCACGGGCGTAGTCGACGTACTGCCGGTACACGCCGACCCCGCGCAGAGTGGGCTCGGCGACCAGGAACGTGAGGTCGAACCGGGTGAACAGCCCGGACGCGAACGAGTCGGCGCCGGCCGTCATGTCCACCACGACGTACTCCCCAGGCCCGTCGACCAGATGGTTCAGGTACAGCTCCACCGCGCCGACCTTGGAGTGGTAGCACGCCACCCCCAGGTCGTCCTCGCTGAACGGGCCGGTGAGCATGAGCTCGACCCCGGCCACCCGGTGGGCGAACCGCCGGTGGACGGGATTGCCGGGGGACAGATCGAGCAGCCGGGATCCCCGGCCGGGCGGTGTGGTCTTCGTCATCTGTTCGGGGGAGGCGATGCGCGGGTTGTCACCGCGCAGCAGTTCCTTGATCTCGGCCAGATGCGCACCCAGAGCGGGGATCCCGGCCAGCTCGGCCGGGCGTACGCCGAGCGCGGTGCCCAGGTGCTGGTTGATGTCGGCGTCGATGGCGGTCACCGGCAGGCCGAGGCCGGCGAGGTAACGGGCGAACAGGGCCGATAGCGTGGTCTTCCCGCTGCCGCCCTTGCCGACGAATGCGATCTTCACGGACAGTCCTTCCGCGGTGGATGGTGGTCGCAGGGCGGCGGCCGGGTGCCCGGCTCCGCCGCCTCGAACATGGGAACGATTATCGTTCACGTTCCCGCGTGGTGTCCGGTATTTCGCGAGATCGGTGCGGCGACCCGTGGGACGCGTGTCCGGGAGGTCTCCGGGGGCCGGAACCGGCCGCGACCCGGATGGTTGACCGCCGCTTTTCTGAACGCGCAGGTCACGGGTTGTTCACTGGTTCGGTAACGGTTTCCTTTGTCATATCGCGAAGCGACACGGGTCCGGGTTTTGTGGGGTACACGAGATACCGAAGCCGTGGGTGTGTTGTGCTGTGCATGACAAGCCTTGTCTAAGGTGAGGGCCGGAACCGGCCGAGGGTGAAGCACATGCAAAGCGCGGGCAAGGTGGTGGTCGGGTGTGATGGGAGTGACACGGGGATGACCGATTCGCAGCGACTCCAGGAACGCGCCGCTGCCGCCCCCCTGGACGCGCCCGACCTGGACACCGGCGAGTTGGCGGGTGTCACGACCGACCACACCGTGTGGAGTTGCATCGGAAACCTGACGGCGGTGCGATCCATCCGCGCCCGGGTCCGCGAGTTCCTGGAGCGCTCCGAGCGCCCGGGCCCCGAGGTGCTCGACGACGCCGAACTCGCCGTGAGCGAACTCGCGACGAACGCCCTGCTGCATTCCCGTTCCGGTCAGGTCGGCGGGGTCATGACGCTCTTCATCCGGATCGAGCCGAACTTCGTGCGGATCGCGGTGGCCGACCAGGGCGAGAAGAACGCCGCCCAGACCGGCGGCCGTCGGCTGCGCGAGGACGACGCCGACTACGGCCGGGGCAAGCTGATCATCCAGAACTGCACGTCGCGCAGCGGGGAGTACTGGACCGACGCCACCCACGTGTCCTGGTTCGAGATCGACCTCTCCTGAGTCCGCGCCCGGCGCGCGGTGCTGCGAAGGTGCTCAGGCCACCGGCGGACCGCCGCGGGACGGTCGCCGCGGCCCGGCCGGCGGCCTGAGCAGGGGCACGCCCGCCCCGGCGACCTGGATGGGGGCACATCAGGGCGCCGGAGCCGGGCGGGCCGGGGGGAAGCGGACAGCGACGCGACGGACACGTCGCGGGTGCAGCGCGGTGCGGACCGGAGCCGCTAGTTCTCCGAGCCGAGCGGCCCGGCGATCCGCCGGGGCGTCGGCCCGCCCCGCACGGTGACGCCGAAGGCCGCGGCGGCCCGCGCCACGGCGCTCCCCTCCTCCAGGCGGGTGGTGACCAGCGTCGCGCCGTTCCACAACGCCACGGCCGCGAGAACCACCCGGTCGGGCTCGCCCATCCCGGGCTCCACGAGCACGACGTCGGACGCCGTGATCGCCAGCCGTTCCTGGAGCCGGTGGAAGGCGCCGAGCAGTTCGACGTGGGAGTGCACCGTGGTGACCAGACCGCCGTGCGGGACGGCGTAGCTGAGGACACCGCTGTCGAACAGCCCGTGCTCGGGATCGTAGGAGCTGCCGTCCTCGGGCGGCCGGAGCAGTTCCCGGAACGGCGTGGTCCCCGGCACGTCGCCGAACGCGATGATCTGCCGGATCCGCGAGCGCTCGGCCAATTCGAGCGCCACTCCCGCCAGCGGGGCGGCGACCAGGATCAGCCGGGCGTCGGTCCTGGCGAGGACGTCGGCCAGCGTGTCCAGGTCGGACCCGAGGTCCAGCGGCAGTGCGACGCCGCCTATGGCCATGGCGGTGTACACCGCGATCAGCCGCTCCGGCCCGACCGGTGCGAGAACCGCCACCACGTCGTCCGGCCAGACGCCGCGTCTGCAGAGCCCCGCGGCCGCGCGGTGGACGACGTCGGCGAACTCCACGGCATCGACCCGGCCCCCGTGCGTGTCGACCACCTGGGACCGGAAGCCGCACCGCCGCAGGCGGGGCAGCAGCCCGCCGGTGATCGACCCGGCGGGGGACGGCCCCCGCGGCGGGCAGCAGCCGGGCCCCAGCCGGTCCAGACGAGCCAGTTCCGGTAACCCGTTAACCATCATGTGTCCCTCCAGGTCCGTTGGCTGGCGGGGTTGGCCGTTGACCGGGCTCGTCACGCCCCCTCCACGTGGCGAGCCCGGGTCCGCCGTGCCGCCCGGGGTGCTCCTCCTCCAGCGCACCCCGGGCGGCCCGGACTTCGGGACGCCCGAGCGCCGCGACCGCCGTCCGCTCTCCCATGCCTCCGCGCCCGTGGATCGGGCCGGGGGCCGGCCGGTCTGCCGCGCCGCGTGGCGTCCTGAACTGTCGCGCCGGTACGGCGCGACGGCCGGACCCGGAAGGTGCATCCGATGGGTGGTGCATTTCCATGCCCGGCTCATGACCATGACAGTAACGTTTTCCCGCGCGTTTGCACATGCATTCAGGTGTGCATCTGCATATGTAGTTTTCGCTGCGCGCGCATATGTAGGTCGGTCCCTGTAATTCCGGAAATTCGGAAATTCGGCTACCGCTCCGTGGGCGGCGCCGGAATCATCAGGAGGGGACGGCCGGGTCCGGGTGGCTGCTCCGGCCGTTCGGGCCGTGACCGCCCTTCTGGTCCCGCACCCACGCGGCGATCTGGGTCCGGGAATTGAAGCCGAGTTTGGTGTGAATGTTGGCGATGTGCCGGGCGACGGTGGTCGGGCTGATGAACAGCCGCTCGGCGATCAGGCGGTTGCTCATGCGCTCGCCGATGAGCAGCGCGATCTCCTGCTCCCGCGGCGTCAGCACCGGCCGTGCGCCACCGGGGGGCCGCCCTGCCGCCGGACGCGTGCGCGGGCGCTGCCGCGACTCCGTGACGCGCAGGGCCAGCGAAACGGCCGCGTCCAGGTCCAGTCCACGCCCGTCCGCCAGCCACGCCGACACCGTCTCGGGATCGACCCCCGCGGGGGCGTCCTCCTCCGGCCACGGCAGGGCGGGACCGGGCGCGCCGGCGCGCTCCCGGATGGCGGCGGCGGCGCCGGCCAGCAGGCACGCCTCCTCCACCACCCCCTCCGGGGCGGCGATCCGTGCGATGGCGGACAGCCCCCGCGCCACGCCCAGGCGCTGGCCGGTGCCGTGACTGAGCAGCAGACTCTCGCTCAGGTAGTCGTACGCCTGGGCCGTGGCGCCCTGCCGGGCGGCGATCCGGCCCACGCCGGCCAGGCAGCGGGCCAGTTCCGGCGTGGCGCCGATGCCGCGCTGGATGTCGAGCGCCTCCCGGTAGCAGCGGTCGGCGCCGAACAGGTCGCCCTGCGTCTCGGCGACCATCCCCTGCCCGATCAGCGTCCGGCCGACGCCCCACCGATGGTCGATCCCGCGCAGGATCACCAGCGCCGCGTCGTAGTGCGCGCTCGCCGCCGCCAGGTCGCCGCGCTGCGCGGCCAGGGCGCCGAGCGTGCCCCGGGCGATGCCCTCGTTCCACGGATCGCCGACCGCGCGGGTGAGCTCCAGCACCTCGGCGAGCCGGGTGGCGGCGCGCTCGCGTGCGCCGGCCCGAAGGTCGACCATGGCGAGGATGTTGAGGGCGAGCGCCACCGACGCGGTGTCGCCGGCCGCCCGGCAGAGCCGCAGCCCGCGCTCGCCGATCTCCGCGGCGTGCCGGTGGTCGCGCTGGTCCCAGGCCAGCTCCGCGCGGCGCACCATGGCCTGGCCGCGCAGCGCGTCGCCGCCGCACTCGGCGGACAGGAACAGGTCCGACCAGGAGGCTCCCTCCGAGAAGTACCCGGACGCCATCCAGAACGGGCGCATGGACACGCACAGCCGCAGCCCCGACTCGACGTCGTTCTGCTCGGCGCACTGGGCGAGGACCACGCGCACGTTCTCGTACTCGGCGAGCACCCGGTACCACACCTCGAACCGGTCCGGCCAGGCGATGCCGTGCCCCCGCACGGCGTTGGCGGCCAGCTCCTCGGCGAGCGCGAGCATCTGGTCGCGCAGCCGCGCCTCCACCACCGGCCGCTCCCCGGCCTCCGCCAGCCGCTCGGCGGCGTACTGCCGGATCGTGTCGAGCAGCCGGTAGCGCACCCGCCCCTGATACTCCCCGATGACGACGACCAGCGACCGGTCCACCAGGGAGGCGATGGCGTCCAGGATCTCGCCCTCCGGGAGCAGCGCGTCGGCGCAGACCCGCTCCGCGAGTTCCAGATGCCAGCTGGTGAAGACCGACAGCCGGCGGAACAGCACCCGCTCGGTCTCGCAGAGCAGATCGTGGCTCCAGTCGATCACCGCCCGCAGCGTGCGCTGGCGGGCCGGCGCGCCGCGCCCGCCGTCCGTCAGCAGGCGGAAGCGGTCGTCCAGGCGGTCGGCGATCTGGGCGAGCGACAGCAGCCGTACCCGGGCGGCGGCCAGTTCGATGCCCAGCGGGATGCCGTCCAGCCGACGGCAGATCTCGGCGACGGTGCGGAGCTGATCAGGGGAGAGCCGCTGGTGCGGCACCGCGGCGTGCGCCCGCTCGACGAACAGCCGGACCGCCTCGGACCCACCGGGATCGTCGTCCTCGTCCGGTGGCGGCACGGCCAGCGGCGGCACCCGCCACACGACCTCGCCGCCGATGCGGGCCGGCTCCCGGCTGGTCAGCAGCAGAGTGACCGACGGGCAGCGGTCCACCAGCGTCCGGGCCAGCGCGGCGACCTCGTCGATCACGTGCTCGCAGTTGTCCAGCACCAGCAGCAGGTGGCGGCGGCGCAGCGCGTCGTGCAGCGTGTCCACCAGCTCGCGGTCGCTCTCCTCGGCCACCCCCAGCACGGCGGCCGTGCGCGCGACGATGCCTCTGCGGGTGCGGGCGTCGGCCAGCTCCACCAGCCACACGCCGTCGGCGAACACGCCGGAGGCGTGCGCGGCCACGCGCAGCGCCAGCCGGGTCTTGCCGATTCCGCCCACCCCGCAGAGCGTCACCATCCGGTTAGCCTGGAGGAGTCGCAGCAGGTCGCTGAGATCGCGTTCGCGGCCGACGAAGTTGTTGGGTTCGAGGGGGAGGTTCTGCCGCGCCGGCGCGGTGTGAAGTGCCATGGCCATCACGCGAGTAGGCAGTCGGGGGTCGCCCTCGCCTTGCCCAGAGCGAGAGCGGCGCTGATGACAGCGGAGGAGGGACTGCGGGAGAAAAGCGCTGCTGCCGCATTAGAGCTGTTCTTAATCGGTGCCGCAGCCCCGCGCAACCGGTACGCCGGAATCCCCAGGGTTTTCCCGGGAAACCCCGGGGCGAACTGGGGGAATGGCCCGGTCTCGCCCCGATCCGCTCCTGGGAGAATCCAGCCGCGACGCCCATTCGGCGAGTTGGGTGCGCGCCGAGAAATCGAGTTTGCCGAAAATGTTGGCGATGTGACGCGCCGCGGTCGCCTGGCTGATCCCCAGACGCTCGCCGATCTCCCGGTTGGACAGGCCCGCGCCGACGAGCCCGGAGATCTCCCGCTCACGGGGGGTCAGCACGGTCGGTGACGGGCCGGGAGCGGGAAAGACGAGCGCTTCGGCGACCGCGTCGGCCAGCGGCAGCACCCGGCCGCGCCGCCAGGCCGCGTCGGTCTTCGCCGTGCCGAGCCGCCCGGCCGCCCGGTCGCGCAGCCGCCGGGCGTGCCGCTCGGCGTGGCCCAGCTCCGCCCGAAGCGTCGCCGCCGCTCCCGCGAGAACGACCGCGCGCTCGTCCTGCTCCTCGGCGATCGCCAGTTCGGCCACCGCCTCCAGCGCGCAGGCGACCGCGGTGCGCCGGCCTGACGCCACGCCCAGCCGGACCGCCGCGGCCAGATGGTGGCGGGCGTCGTCGGAGTCCCCGGCGGCGATCGCGACCCGCCCCAGGCCCACGGCGCACCGGGCACGGTCGGCCTGGGACTCGGCGGCCGTGAACACCGCGGCGGCCGCGGTGAGATGCGCCCGAGCGCTGTCCAGCGCCCCGCTGCGGGTGTCGAGCAGCCCCAGGTCGGTGCGGCAGCGCGCCCCCGTCCACGCGTCGCCGCGGAACTCGGCAACCGCCCGCGCGCCGTGGAACGCGGTGCGCGCCGCGGTGTCGTCGCCTTCGCGGCGGGCCAGCAGCCCCTGGACGTAGCGCGCCTCGGCCTCCGTCTCCGAGTCGCCCTCGGCGCGGGCGATGTCGGCGGCCTCGCGGGCGTGCCGGCGGCCGGCGGCGACGTCGTCGAGATGCGGGGCGAGCCGGGCCAGCGCCAGCAGCGCCGTCGACTCCAGCCGGTCGGCCGGAATCCGGCGGGCCAGGCTCAGCGCCTCGCGCGCCGCACGTTCGGCGGATTCGACCCCGTGGACGTCCGCGCACAGCGCCGCGTACAGCGCGAGCGCCCGCGCACGCAGCAGCGGGGGAGTACCCGAATCCGCGCGGGCCAGCAGCCGGCGGAGCAGCGCGCTGGCCTCCACGGACTTGCCGCGCACCCGCCAGTAGCCGCCCATCGCGAGGCAGAGCCGCAGCGCGTCGGGCGCGCGGCCGTGCCGCGCCGCCCACCCGAGCGTCTCGGCGATGTCGGCGTGCGCGCGGTCGCCGAGCCGGAGCATCCTGAGCCGCTCCGTCCAGGTGAGCCGCCCGGCGACCCGCCGCGCGTCGTCCTCAAACCGGGCGGCGCACAGCCGGAGGAACTGCTCGCGCAGCGCGGCGTCCTCACCGTGCTCGCGCAGCCGCGCGGCCGCGTAGCGGCGGACGGGGTCCGGCAGCCGGTAGCGGGCGAGGCCGTCGACCTCGCGATCGAAGACGATCAGCGACCTGTCCAGCAGGGCGGCGTGCAGGTCGAGGATCTGGTCCTCGGTGAGGCCGTCGTAGGCGCACACCTCCTCGGCGAGGTCGAGCGGCCAGCCGCGGAACAGCGACAGCCGCCGCAGCAGTAACCGCTCGGGCGGGGACAGGGGCGCGTAACTCCACTCCACCGCGGCGTCCAGGGTGCGGTGCCGCTCCGGCAGGTCGCGGTCGTGCGTCACCAGCAGCCGGGAGGGGACGTCCAGGCGGTTCCGTACCTGCTCGACCGAGAGCACCCGCACTCGCGCGGCGGCGAGTTCGATCGCGAGCGGCAGGCCGTCCAGCGCGCGGCAGATCTCGGCGACGGTTCCGGCGGTGCGGTCCGTCATCTCGAACCCGTCCCGCGCGGCGCGGGCGCGGTCGACGAAGAGCCGCGCCGAGGCGTAGCGCAGCACCTCCTCGGCGGTGGGAGCGGCCGGGACGGGCAGCCCGTTGTCGGCGGGTGGCCCGGGCACCGGTAGCGGCGCCACTCGCCAGATGGTCTCGCCGGGGATGCGCAGCGGTTCCCGGCTGGTGGCGAGCAGCCGGACGCCCGGGCAGTGGGCGAGCAGCAGCCGGCACAGCCGGGCCACGGCGGCGACCGCGCGCTCGCAGGTGTCGAGGATCAGCAGCGTGCGCCGGGAGGCCAGCAGCCGGCAGAGCGCGGCCTCCCCGGGAACCTCCGCGGAGCCGGTGGCGTCTCCAGTGTCCCGGGGGAGCGCCCGCGCCACGGCGGCGAGCACCCGCTCGGTGGAGTCGGCGCCGGACAGGTCCACCAGGTGGACCCCGTCGGAGAGGTCGAGGTGCGGCACCTCCGCGGCGACCTCGCCGGCCAGCCGGGTCTTGCCGACGCCGCCCATACCGGTGAGCGTCACCAGACGGGTGTCGCGGAGCAGCCGTCGGATGTCGGCGACGTCTCGTTCGCGCCCGAAGAAGGCTCCGGCCCACGCGGGCGGGTTCTGGCGAGGAAGCGACATGACCCCGTTCACTGACAGCGACCGTCCCGGGGGCGGCGAGCTGCCCTGTGCGGCGAGTCACAGTCCCCTCACCAAGTGTTTCACCCGGCGGGGCGGCTGTCTGCGAAGTGGCCGGTTCCGGGCACCGCAGGTCGCGGGGCCGGCACGGCCGGCGGCGTCGCCACCATCCGGGCCGTGCGGTGGCCGCGTTCGGTGTGCGGATCCCGGGAACGCCCACTGACCGGACCGGTTCGGCGCCGTCCGGTGGAACAGCCGGTCTCCTGATGGACGCCTCCGGGCCGCGCACGCGCATCGGGCGACCGCCGTCTGCCTTCGGGACGGAACTCCGGCTACGGCGATCTCAGGCAGCATTGGGGCGGGCAGGGATCAGGGGACGCCACGCGCGGTATCGATGAGCCCTGGATCTCGGGCACCCGTCCCGCCGGGTGCCTCGCTCCGCGTCCGACGCGCGAGGGGCCGGAATCGGACCGCCGTAACGGCCGGATACGGACGCTGTGGAATCGATCGATGGCCCCGGGATGAGAGCGAGACCGCCCGCCGATGGCACCCATCGGCGGGCGACCCGCCTCCGTGTCACCCCCGGCGTGCCGGCCAGGCGGCCGGGTCGGCCGTGGTCTGCTCGCCGGTGGCGAGGTCCTTGACCTCGTGCGGACGGCCGTCCTCGAACGGCGGGAACCACACGAACGGGATGCCCTTGCGGGACGCGTAACGGATCTGCTTCCCGACCTTGTCGGCCTGGTGGTACACCTCGGTGTTGTGGCCCGCCTCGCGCAGCCGCGCGGCGGTGGCCAGCGCCTCGCCACGCCGCTCGTCGCTCGGGACCACGACCAGGACGTCGGTCGGGCAGTGCCGCCCGGCGGTGATCCGGCCTTCGGCCACCAGCTTGGCGAAGATGCGGGTCAGGCCGATGGAGATGCCGACACCGGGCAGGCTGCGGCGGATGAACTGGCCGGCCAGGTTGTCGTACCGTCCGCCCGCGCAGATGCTGCCGTAGCCGGGGTCGTCGCGGAACGCGGCCTCGTAGACGGTGCCGGTGTAGTAGTCCAGACCGCGGGCGACGGACAGATCGGCCATGACACTGCCCGAGGGCAGGTCGGCGAGCGAGTCGAGAACGAAACCGAGTTCGTCCAGGCCCTCGTTCAGCAGCTCGGACCGAACGCCGAGCTTGGCGATCTCGTCCACGACGGAGGTGTCGCTCCCGCGGATGTGCGCGAGGTCCAGGCAGACCTTGGCCTGCTCCTCGGAGAGCCCCACCTCGCCGAGCAGGATGGCGTGCACGCCGTCGTCGCCGATCTTGTGCAGCTTGTCGACGGCGCGGATCACCGCGACCGGATCGCCGATGCCCAGGCCCTCGTAGCAGCCCTGCAGGACCTTGCGGTTGTTGATGTTCAGCGTCCAGGCGGGGATGTCCAGACCCGAGAGCACCTCGTGCACGACGCGGGGCAGTTCGGCGTCGAAGTGCAGGGGCACCTGGTCGACGTTGATGACGTCGATGTCGCACTGCGTGAACTCGCGGAACCGCCCCTCCTGCGGGCGCTCGCCCCGCCAGACGCGCTGGATCTGGTAGCGCTTGAACGGGAAGACGAGTTCGTTGAAGTGCTGGGCGACGTAACGCGCGAACGGAACGGTGAGGTCGAAGTGCAGCCCGAGCCGGGCGTCACTGTCGTCGTCGGCGTCCGCCTGCAGCCGGTGCAGCGTGTAGACCTCCTGCGAGGTCTCCCCCTTGGCCATCAGGACGTCGAGCGCCTCGACGGAGGGCGTCTCGACGGAGGCGAACCCGTACCGTTCGAACCCGGCCCGGATATGGTCGAGCCAGCGCAGCTCCACGGACCGGATCTCCGGCGACCACTCGGGGAAGCCGCTGATGGGTGTGGGACGCGTGACGCGCTGATCGGACATGGGTTCGGCTGGCTCCTTGCCAAGACGCCGGAATGGGATCACTCCAATGGTAGAGGGTGGTTCCGGGCGCTGCGGGTAACCGCTGGTGGGCGGCGTCAGATGGCGGGGTCGTGGCGGACGGTCCGCAGGAACGCGGCCCACTCGGCGGGCGGGACGGCGAGGCGGCCGGTGTCGCGGTGCTCACCGTCGCGCACCAGGATCGACTCGCCGGCCCGCGTGCCCTCGACGCGGTCGCCACCGGATGCGCTGGTATGGGCCGGACTTCACGCCGAAGATCGCGAGACACCGCGAGGCTTCGGCATGTCGCCGCTCCGCACGGCCCGGGTGGCAGAGGCACGGCCCCGGCGGGCGGCGGGCCGGTCTCAGACCGGACCGGGCAGCGCCGGAGCGTGCTCCGCGAGCGCCAGCAGCGCCCCCGTGAAGCAGTCGGCGGGCGGCGTCACCAGCCCGGCCCCCACCTGGCCGGTGCCCGGGACCCGGCCGGCCATGCCCGTGTTGATCTGCGGCAGGACGCCGGTCCGCACCACCCGGGTCACGTCGATCCCGGTCGGGGTGCCCCGGAAATCCAGCACCGGCAGTTGCCACTGCGGGTTCTCCGTGAGCGTGATCTCGTACATCCGGCGCGAGGTCCGCAGCGCGAAGTCGACGTCGCCGCCGACGAACCGCACGATCGCCGGGGCCGCCGCCATGGCGAAACCGCCGATCCCGCAGGTCTCCGTGATGGCGGAGTCCCCGATGTCCGGGTTGGCGTCGCCGGGACCGAAGGAGCCGAGGAACAGTCCTTCGGGCACCCGCGCCGGGCCGGTGAACCACCGGTCCCCGGTACCTGACACCTGGATCCCGAAGTCCGTGCCGTTGCGCGCCATCGCCACCACCAGGGCGCTGCCGGGGACGCCCCGCCCGGCGTCCATCATCAGCTTGCCCGCGGCCATGACCAGGTTGAGGAAGAAGTGGTCGTTGCCGCCCACGAACCGCACCGCGTCGGCGATGTCGGCCGAGGGCGCGGCGCTCGCCACCAGGTGCGGGAGCAGGTCGCGCAGCAGCATCAGCGTTCCGGACCGGTTGCGGTTGTGCCCCTCGTCGCCCATCTGGAGCATCTGGGCGATGATCGCGCCGACGTCCACCGGCCCATGCGCGCGCACGGCGTCGCGCAGCAGCGGGCCGAGCACGGCCGACATCCAGCGCAGCCGCTCGATCACCTCCGGTCCGTAGGCGCCGTAGCGCAGTACCTTGCCCAGACCCTCGTTCAGCGAGCACCACGCGCGGCGGCCGGTCGCGGGGTCGGCCAGCTCGAACACCCACATGTCCGGGCTGACCACCCCGGCCATCGGCCCGACGGCACCGTGGTGGTGGCACGGCTCGAACGGCGCGGTCCCGTCCGCGAGCGCGCGCTCGGCGGCCTCCGGGGTCGCCGCCAGCCCCTCGAACACCATCGCGCCCATGAGCGCGCCCCGCAGCGGCCCGGACGCCCGGTCCCACGTCACGGGCGGCCCGGCGTGCAGGAAGGTTCCCGGCTCCAGGCCGAGCGCCTCCCGGGCCGGACGCACGTCCACGAGCTGTGGGCGGATCGCGAGCACCCGCCGGACGGCTTCGGCGTCGGCCGCCGCCCGCCGGGGATCGGCCAGCACGCGGACCAGCGCGTCGTCCAGCGTTCCCGCGCCGAGCGGCGGCCGGAAGTCCACCTGGGCGACAGGTACGGCCTGGTCCGCGAGCGCGTCGCCGAACACGCCGGCGCCCGAGAGCACCACGGACGGGTCGGTGGACAGCAGAGGCGATGCGGTCAACGGTGGCGTCCCTTCTCGTGCGGTATCGGCGGTCGCGCGACGCGCGTCCGCCGCGCCGGACCCCATCAGCCGGTCCTCAGTAGCTCGACGGCCCGGCGAGCGGCCTCGGCGTTGCACAGGAACACCTCGGCGCCCGCCGCCGCCAGCGTCTGGGCCTGGCGGTCCGTTCCCTGCGGGTCGTCGGCCGTGCCGGTGAGCGAGACCACCACCGGCGGTGCCGATCCGGCCGCGCGGGCCGCGCGCAGTGCGGCGGCCACACCGGAGGCGGGGTCCGGGTGCGCCCCGTGCCCGCACACGACGTCGAGGAGCAGCACACCGCAGGCCGGATCGGCCAGCTCGGCGGCCAGCCGCTCGTCGCGCGGCGCCGGATCGATCATCGGGTGCGGCCGGCCGGCGGTGAGGGCGTCATCGCCGAAGTCGATGATCAGGTGCCCGTCGGACCGCAGACCGGCCCCGGGCGTCCGGCCGGGCCGGTCCGGAGGCGGGGGGATGTTGGCGGCGATGGGGCCGAGCGCGGTGGACGCGACGAGCATCGTCTCGTAAGCGAGGGTGCCGCCGCAGAACAGGCCGCGCAGCGCACCGCCCGGGCGGGCGGCGGTCGGCCGGTCGGGCGACCAACGTGGCCAGGCGGGCACGGGCCGCCCCGCCGCGGCCACCACCTCGGCCGCCGCGGCCCCGATGTCCGTCGCCGAGGCGCCGAGCAGCACGGTGTGGACGGGGGTCGTCAGGGCGGCGCACTCGGCCTCGACGGTGGCGGCGACCTCGGCGTCCGGGGGCTTGGAGAGCAGGACGATGCGTTCGGTGGCGGGGTCGGCGTCCAGGAGCCGCAGCGCCTGGCGGGTGGAGCGCCCGCCGACCGCCGCCGACAGGTCCCGGCCGCCCACCCCGAGGCAGTGGCTGATGCCGACGCCGGCCGCGTCCAGCAGGCACATGAGCTGCTGCGCGCCGGTGCCGGACGCCGCCACGATGCCCACCGGACCCGGCCGCACCGCGTTGGCGAATCCCAGTCCCGCTCCGTTGACCACGGCCGTACCGCAGTCGGGACCCATCACGAGCCGGCCGAGCCGCGCGGCGGTGTCCTTCAGCGCGATCTCGTGCGCCAGAGGAACGTTGTCGCTGAAGAGCAGCACGTCCAGGCCCGCCTCCAGCGCCTCGAACGCCTCGGCGGCGGCGTGCCGCCCGGGGACCGCGACCAGCGCCACCGTGGCCGGGTGGCCGGTCCGGGCGGCCCACTGTGCCGCGGCCCGGACGGTGCGCGGCGGATCCTCCCCGGCGGCGCCACCGCTCCCTGTGCCGGCGGCCATGGCGGCGAGTTCGGCCTCGGCGCGGAGCAGCGCCGACGCCCGGGTCTCCGCCGTGTCGGCGCGCACGGCGATGAACAGGTCGTTGGGCCCCACGTCGTCCGGCACCGCGCCGCCCATGTCGGCCAGGAGCTCCAGGTTGAGGCCGGTGGCCATGGCCAGCAGCGCGGACCGCACACCGTCCAGCGCGCCGACCGCCCGGCTGGCGCGCATGAGCGCCACGGAGTCCCGGTAGGCACCGCGCAGGACGCGGACCGTGACGGTTCCGGTGTCGAAGGTGTCAGTGGTCATGTGTGCTCCCTGTCGGCCGGGGGGAGGTGTGGGCGCGACGACGCGCCACCGATGTCGGCGGGCGCCCGCTGTGCACGCCCCCGCCGTTGTCCGAGCCCGGTCCGGTGACGCGGGGCACGGCGAGGGTCCCGCCGAACACCCGATCGCGAGAGCCGACACGGCCGCTCGGAGCCGCCGACGCACTCGCCCGCTGGCAGGGGCGGGCGTGGCCCGGCCCGCCTTCGTGCGGCCGTCCGCGTGGTCGACCGCCCGTCGAGGCCCGGCCGGGCACCATGGCGCGGCGCGGGGTGGCCGGCATCCGGGGGTATGCGGTCGCGGTTCTGGTTTTGGGGTCGTTTCGTGTCGGCCTGGTTCGGTGGTGGTCGGTGTGCCGTCGTGGGGTCGCGCCAGGGCGCGTTCGGGACGGTGGGGCGGAATGCGCCCGTTGGCGGACTTACGACGGTCCGTTCCCACGACGTGCCGCCAAGGGAGGACACGGCAACGGAGCCACGGAGGCCTTCGGCAAGCGCGCCGGTGTCCCGTGCCGCCGGGGCGCGGTCGGCGCGCGTGAGGACCGGGCTGACCGCGTGCGAGTGTCCGCGTCGCAGGCCGGCTAGGAGGCCCACTGTTGGGTGGGTCGCGACGCGGGAGGGCGGGGCGGACGACGTTCGAGCCCGGGCGAGGTTGCGGGTGGCCACGTCGTGGGTGCTGCGGATCGCTTGTGCGTCGCGACTGTTCGGATCCGGCTGGTGTGCGGTGATGGGTTCGGCTTCTCGGCCGCCGCGCGCGGTGATGCTGTCGGCGGTTGGGATTTGGGGACTCCGGCGCGGAACCGGCGGGTCGGTCGGCGAGGGATGGTCCGTCCGGGCACGGGCGGGGTTGCGGTTCGCCACGCCGTGAGTGCCGCGGATCGCTTGTGCGTCGCGACCGTCCGGATCCGGCTGGCGTTTCGTGGTCGGCCTGGCCTCTCGGCCGCCGCGCGTGGCGATGCTGTCGGCGGTTCGGTTCCTGGGACGTCGGTGTGCAGCGGGCGGGTCGGTCTGCGAGGGGCGGTCCGCCCTGGCACGCACGCCGAGGCTGAGGGTGGCCCCCAAGGCGCGGCCTGCCGCGCGCGGCGGAAGCGCGCTCTCTGGGGGGCCGGAGATGGCCCGACCTCCATGTCCTCGTGGCCGACGGTCCGCACTGGGGACGCGCGTGGTGGCGGTGCCGCTCGCCGGGTCGGGCGGCCTCGGGGTCGGCATGTCGGCGCCGTCCATTCCGGGGACGACGTCACGGCTGCGAACCGCGCCCACGCCGCTCGGTGCCGCGCGTCCTCCGCTCATCGGCCCGGCTCCCCGTGCGCGCCGCCGGGAAGCGCGCGCGCAGGTGCGGCGACGGCGAGACGCGCTCCCGCCAGCACGCCGAAGGCGAGGTCGGTCCCCGATGTGTGGCCCACCGCGCGCAGTGCCGCCAGCGCCGGGCCCACAGCGCGGTGCCCCGCGACGGCGTCCACCAGGTCGATCACCTGCGGGCATCCCTCACCGCGGACGGCGTGCTCCAGCAGGGCGGCCGACAGCGTCGTCGTCGCGCCGCTCGCGCGCCGCACGGCGCCCGCCAGCACGTCGGCGCGCCCCGGTCCGCCGAACGCGTGGAGCGCGAGCAGCGCGCCGCAGAGCAGGTCGTCGCCGCTCGGTGTGAGGCCGGGACCCCGCCCCACGAGCCGTGCGCAGGCCCGCGCCGCCCGGTGCGGGTCGTCGAGCGCGCTGCCGAGCCGCTCCGCCGTGCCGTCCGGCAGCCCGCCGGAGGCCGTGGCGAGCAGGCGGCCGAGTTCGGCGGTACCCCGGGCCAGCGCGGCCCGTCCCGCAGGGGACCGCAGCGCCGGCCGGGGCGCCGCTGGCCGCCACCACCGGCCCACTCGGACGGAAAGCGGGCCGGCAGGGCGGTCGAGGACCACGGAGAGCCGACCGACACATCCCCGCGTGGAACGGGCCACGCAAGCGAACGGCTCGGCGCTCTGCGGCTCGGCGAGGACGATCCCGTTGGGCAGCCGGACCGCGTCGCTCGTGAGCAGCGCGATCACGGCCGGCCGTGGGGCGTCCTCTATTTCAAGGTAGACCGCGGAACGGAACACGCCCAGTATCCGCGTCGGCCGAAATGGGCCGCGCACGATGTCGAGAAGTCCGGCGGCGGCCGCCCCCGGACGGTAAGGAGGGCTCCGCCGCCGGTCAGCGGCGGCCGCCCTGCCCCGCGACCGGCCGGAGACGGCCATCGCGGAAGCACCGGCGTCCCCCGCGAGGGGGTGCGGAACGCCCCGAAGCGTGGTAGGCGGGAACACGGCGCCGCCTCCCTCAGGTCCGTGGCCGGCCGTCCGAGGGATGACGTTATGTGAGCCGCTATCGTCGACCCATGGAGAACTCTGCCAATGATGCGGCTTCGGGTGCACAGGATCTGCCGAGCGCAGAACCTCAGCACGCGGCCAGCACGTTGGTGCGCGGCATCACGGTGGCGGACGCGCTCGGCCTGTCCAGTCTGGCCGGGACGACGGTGCTGGCCGGCGCCGCCGGGCTCGACCGGGTCATCCGGCGGCTCAACGTCATGGAGGTGCCCGACATCCTGCCATGGGTCAAGCCCGACGAACTGCTGCTGACCACCGGCTACCCGCTTCGCAACACCCCGCAGGGGCTGGTCGGGCTGGTCCGCGACCTCGCCGAGCGGGACCTGGCCGCCGTCGCCATCAAGCTCGGCCGGTACGTGGACGAGCTGCCCGCCGAGATGCTGCACGCCGCCGACCGGCTCCGGCTGCCGGTCCTGCGGCTCAGCGACGAGGTGGCCTTCGACGACGTGCTCAACCAGCTCCTCACCGACATCCTCAACCGGCAGGCCGCCACGCTCGCCCGCGTCGAGGAGGTGCACCGCGCCCTCGTCAACGTGGTGCTGGCCGGCGGCGGGCTGGCCGCGATCACCGGCGAACTCCCCGCGCTGCTGGACGGCGGAGTCATGGTCACCACCCCCGACGGCCGGGTGCTCGCCAGCTCCGGCGTCCCCGACGCCACCCGCACCGACCGGCGGTTCTTCGATACCTCCAGCGGCCGGTTCCACGTCGAACGCTTCAAACACGGCGTCCGGGCCCTTGACGACGAGGACGCCCGCGTGGTCCAGGTGCCCGTGCTGGCCGGCGGTCTCGACCACGGCCGGGTGGTGCTGATCAGCCGCGAGCGGCGCATCGACCCCACCGACGTCCAGGTGCTGGAACGCGCCGCCGCCACCGCCGCACTGGTCATCACCCGGGACCTCGCCGTCGCGGCGGTCGAGAGCAAGTACCAGGGCGACTTCCTGCGCGACCTGCTGACCGGCGGGGTCGGCGACCCCGCGCACGCCGTCCGGCACTGCGCCACTCTGGGCTGGGACATCGACCGTCCGCTGGTCGTCGTGGTCGCCGAACTGGACGCCGAACCGGCCACCCCCGTGCCGGCCGCGGGCGACCTGCGCCCGGCGCACGAGCGGTTCGCCAGCGCGTGGACCATGGTCGTCCGCGACCGCGACCCGCGCGCCGCCGTGGCCGGTTACAGCCAGGAGGTCGTCGCGGTCATGGGCGCCGACCGCCCCGGCGGCGGCGAGTGCCGCACCGGCGCGCTGGTGCGCTCCGTCGTCGCCCAGGTCTCCGGTGACGGCGGAGGCGGCCGGCGCCCCTTCGCCACCGGCGTCAGCAGGGTGGTCACCCGCCCGCAGGACCTCCCGGCCGCCTACCTCCAGGCCAAGCAGGCGGCGCGCGTCGGCCGCCAGATCCACGGCGTGGGCGCGGTGGCGGACTTCGACGACCTCGGCGTCTACCGGCTGATCAGCCTGGTCCCCGACAGCGCCGAACTCCGGTCCTTCACCGAGGAGACCCTGGGCGCGCTCGCGGCCTCCGGCGACCCCGAGGCCGACGACCTGCGCGGCACGCTGGAGGTGCTGCTCGACAACAACCTCAACGTCGCGGAGACGGCGCGGGTCCTGCACTTCCACTACAACACGCTGCGGTACCGCATCGGGAAGCTGGAGCGGATGCTCGGCCCGTTCACCACCGACCCGAACCTGCGGCTGGACCTGATGGTGGCGTTGCGGGTGCTGCGGATGCGGGGACTGCGCTGACCGCGTAGCCGGGCGAGCCCGCACGTCGTCCGTCGCACCGTCGTCGGCGAAGTCGTCACGGGCGAGTCGGCCGACGGCCGCCGCGAGGAAGCCCGCGTGCCGGATCGGATCCGGGAGTGGGCGCAGCAGGCTCGCGGATCGTGGACCTGCCGAATGCGGCCGTGACGCGCGGCAGCGGGGCCATCCGTTGAGAAGCGCGGCGCAGCGGCTCCTCGTCGGCTTCGGACGAGATCGAGAAGCCTCGCCCCCCCAGTCCTGTCACGGGGTCACGGGGCATCATCGAGGACACCCGCGAAGGAGCCGCGGGAGGCGCCGGTCGTGGTGCGGCGCTCGCGGTCCGGCGCGCGGCTGTTGAGCACGCGCGAGGTCGGCTTCCAGCCTGCTGGGACCCGAACGCGCCGTCGGGGGATGACCACACGTGCCCGTCCCGTCGGGGGTCGGTACGGGGCCGGGACGGTGTCGGCGCTGGGGGTTCTCAGGTGACGGGCCGACGCTTCCGTGGCGGTGATCCGGACCCCCGGTCGGCGCGGTCGGCGAGGCGGCCCGGAGGCGGGGCTGCGTCCATGTCCGGTGTCAGGACGGGGCAGCAGGCGTCGCACCGCGCGCGGGCACGGCCGCGTGCCACTCCGTTTTCAACATGCGCTCTTCATGGGCGCCGGGGCAGCGGCCCCGGCCTTTCCCGACGAGCGCGGCCCTCGCGATGGATCACGCTGCCGAAGTCACTGGGCCCAGGCCGGTCGGGGCGATCGACATATCGCCGGTCCGTTCCCCGGCGTCCCGGCTCCAGACGATGCGTCGGCCCCTTCAGCAGCTTGACGGCCCCGGTGATAGCACTGCGGCCAGAGAGCAGTGCCGCGTTCAACGAGGCGATCGACTGATCGAGCGGATCGCCCATCAGCCGGTAGGCGAGCAGGCCGCCGGTCGCCGGAGGAACGCCGTATCCGCGGCGTAGCAGCGGCCGACCCGGTCGGCGTGGAGCGGGGTTCATCCCCGCGCCTGCGGGGCCGATACCTGCCCACCTGCGACGACTCCGCCAGTGATCGATCTGCTACTTCAGAACGGGTCAGAACCCTACGCCGCCCAGTCGATCCACCAGAACCCCGCGAACCGCCCGGCCATCAAGCGTTGTAGTGCCCACAGTTCGGACACGTCCGTACCCCCGCGTTCAGCACCTCCCCGCACGCGTTGCACAACCGCACGACCGGCTTGCCGTGCTTGCTAGCCAACGGCCACCCCCTCCGCCAAGCCGTCCAGGACGTCGTCCAGGACACGCGCCCGTTCCTCCTGGGACAGGTCGGCCAGTGCCTCCAGCACGTGTTCGCTCTCCACCCGGTTGCCGTGCCGGCCCCGGACCACGCAGACCGTCAGGCACTCCCGGGTCCCCGCGTTGAGGTGGCGCCGCTCCTCCGGGGTGATCAGTTCCGCGGCGAGCGCCGGGTACGTCGGCGGGTGGCGCTTGTCGCGGCAGCGGCGGACGGTCTGGCGGACCCACTCCTGCCACAGGGCGTCGAACATCCCGCCGGACGCGAGGTCGGCCAGCGCCTCCCGTTCACCCTCTCGCGTGCATTCCCGGCAGTAGGCCAGTTCGGCGCGCAGCAGCCATCGGGCGCGCGGGTGGCGCATCTCGATGTCGAGCTTGGTGGGGTGCCTGTGTCCCATGCGTTTCAGCGTAAGTGGCCTGGTGGCCGCCGTGCAGGGCGATGGCCGGAACCGGGCGGGGCCACCCCGACGTTCGGCGCCCCCACGGGTCCCCTTCCAGGTCGGGGACGGCAGACTGATCGGTAATCCACGAGTAACCCCGGCGCGACGGTGGCGTCACACCGCTGTGCCGGACTTGGGGACGTGCGTGTCGGGTGGCGCGACGCGCACGGTGCTGGTCCGGCTCGCGGCCCTGCGGCGGATTGGTGGCACTGCACAACCGGACGGGGTCCGTTCGGCAGGTGTCGCCGGTGCTGCGGGCTTCGATCGCTCCTTAGGGTGTGCCGCATCCTGCGCGGCGGTGCCCGCCGCCGTGCGATCGGCGACCGCCGGCCGGTCCACCACCGGGCAGCGCCCAGTCGCGCCACACGCGATCTTCGGGGCAGTCCGAGCGGCTGCGGAGCAGGAGGAACCGGATGAAACCGGCGTTCGGCTGGAAGCTCTACGGGGACGGCGGTGCTCCGCCGCCGGGCGAGGCGGTGCGGCCCGACGAGCGGCTGTCCTGGGGGCGGACCATCGGCCTGGGCGCCCAGCACGTGGTGGCCATGTTCGGCGCCACCTTCGTGTTCCCGGTGATCATGGGCCTGGACCCCAACCTCGCCATCATGATGTCGGGTGTTGCCACGATCCTGTTCCTGCTGATCGTCAACGGCCGGGTACCGAGCTACCTCGGCACCAGCGCGTCGTTCGTCGGCGCCGTCGCCACCATCCGCGCCGCCGGTGGGGACACGGCCACCGTCACCGGCGCGGTGCTGGTGGCCGGCCTGGTGCTGGCGGCCAGCGGGCTGATCATCCACCTCGTCGGCGCGCGGCTGATCCTGCGGCTGTTCCCGCCCGCGGTCACCGGCGCGGTGGTCATGCTGATCGGCTTCAACCTGGCTCCCGTGGTCGCGAACAACTACTGGCCCTACGACCAGTGGGTCGGTCTGCTCACGATGGTCTTCGTCGTCCTGGCGACCGTGCTGTTCCGCGGCTTCCTCGGGCGCCTGGCCGTCCTGCTCGGGCTGGCGTTCGGCTTCGCGCTCTCCTGGGTGCTCGACATCGCCGCCGGCCCGGCCACGGTCCCCGGCCCGGAGGCGGGCAGCACGGTCTCGGCGCTGCGGGTGGATCTCGCCGAGGTGGCGGCGGCCCCGTGGATCGGCCTGCCGACCTTCCACGCCCCGGAGTTCTCCACGTCGGCGATCCTTGTCGCACTACCGGCCGTCATCGCGCTCATCGCCGAGAACGCCGGCCACGTCAAGGCCGTCGAGGAGATGACCGGCGAGCCGCTCGACCCGTACATGGGGCGCGCCATCCTCGCCGATGGGGTGGCGACCGCGGTGTCCAGCTCGGTCGGCGGCGCCCCGACCACCACCTACGCCGAGAACATCGGGGTCATGGCCGCGACCCGGGTCTACTCCACGGCCGCGTACTACGTGGCGGCGATCGTGGCCATCCTGTTCGGCTTCTGCCCCAAGTTCGGCGCCCTCATCGCCGCCACCCCGGAGGGCGTGTTGGGCGGGATCAGCGTGGTCCTCTACGGGATGATCGGCCTGCTGGGCGCGAAGATCTGGCTGGAGAACCGGGTCGACCTCGCCAACCCGGTCGTCCTGGTGCCGGTGTCGGCGGGCCTGGTCGCGGGTATCGGTGGCGTACGGCTGGCCATCACCGACGATTTCGTGATCGAGGGCATCGCGCTGGGCACGCTGATCGTGATCGCCGGCTACCACGCGCTGCACCGGCTCGCACCCCCGCAACTGCGCCCGGGGGCGTCCCCGGCCGGTGACAGGGCGGGGGACGCGGCGGAGGAGCAGGGCACCGGCCAGGCCGCCCTGGCCACGGCGTCCCCGGCCGACGGGAGCGGAGAGGAGCGTCAGCGGCTGCGGAGGGAGAGCGAAGAGCCCGAGCCGCCGCGGAGCGGGGAGCCGCCTCGGTCCACCTGACCACCGAACGCCAGCGTGAGGAGTCCCGAGCCCAGTGAAACCACCGGCCTTCCGCTACCACGCCCCCGCGTCGCTCGCCGAGGCGCTCGCCACGCTGGCCGAGGCCGGGACACGCGGCAAGGTCCTGGCCGGCGGGCAGAGCCTCATCCCGCTGATGAACATGCGGCTCGCCGCCCCCGAGCACATCGTGGACATCAACGGAGTGCCCGGCCTCGCCGAGGTGACCGTCGACGCCGGGGGCGTGCGGATCGGCGCACTGGTCCGGCACGCCCGCCTGGAGGCCGATGACGCCGCGGCGGCCGCCGTCCCGCTGCTCCGCCAGGGGGTACGGCTGGTCGCCCACCCGGTCATCCGCAACCGCGGCACGACCGTCGGCAGCCTCGCGCACGCCGACCCCTCGGCCGAGATGCCGGCCGTGCTCGCGCTGCTCGGCGGATCGGTCGTGGCGGCCGGCGCGTCCGGGCGGCGCACGGTTCCGGCCGCCGACTTCTTCACCGGCCCCATGGAGAGCTGCCTGCGCCCGGAGGAGCTGGCGGTGTCCGCCTACTTCCCGCGACAGGCCCCCGGCACCGGCAGCGCGTTCGTCGAGGTGGCGCGCCGGAGCGGCGACTACGCCCTGTGCGGGGTCGCCGCGCTCGTCACCCTGGACGCCGACCTGCGGATCACCGCCGCCCGCGCCGCCTATCTGTCGATGGCGCCGACCCCGGTCGTCCTCGACCTCACCGACGCGGTGGCCGGCCGAACACCGGACACCGCCGACCCGGCCGCCGCCGGCCGGCTCGCCGCCGGGCGCCTGGAGCCGGAGGACGACATCCACGCCACCGCCGAGTACCGCGCCCACCTCGCGGGTGTGCTCACCGCCCGCGCGCTGCGCGCCGCCGCCCGGGACGCCCTGGACCGGTTCGGGGCGGCGTCCGACCCCCACCCCGCCGACTCCGGGAGCGGCCGATGACCGAGGAGACCCACGAGATCCGGCTGCACGTGAACGGCGTCCCGCACACCGCCGTCGTCCCCGCCCGCCGCCTGCTCTCGGACTGCCTGCGCCACGATCTCGGCCTCACCGGCACGCACGTCGGCTGCGAGCACGGCGTGTGCGGGGCGTGCACCGTGCGCCTCGACGGCCGCCCGGTGCGGTCCTGCCTGATGTTCGCGGTCGGTGCGCAGGGCCACCACATCACCACCGTCGAGGGCATGGCGGCGGCCGACGGCACCCCGCACCCCGTCCAGCGCGCCTTCCGCGAATGCCACGGGCTGCAGTGCGGATTCTGCACGCCCGGCTTCCTCGCCGTCGTCGCGGCGTTCGTGGAGGAGAACCCCGACCCGACGGAGGAGCAGGCCCGCGAGGCCGTCGGCGGCAACCTGTGCCGCTGCACCGGATACCAGAACATCGTCCGGTCGGTGCTGCGCGCCGCCGAACTCGCCCGTGAGCACCCGGACCCACCGGACGGCTCCGGAGCCGCCGCGGCGGGAGGCCGGCCGTGACCGGCAAGCTGTTCGGCGCGCGGATCCCGCGCACCGAGGACGAGCGGCTGGTGGCCGGCCGCGGCCGTTACCTCGACGACCTCGGGGCCGGGGCGCACGCCGCCGCGTTCGTCCGCAGCCCGCACGCGCACGCCCGCATCCTCGACGTCGACGTCACCGACGCCCTCGACGTCGACGGGCTCGTCGCCGTGTACACCCACGACGACCTCACCGGCCCCATGGCCGAGCCGCTCCCGCTGCTCATCCCGCACCCCGCCATCCGCGACGGCCGCACGCCATACGCGCTGGCCCGCGAGTACGTGCACCATGTCGGCGAACCGGTGGCCATGGTGGTGGCCCGGGACCGGTACGTCGCCGAGGACGCGGTCGAGCGCATCCGGGTCGACTACGAGGTGCTGCCCGCGGTGGTCGGCGTCGAGGCGGCCCGCCGCGCGGACCACGTCGTGCACTCCGGTATGCCGGACAACGTCGCGGCCCGCCTCCTCCAGGAGGTGGGCGACGCCCCGGCCGCGATCGCCGCCGCCCCGCACACCCTGGAGCTGGACCTGGAGATCGAGCGCTCCGCGTGCACCCCGCTAGAGGGGCGCGGGGTCTACGCCCGATGGGACGCCGCCGACGCCATGCTGCGGATGTACAGCTCCACCCAGACCGCCTCGGGCGTTCGTGCCGCCGTCGCCGCCAAGCTGGGACTGCAGCTCGGCCAGGTCGAGGTGGTGGTCCCCGACGTGGGCGGCGGCTTCGGCGTCAAGATCATGCACCCGTGGCCCGAGGAGCTGATGGTGCCCTGGGCGGCCCGGGTGCTCGGCCACGACGTCAGGTGGACGGAGGACCGCCGCGAGCACTTCGTGGCCGCGGCGCACGAGCGCGGTCAGCTCCAGCGGGTGCGGGTCGGGTTCGATGACGACGGCCGGCTGCTCGGTCTGGACGTGCGCATCTGGCACGACAACGGCGCCTACCTCCCCTACGGCGTGATCGTGCCGCTGGTGACCGCCACCCAGTTGCTCGGCCCGTACAAGCCCGGGGCCTACCGGGTGGAGTTCGACAGCCTGTACACCACCACGGTGATCGTGAGCCCCTACCGCGGCGCCGGGCGGCCACAGGGCGTGTACGCCATGGAGCGCACCATGGACGCCATCGCCGACCGCCTCGGCCTGGACCGGGCCCGCGTGCGGGCGGCCAACCTGATCCAGCCCGACGAGATGCCCTACGACCAGGGGCTGCTGTTCCAGGACGGCCGGCCGCTCCGCTACGACTCCGGCGACTACCCCGCCGCGCTCACCGCGGCGTGCGAGCTCGTCGGCTGGGACGACTTCCCCGGCTACCGCGAGCGCGCCCGCGCCGAGGGGCGCCGGGTCGGCATCGGGCTCGCGTGCTACGTGGAGGGCACCGGCCCAGGTCCCTACGAGGGCGGGCACGTCCAGGTGGAGACGAGCGGCCGGGTGCGGGTGGCCACCGGGCTGACCAGCCAGGGGCAGGGCCACCAGACCATCCTCGCCCAGATCGTCGCCGACGAACTCGGCGTTCCGATGTCCGACATCTCCGTCACCACGGGTGACACCCGCCGGATGCCGTACTCGGTGGGCACCTTCGCCTCGCGCGGTGCGGTGATGAGCGGCAGCGCGGTCGCCCTGGCCGCGCGCCGGCTGCGCGAGAAGGCGCTGCGCATCGCGGGCGATGCCCTGGAGGCCGACCCCGACGACCTGGAGATCGTCGGCGGCCGGGTCCGCGTCAAGGGCAGCCCCGCCTCCGGCATCGACCTGGGCACCGTCGCCGTGCTGGCCAACCCGCTGCGGTACGCGTTCGACGAGGCGTCCCGCGCCGCCACGCAGTTCGGCGGACCGGCCGACTTCGACCGCCCGCCGGTCGCCCCCGGCGACGCTCCCGGGCTGGAGGGCACCGACTTCTATTCGCCGTTGCGCTGCACGTTCGCCAACGGCGTGCACGCCGCCATCGTCGAGACCGACCCCGAGACCGCCGAGATCCGGGTCCTGCGGTACTGCGTCGTCCACGACTGCGGCCGGCTCGTCAACCCCCTCATCGTCGAGGGGCAGATCCACGGGGGAGTGGCCCAGGGCGTGGCCGGCGCGCTGTACGAGCGCATGGCTTATGACTCCGACGGGCAACTGCTCAACGCCTCCTTCATGGACTTCCTGATGCCCTACGCCAGCGAGGTGCCCGCCGTCGAGATCGACCACCTGGAGACCCCGAGCCCCCTCAACCCGCTCGGCATCAAGGGCGCCGGGGAGGCCGGCGTCATCCCGGGCGCGGCGGTCATCGCGGCCGCCGTCGAGGACGCCGAGGGCTTCCCGATCACCCGCATGCCGATCTCACCATCGGAACTGTTCCACCTGCGCCGCCGGTTCGCGGCCGGCGAGATCCCGCCCCTGCACGGCCGGCGACCCCCGGTCCCGCCCGCGCCGCGCCCGTCCGGACAGGAGAGCCGACCATGAAGGTGACCGGCAGCACCACCCTGAACGCGGCCCCGGAACGGGTCTGGGCCGCGATGCTGGACCCCGACGTGCTCGCCCGCACCATCCCGGGATGCGAGCGGCTGGAACGCACCGGGACGGACCGCTACCGCGGCACCGTCAGCGCGGGCGTGGCCTCGATCAAGGGCACCTTCGTCGGCGACGTCGAGCTCACCGACCTGGAGCCGCCCGCGGCGCTCGTCCTGCGCGCCTCGGGCGCCGGAGCGCCCGGCACGGTGCGGGCCGACGTCACGGTGCGGCTCACCGACCTCGGCGACGGCCGGACCGAACTCGGTTACGACGCCGACGCCGTGGTGGGCGGCATGGTCGGCGGAGTGGGGCAGCGAGTGCTCACCGCCGTGGCCCGCCGCACCGCGGCGGAGTTCTTCGACCGGCTCGCCGCGGAACTCGCGGGTGCGCCGTCCGCCGCGCCCGAACCGGCTCCGCCGCGGCACGCCGCCCCGCGTCCGCCCGAACCCGTGGGCGCCCCGGCCGGCCCGCCGCCGCCCGGCCCCGCGGGGATCGACCCGGGCGACGCCGCGGGGTACTTCGCCGGTGGCGTGGTCCTCGGCGCGGCGGCGGCGCTCGCGGGCGTGATCGTGGGGGCGCTGGCGGCCCGCAACGCGGGCCGGGGCGGTCCGCGAGCTGGATAGGATGGAGCGGCCTGGTACCACGCTCCCCATCCGCACCGCCACGGAGCGCAGCGCGTCGATGCTAGGTTCGCTTGGTGGTACCCCCCTTCACCGCGCGCCCCTGCCGGCGGCGTGCGGCAGAGCCCGTGTCGCGAGGACAACAGACGAGTGAACGACTCCCCGAAGCTCTCCACCAAGATCATCGTCGCCGGCGGATTCGGCGTCGGAAAGACGACGTTCGTGGGAGCGGTCTCCGAGATTCCCCCCGTACGCACCGAGGCCGCGGTGACCGCCGCCAGCACCGGCATCGACGACCTCTCCAAGACCCCCGACAAGACGAGCACGACCGTGGCCATGGACTTCGGCCGCATCTCGCTCGACACCGACCTCACCCTCTACCTGTTCGGAACCCCGGGGCAGCAGCGGTTCTGGTTCATGTGGGACGACCTGGTCCGCGGTGCGCTCGGCGCGGTCATCCTCGTCGACACCCGGCGCCTGGAGGACTGCTTCCAGGCGATCGACTACTTCGAGAAGCAGTACCGGCTGCCGTTCCTGATCGCCGTGAACGCGTTCGCCGACGACCACCAGTACTCGGCGGAGGAACTGCGCGACGCGCTCGACCTCGGGGTCGAAGTGCCCATCGTGTGGTGCGACGCCCGGCAGCGTGAGTCGGTGGCGCAGGTTCTCATCCACCTCGTCAAGCACGCCATCGCGGTGGAGGCCCGCCAGCGCCACCAGCTCGTGCACTAGCGGGCGGCACCCTCCGCCGGAACGCGCTCCGTTTCCGGCATGGCCGGTACCGGTCCGGGCCGGCAGGCGCGGGCGTGTCACCACCGTCCGCCTGCGCGGACACGCCGCCACCAGGCGCCGATACGGGCGCCGCGCAACGCCGTGCGCCGAATCGTGACGGTCCGGCGGAACCGCTCCCGGCCGCGTGACGTTACCCTGGCGTGGTGTTCGGACGAATGGCCGAGAGTGTCCGCCGGGTCCTCGGGAAGCCCGGCTCGGTGGACGTGCGGCGCTATACGAAGCTGCTGAAGGCGGTCGGCGAGCGGGAGACCGCGCTGCGTGAGCTCAGCGACGCCGAGCTCACCGAGCGGGCGGCCGAGCTCGGCAACGCCGAGGGACCCTACGACCGCACCGACCTCGCCGAGCTGTGCGCCGTGGGGCGCGAGGCCGCCCGGCGGGCGCTCGGCGAGCGCCCGTTCGACGTCCAGCTGGTCGGCGTCATGGCGCTGCTGGACGGCCACGTGGCGGAGATGGCCACCGGCGAGGGCAAGACGCTCGCCGGCGCCCTCGCCGCCGCCGGGTTCGCCCTGCGCGGCCGGCGGGTGCACGTGCTCAGCGTCAACGACTACCTGGCACGGCGCGACGCCGAGTGGATGCGGCCGCTCTACGACCTGCTCGGGGTGGCCGTGGCGTGGATCGGCCAGGAGTCCACCCGCGAGGAGCGCGCCGTCGCCTACACCGCCGACATCACCTACGCGTCGGTCAGTGAGCTGGGCTTCGACGTGCTGCGCGACCGCCTGGTGACCGATGCCGGGGATCGAGTGGTAGCCGAGCCCGACGTCGCCCTCATCGACGAGGCCGACTCGGTGCTCGTCGACGAGGCCCGGGTTCCGCTCGTGCTCGCCGGCGCGGCCGAGGCGGCCGAGGCGGACCTGGAGATGGCCGAGCTCGTCCGGAGACTGCGGCCGAAGATCCACTACGAGGTCGACGGCGAGGGCCGCAACGTCCAGCTCACCGAGAGCGGGATCGACCTGGTCGAACGCGAACTCGGCGGCATCGACCTCTACTCCGAGGAGGACACCTCCGTCCTCCCGCGTGTCAACCTGGCGCTGCACGCGCACGCGCTGCTGCAGCGCGACGTGCACTACGTGGTGCGCGACGGCGAGGTCCGGCTGATCAACGAGTCGCGCGGGCGCATCGCGCTCCTGCAGCGCTGGCCGGACGGTCTGCAGGCCGCGGTGGAGGCCAAGGAGAAGGTCGCGGTCAGCGAGACCGGGGAGATTTTCGACTCCATCACCGTGCAGGCGCTCGTACTGCGCTACCCGACCCGCTGCGGCATGACCGGCACCGCCATGGCCGTGGCCGAGCAGCTCCGCGAGTTCTACGAGCTGGAGGTCGCGGTCGTTCCGCCGAACAAGCCGTGCGTGCGGGTCGACGAGGAGGACCGGCTGTACGCCACTCCGGAGGACAAGGAGGACGCCCTGATCGAGGAGGTCGGCACCGTGCACGCCACGGGCCGCCCCATCCTCATCGGCACCCAGGACGTCGCCGAGTCCGAACGGCTCGCCAAACGGCTGGCCGACGCCGGCCTGGAGTGCGTGGTCCTGAACGCCAAGAACGACGCCGACGAAGCGGCCGTGATCGCCGAGGCGGGCACGTACGGCGCCATCACGGTGTCCACCCAGATGGCCGGGCGCGGCACCGACATCCGGCTCGGCGGCAGCGACATGGCCGACCGCGAGCGGGTGGTGGAGACCGGCGGCCTCTACGTCATGGGCTACGGCCGTTACCCGAGCAGCCGGCTCGACGACCAGTTGCGCGGCCGCGCCGGGCGCCAGGGAGACCCGGGCAGCTCCATCTTCTTCGTCAGCGTCGAGGACGAGCTCATCGCGGCCAACGCGCCCGAGGCCCGCCACGCCGATGTCACCGCCGAGGGCGAGATCACCGACTCCGCCTGGCGTGCCACGGTCGACCACGCCCAGCGCGTGGCCGAAGGGCAGCTCCTGGAGCTGCACCGCAACACCTGGCGGTACAACCAGCTCATCGACGTGCAGCGCGGCGTGGTCCTGGAGTACCGCCAGTTCGTGCTCGCCGACGGGCTGGGCGACCGGCAGCTGGCCGTGGACTGCGCCGAGAAGCACGCCGAACTGGTCGAGGCGGTCGGCGAGGAGGAGGTCGCACGGGCGGCCAAGCTCATCACCCTGTACCACCTGGACCGGGGCTGGACCGACCACAACGCCTTCCTCGCCGACCTGCGCGAGGGCATCCACCTGCGCTTTCTCGGCCGCCGCAACCCTCTCGACGAGTTCAACCGCGACGCCGTGCCGGCCTTCACGGGCTTCCTCGAGGAGGCCCGGGCCCGCGCCGCGGAGACGTTCGAGGCGCTGGAACCGCAGGACGGCCGGCTGGACGTCGAGGTGGCCGGCGTGAAGCGCCCGCACACCACGTGGACGTACATGGTGCACGAGCACCCGTTCAGCACGGAGTTCGAGAGCGTCGTGGGGCGGGTGAAGAACGTCCTCGGCCAGCGCTAGGGCGTGTCCGGGAACCCGGTCATGTAGCGATGAACCGCATCAAGACGGCATACGGGCGTGTCGCTCGCGTAAAGGTGTGCAGCCTCCGGTAGCCGGGTCAACGACTCCTGCCTCCCGTGCCGGTCGATCGGAGGTGACACCGCCCCGGCCTCGTCTCCGGGGATCTCGTGCCTTCGGCACGGGAGACGGTCCGGCAGCGCGGTAGGCCCAGCCCTACCCGCGGACGGTGGACAGGGCGCTGGTCGCAGCGGCCCGGCCCGCATAGCGTGATCGACGTGTCCACTTTCACCCCTATCACCCCTGGCCAGGCGGTCCGGCAGCGGCGTTTCCTGATCTCCGCCTGGCCCTGGCGTTCCCTCGGCTACCTGCTGTCCGCTTGGGCGGTCACCGGTCTCGTCGCCGCGCCGCTGGCGATGCTGTGCCTGCCCTGGATCGTGCTGCTGGTCCACATCGTCGAACGCGCGAGCTACCAGCCCGGCGTGGTCGGCTTGATGCTCGCGAGCGGCACGCTCATGCTGGCCGGCGGCGGGCCGCTGCTCGCGTTGCCGGTGGCCGCGTTGGAGCGGCTGCGGCTGCGCATGGTCGACTCCGCCCCGCTGCTCAGC
Organism: Marinactinospora rubrisoli; assembly: GCF_042664915.1. Classification (NCBI taxonomy): domain Bacteria; kingdom Bacillati; phylum Actinomycetota; class Actinomycetes; order Streptosporangiales; family Nocardiopsidaceae; genus Marinactinospora; species Marinactinospora rubrisoli. Next base: position 85,392 of record NZ_JBHTBH010000008.1, read on the forward strand.
GGGCATCGGACGCCGGACGCGCCCGGGTTGTGGGCGTGGCTGCGGACCCGCTACACGGAGGGGGCGACCTGGCGCGATCTCGGTTACCTGCTGCTCCTGGTGCTGCTGGTCGCACCGCTGACGGTGCTGCTGATCGCGGGGGTCGGGCTGTTCCTGCTGCTGCTGGCGTGTTCCCCGTTCCTGCTCGTCGGGGACTCGGGCCCGGTCAGCCTCGGGTTCGGGGAGGTCGACACCCCGGTCGAGGCTGTTCCGTTCGCGCTCGCCGCGCTCGTGCTGCTCCTCGGTGGTTTCCCCTACGCGGTGGCGCTGCTCGCGGAGGGCAACCGGGTGCTGGCCCGGCAACTGCTCGGTGGCTCCCGGCCCGAGGAACTGCGCGCCGAGCTGGTCGAGGTGACCCGGTCCCGGGCGCGGCTGGTGGACGCGTTCGAGGCGGAGCGGCGCCGGATCGAGCGCGATCTGCACGACGGCGCGCAACAGCGACTCGTCGCGCTCACCATGCAGCTGGGGCTGGCCCGGCTCGACCTCCCCGACGGCCCGCCCGCCGCCGCGGTCGCCGCCGCGCAGGACCAGGCGAAGCAGCTCATGGCGGAGCTGCGCGAACTCATCCGCGGGATCCGCCCGCAGATCCTCACCGACCGCGGCCTCGCGGCGGCGCTGCCCGAACTGGCCGACCGGACCGGCCTGCCGGTGACCGTGCGCGCGGACCTGCCGCGGCGGCCGCCCGAGCACGTCGAGGGCACCGCGTATTTCGTGGTGGCCGAGGCCCTGACGAACGTGGCCAAGCACAGTGGCGCGACGGGTACCGTCGTGACGGCGGATCTGCACGGCGACCTGCTGGTCGTGGAGGTGGCCGACAACGGGCGCGGCGGCGCGGATCCGGACCGGGGCAGCGGCCTGATCGGCCTGGCGGACCGCGTGGCGGTGACCGGCGGCAGAATGCTGCTGTCCAGTCCGGCCGGGGGACCGACCCTGCTACGAGTGGAGCTTCCGTGCGACGAGAGCCGACCAGCGGCGCCGCCGGCGCCGGAGGAGCCGACGACCGGACCGGCGGGCCCGGGCGTGCCGTGCGAGTAGTCCTCGCCGAGGACGGCGTCCTGCTGCGGGAGGGGCTGGCCGGACTTCTCGAACGCTTCGGCTTCGAGGTGGTGGCCGCCGTCGGCGACCACGACGCCCTGCTCGCCGCCGCGACCGAACACCGGCCCGACCTCGCGGTCACCGACATCCGGATGCCGCCCGGCTTCACCGACGAGGGGCTGCGCGCCGCGGTCGCCCTGCGCCGGGAGCGCCACGACCTCGCGGTGGTGGCGCTGAGCCAGTACGTGGAGCAGAGCTACGCGGCGGACCTGCTCGACTCCGGTGACGGGCGGCGGGTCGGCTACCTGCTCAAGGACCGGGTGGTGGACGTCGCGGAGTTCGCGGCGACGCTACGGCAGGTCGCCGACGGCGGCACCGTGGTCGACCCGCAGGTGGTGCGCCAGCTGCTGCGCCGCCGGCGCGACCCGCTGTCCCGGCTGTCCGACCGTGAGCGGGAGGTGCTCGCCCTCATGGCCGAGGGCCGGTCCAACGGAGCCATCGCCCGCATGCTCTATGTGAGCGAGGCGGCGGTGGGCAAGCACGTCGGCAACATCCTCGCCAAACTCGACCTGCCGCCCGACGACGACGTCAACCGCCGGGTGCTCGCCGTGCTGACCTACCTGCGGGGCGCGTCGTGACCGTTCCCCGGGACGCCGAGTACGGGCTGCGGCGGTACGTCCGCGGCGTCCCGGGCTTCGCGGTGGTGCGGGTGCGGGTCACGGGCGGGGGCGATCGCTCCGAGGTGGTCACGGCGGTGGATCCGGACGGCGGACCGAGCGCGTCCCCGGAGCAGGACCCCGACTGGTTCGCGGGCGCGGAGCGGGGCTGCCGGGAGGCGCTGGCGCTGGTGGGACCGCAGCGGGCGCCGCTGACCGTGCGGATCACCGGCGTCGTGGGGACGTTGGCCGACTCCACACCGGCGACGATGCGGGCGGCCGGGACCATGGCGGTGCTGACCGCGCTCGGCCGGGCGGAGGAGTACGAGGTCGTGCGGGATCCGGACTGGCGAGTACGGCGCCGGACGTCCGCCGGGTCGTGACGGCCGTGCCGTGGAACCCGGCGTTCTGTCGGCTGCTCCGCACGACGATGTGAACGACGACGGGTGAGGGGCGGCGGCATGCCGCACGTGCGCCGACCGTCGCGCGCGGTCATGGACCGGCTCGGGTTCGGCCGCCGGTCGACGGACGGCCTCGCGCGGCTCCCCGGCCGGCCGTGACGGCGGACCACGCCGAGTCGACCGTCGGCGAGCTGCTCGCCTCGGTTCTCGACCACGGCGAACGGCGGTGAAGCTCCGGACGCGTCGGCTTTCCGGTTCTCCGGTCGGCGTTGGTGCCGGCGGTCCGCGTTATCAAGCGGCGCGGCGGCCGGGTCCGCCGAACGCACCGCCGCCATCCACGAGTGATACCGACGATGCGAGCGCCGGCCTCCCCGGTGCGGCAGCGCGGTACCGCCGCGCGGATCGCTTCGGTGGTCAGCGGAAGATTCCGCGTCCTTGCGAACCTGCTCACGGCCTTCAGGACGGCGCTCGCCGTCCGGACGAAGCCGGAGGGGCCGTGGGATCACCACGGTCCGCAGGGCATCACGGCGATGGGCGTGCTCGCCGCCGCCCTGGCGCGGCCGGAATATGTGCACACCACCTGGCCGCAGGAGGCCTACGAGTACGGGGCAGCGGAGCGGGCGCGCCTCCCGATGGGATGAGCACGGTACGGCCCGTCCGGACGCCCGGTGCCGTGGGGCGCGCCGGTGCTCCGCCTCGTGGTCGGTGGCGCCGCGCGGCGGCTGCCCGGCCGTGGGGGCGCCCCTGGCCCGCCGTCCGGTGCCACCGCCCCGTGCCGACTCGGCGCTCGGGATCGGCAGGGCCTCCTGCCGTGTCAGGGTCTTCGAGGATCACCAGCGTTCACCGGCATGGTTGGCAGATGTTGCCGGTTCCCCGCCGCTGACGCCCAAGTTGAATGCGTGGCAGGCGCATCAGAGCCGGGGCTGCGGCACGGAGGAACGCTGATGACGGGACGACGGCGGGTCCGGATCGGGATCGACACCGGCGGGACGTTCACCGACGTGGTGGCCGTCGACGAGGCGACCGGGGAGACTGTCGCAACCAAGACGCCGTCCACCCCCGCGGACCCCGCCGAGGGTTTCATGACCGCGATCGCCCGCATCCGCGACGAGCTCGGCGGAGACCCCCTCGACGTCGTCGCCGTCGCGCACGGTACCACCGTGGCCACCAACCGGCTCCTGGAGGACCGGATCGACCGGCTCGGATTCATCACCACCGAGGGGTACGAGTTCGTCCTGGAGATCGCCCGCCAGTCCGTGCCCGACGGGTACGGCAACTCCTACTTCTGGGTGAAACCGGACCGCATCGTTCCGGCCGACCTGGTCCGCACCGTGGGCGGGCGGCTCGACCACACCGGAGCCGAGATCCGGCCGCTGGACGAGGAACAGGCGGCCGCGGCCGCGCGGTGGTTCCGCGACCGGGGGATCGACACCATCGGCGTCTGCCTGCTGCACTCCTACGCCGACCCCGGCCACGAACGCCGGGTGCGCGACATCCTGCTCGCCGAGCACCCGGACGCCACGGTGTCCATCAGCTCCGACGTGCTGCGCGAGTACCGCGAGTACGAGCGTTCCATGACGACGCTGGTCGACGCCGCCGTCAAGCCGAGCGTCTCCCGCTACGTCGCCGGAATCCGGTCCCGGCTCGACGCGGCCCGGCTCACGACGGACCGCCGTCGCGTGCCGTTCCACATCATGAAGTCCAACGGCGGCGTGCTGTCCGCCGAGGAGGTCGTGCACCAGCCCGTCAGCACCGTGCTGTCCGGCCCGGCGGCGGGCGCCCTCGGTGCCGCGCTGGTCGCGCACCGCGCCGGATTCGACCGGGTGCTGACCCTCGACGGCGGCGGCACCTCCACCGACGTCTCGGTCGTGCTCGACGGCGAGCCGGGCCTCACCACGGAGGGGACGATCGGCCGCTTCCCGTCCAAGATCCCGATGATCGACATCGTGACCGTCGGCGCGGGGGGCGGCTCGGTCGCCTGGATCTCCGCCGAGGAGACCCTCAAGGTCGGGCCGCGCTCCGCCGGCGCCGACCCCGGCCCCATCTGCTATGGCGCGGGCGGCACGGAGCCCACCGTCACCGACGCGCACCTGGTCCTCGGCCGCATCCCGCCGCACCTGCTGGGCGGCCGGATTCCGCTGGACGCTGCGGCGGCGCGCGAGGGGCTGGCGAAGCTCGGGGACCGGCTCGGCCTCGGCGTCGAGCAGGCCGCGGCCGGCGTCCTGGAGATCTCCGCGTGGAATCAGGCGAACGCGCTGCGCCAGGTCACCGTGCAGCGCGGCCTGGACGTGCGCGATTTTCACATGGTCGCCTTCGGCGGCTCGGGGGCGCTGCTGCTCTGCCGCCTCATCGACATCCTCGGCCTCGCCGGTGTCCTGGTGCCGCGCGACCCCGGCAACGTCTCGGCGTACGGGCTGCTCACGGTGGACGTGCGCAACGACTACGTGCGCACGGCGGTGTGCCCGCACGCCGACCTCGACCCGGACCGGGTCGCCGCGATCTACGCCGACCTCACCGAGCAGGCCGCCCGCGCCCTCGACGCGGAGGGCTTCGACCGGCCGGCGCAGCGCCACGACCGCAGCGCCGACCTCCGCTACGTCGGCCAGGCGTACGAGGTCCGGGTGCCGGTGCCCGGCGGGCCCATCGACCACCTCCTCACCGAGCGCGTCGCGACCGCCTTCCACGAGGCGCACCACCGGCTGTACGGCTATGACTTCCGCGGTGACCCGGCCCAGCAGGTCGAGTGGGTGAACCTGCGGGTGTCCGGAGTCGGGCCGATCCGGCGCCCCGAACCGGTGTCCGCGCCGCCCGGCGACGGCGATCCCGCCCGCGCGCGGACCGGCACCCGGCGGGTGTACTTCGGCGCGGGCGGCGCGGACGACCCCGGACACGACACACCCGTCTACTGGCGTCCCGGCCTGGCGCCGGGCGACCGCCTCGTGGGCCCCGCCGTCATCGAGGAATTCGGTTGCACCATCCCCGTCCATCCGGGCTGCGCCGCGGAGGTCGACCGGTACGGCAACGTGCTCGTCACCTCGGGCGACCGGCCCGCCATGCCGACCCAGGAGGAGCGCCGCCCATGACCGCCGCACACCCGACCGGCGGCGTGCGCGCCGCCGACCCCGTGGTGCTGGAGATCGTCGAAGGGACCCTCGCCTCGGTGGAGCGCGAGGTCGAGACCGCCATCGCCCGCACGTCCCGCTCGCCCATGATCCGCGACGCCCACGACTTCCGCGTGGGCATCCACGACCGGCGGCTGCGCAAGCTCACCGGGCGGTCCTACTCCGCGCTCGTGCACCCCGTCGCGCGGGACTTCCCGCTGGACACCATGCGGCCCGGCGACGTGTTCTTCCACAACGACGTCTACGAGTCCGAGGGCGGCATCGGCCACCTGCCGGACCTGTGCGTCACCGTCCCGGTGTTCCACGACGACGGTGGCGGGTCGGACGGCCCGCGGGTGGTGGCGTTCGTGCAGGCGTTCGGGCACCACGACGACATCGGCGGGGCCTGCCCCGGTTCGATGCCGTCCGGGGCCACCTCCGTCTTCGAGGAGGGCCTGATGGTGCCGCCCATCCGGCTGTGGGACCGCGGCGTGCCCAACCGGGCCGCGCTGCGCATCATGACCCGCAACTCCCGGATGCCGGAGTCGCTGGCCGCCGACCTCGACGCCGAGTGCTCCGCCTGTCTCATGGGCGCCCGCCGGCTCGCCGAGCTGTTCGGCCGCTACGGCCGTGCCGCCGTCGAGGCATGCTTCGACGCGATCCTCGACAAGACCACCGAGACCTACCGCCGCGAGATCCTCGCCAAAATCCCGGACGGCAGCTACGTGTGGGAGGACTACGCCGAGCACGACGGCGTGGACCCGCCCCGGCTGCACGCCCAGCGCATCACCCTCACCAAGGTGCCCGACCGGCTCACCATCGACTTCACCGGTACATCGCCGCAGGCCCGCGGCCCCATCAACCACTGTGGCGACTACGCCGACGGCAACTTCCTCAAGAAGTGGCTGGCCCCGGTCCTGCGCAACCTGGCCGACACCCCGGAGCGGATGGCCGAGCTCGACGTCAACGAGGGCGTGGTGCCGCTGATCGAGATGCGGTTCCCGCCCAAAGGCACGCTGCTCACCCCCGTCTTCCCCGCCCCGACCAACGCCCGCACCTTCGTCATCCTGCGGCTGCTCGGCGTGCTGGCCGGCGCCCTCGCCAAGGCCGTGGGCGGCCGGATGCCCGCCGACCAGGAGACCATCCGCTACACCGGAGTGCACGGCACCGACGCCGCCGGCCGGCCGTACCTCATGCGCGAGGTGCTCGGCGGCGGTTCGGGCGGCCGGCCGCACGCCGACGGGGAGGACACCATCCACATCGTGCCGGACTCCCGCAACCTGCCCACCGAGTTCACCGAGTCACGGTTCCCGTTCATCGTGGAACGGCTCGCTCTGGCCGTCGACTCCGGCGGTCCGGGCCTGCACCGTGGCGGGCTCGGCTACGAGAAGCACATCCGGATGCTGCGCGACGCCTCGTTCATGTCCGTCGCCGACCGCTCCATTCTCGCCTGCTGGGGAGTGAACGGCGGGCGTGCCGGGCGGCCGTTCCAGGTCACCATCGACCCGGGCGGCCCGAACGAGCGGGAGATGCCGGGGCTGGTGGACGCCGAACCGGTACGCGCCGGAGAGGTGATCCGGATCCGCACCACCGGAGGCGGCGGCTGGGGCGACCCCCTGGACCGCGACGTCGACGCCGTCGTCCGGGACGTCCGTTGCCGCAAAGTGTCCCGGGACGCCGCGAGCGCCGATTACGGTGTGGTCATCAACGGCCCGACCGACGACCCCCGGCCCGACCACGCCGCCACCGAACGGCTGCGAGCCCGTCTGCGTGCCGAGCGCCCCGCCGACCGCCCCTTCTTCGACAGGGGACCCGGCTACGCGCTGCTGTCCGGGGGCGCGGCACACGCGGAGGTGGATCGACTGTGACGGAAGCACGTGTCCTGGTGACGGGCGCGGCCGGGAGAACAGGACGCGCGGTCATCGCCGCGCTGCGGCACTCCGGGGTGCCGGCCCGCGCGCTGGTGCACCGGCCCGGACAGGTGCGGGAGATCCGCTCGCACGGCGCCGACGAGGCGGTGGTGGGCGACATGCGCGACCGGGCGGTGCTCAAGGAGGCGGCCCAGGGGGTCACCGCCTTCTATCATATCGCGCCCAACATGAGCCCCGACGAGCAGGAGATGGGGGAGACGCTGATCTCGGCGGCGCGCGCCGCGGGCGTGTGGCGGGTGGTGTACCACTCGGTCCTGCGACCGCAGGCCGAGGCGATGCCGCACCACCGGGCCAAGCTCCGGGTCGAGGAGGCACTGTTCCGCTCCGGCCTGGACGTCACGGTGCTGCAGCCCGGACCGTACATGCAGAACCTGCTCCCGCGCATCCCCGCGGTCCGGGAGACCGGGCGGCTGGCCGTCCCCTACTCGATCGACGTCCGGTTCGGCATGGTCGACCTGTGGGACGTCGCGGCGGTGGCGGTGCGCTGCCTCACCGAGCCGGCCCCGGTCCGGCGGGGCCGGGCGGCCGTCGGCGGCCTCGCCGCGCTGGACGACCGGGGCGGCGACGACGACCACTCGTTCGCCGTGTACGAGCTCGTGGGGCCGGCCAACATCTCGGTGCGGCACTACGCCGGGGCGCTCGCCGAGGCGATGGACCGGCCGGTCCGCCCGGTGGCGGTGCCGATCGACGACTGGCGGCGCGACGCCCTGTCCGCCGGTGCCGCGGAGCACGTGGTCGCGGGGCTGGCGGCCATGTTCGACTACTACGACGTCTACGGCCTGCCCGGCAACGGCCGGACGCTGCGCGGTCTACTGCGCCGCCCGGGCACCGCCCTGCGTGAGTGCGTCCGCCGGGAGGTACGGGACCTCGACTCGGCGCCGCGCTGACGCCGGCGCCCCGGCCCGGCGCGCCGGTTCGGCAGGAAACCGCGAGATTTCCGGGACCGTTGGGCAACAATCGCTCAGGAGACGGGGCGGCGCCGTTCTCTAGAGTCGGCACCGTCCGCCCGGAGGCGGGCTTCCCGTCCGCCGGTCCGGATGAGAGCCCGCCGTGGCGAGCGAACGGGGAGGGGAGGGGCGATGCCCGAACCGCGCCGCGTGGTCGTCGCGCTGGGCGGCAACGCCATGACCGCCCCCGACGGCAGCGCCCGCCCCGGCGACCAGCGGGCCGCGATCGCCACCGCCATGGATCACGTGGCGGACCTCGTCGCCGGTGGCACCGAGGTGGTGCTCACGCACGGCAACGGCCCGCAGGTCGGCAACCTCCTCGTGAAGAACGAGCTGGCTGCGCACGTCGTGCCGCCGGTGCCCCTGGACTGGTGCGGTGCCCAGACGCAGGGCACCATCGGGTTCACCATGGTGGACGCGCTGGAGCAGGCGCTGCGCCGTCGCGGCGCCGCGCGTCCGGTGGCGGCGGTCGTGACCCGCACGCTGGTCGACGCCGACGACCCCGCGTTCACGGCCCCCAGCAAGCCGGTCGGCCGGTATCTGGACGCCGACGAGGCGGCCCGGTTCATCGCCCTCGGGCAGAACTGGGTCGACCAGGGCCGACGCGGCTGGCGGCGGGTCGTCCCGTCGCCGGAACCCCGCGAGATCCTGGACGCCGTCGCCATCGGCGCACTGGTCGCCGCGGGGGTGACGACGGTCGCCGCCGGGGGCGGCGGCATCCCGGTGATCCGGGACGAGCACGGCGCGCTTCGCGGCGTCGAGGCGGTACTGGACAAGGACCGCACGGCGGTGCTGCTCGCGCACCTGGTGCGGGCCGACACACTGCTCATCGCCACCGACGTCCCCAACGCCGTGCTCGGCTTCGGGACCCCGCAGGCGCGGCCGCTCGGCACGGTGAGTACCGACGAACTCGCCGCCTACCACGCCGCCGGCCACTTCGCGCGCGGCAGCATGGGCCCGAAGGTGGAGGCGGCGCTGCGGTTCGTCTCCCACGGCGGCGAGCGTGCCGTCATCACCGGGCTGGCGCAGATGGCGGACGGCCTGGCCGGCCGGGCCGGGACGATCGTGACCAGGAGCGAGACCGCGCGGATGGGACCGACGACCCACGACCCCAGGTGAGAGAGGCGGCGGCAGATGGCCAGACCGGTTGAAGTCCACAAGGTGCCGATCGAGAGCGTGACGGACGCGTCCGGGTTCGCCCGGCTGATCGACGACGGCGTGTTCGCGGCCGACGACGTCCTCGCGGTGGTCGGCAAGACCGAGGGCAACGGCGGCGTGAACGACTACACCCGGATCCTCGCCGACCGGGCGTTCCGCGAAGTGCTGCTGGCCCGGGGCGGCCGGGACGCCGAGGAGGTGGCGCGGGTGCCGCTGGTGTGGTCCGGGGGCACCGACGGTGTCCTGTCGCCGCACGCCACCGTGTTCGCGCACGCGCCCGAGGGCCGGTACTGGCCGAGCGACGAGCCCCGGGTGGTGGTCGGCGTCGCGATGAGCGAGGCGATCCTTCCCGAGGACATCGGCCGCCCGGCGATGGTGCGCAAGGTCGCCGACGGCGTGCGCTCGGCGATGCGGACGGCGGGGATCACCGATCCGGCCGACGTCCACTACGTGCAGACCAAGACCCCGCTGCTGGTCCTGGAGACCATCAACGACGCGAAGGCGCGCGGGCACGACGTGTTCACCGAGGACACGCTGAAGTCCATGGACGTCTCCAACTCCACCACGGCGCTGGGCATCGCGACCGCGCTGGGGGAGATCGAGGAGCCGGCCGCCGAGCAGATCCACTCCGACCTCTCGCTCTACTCCTCGGTGGCGTCCTGCTCGTCCGGTGTGGAACTGGACCGGGCGCAGATCGTGGTCGTGGGCAACGCGCGCGGCGTGGGCGGCCGGTTCCGGGTCGGCCACGGGGTGATGCGCGACGCCCTGGACGCCGACGGCATCTGGGACGCCATCCGTTCGGCCGGACTGCCCCTGCCCGACCGTCCGCGCAGCGAGGACCTGGCGGACCGCCTGGTGAACGTCTTCCTCAAGTGCGAGGCCGACCCCCGCGGGCGGGTGCGCGGCCGGCGCAACATCATGCTGGACGACTCCGACGTGCACTGGCACCGCCAGATCAAGGCCACGGTCGGCGGCGTCACGGCGGCGGTCACCGGCGACCCGGCGGTGTTCGTCTCGGTCGCGGCGGTGCACCAGGGACCTTCGGGCGGCGGGCCGGTGGCCGCGATCGTCGACCTGGGAACCTGAACGTCCGAAGCCGTCGACACCGGTGGCCGGAGGCCCTTCCCGTGTCGGCGGTGGAGGGGAGTGAGGCGGTGAGCGCGGCCTAGGGAGACCTGGGGAACACGAGCGGCGAGACCGCCGCGGCCACCGCGTCGGCGGTCCCGGACCTCGGTCCGGGGCCGCTCGGCTGTTCCGGGCCCGGACCGGAAGCCCGGCCGTGGCCGCGCACGTGGAATTCCAGGCCACCGGCCGGAGTGGGCCACGCGTTCGGCCGGGGATCACCGAGCCCGCCGCGATGCGGACGGCGGGGGAGGGACGTATCGGGCGGCACATTGACCGGCCCACCGCTCACGAACGGACCTCGAAGGCGCCGGCCCCGGCCCGAGGTGGGCGGCCCACGTGTCGGCGACCCGGGCGCGCCGGACGCCGGCGCGGACGCTGTGGCATGTGCCACGGCACGAAGGTGTAGCGGAAAGTGACGGAGGGAACGGGGACCGCAATCGGCGCATGTCGAAGGCCGGAAAGGCGGCTCGGCCTGACCGAAACGGAGGTAACTCCCAGGTATGCAATTTCACCGGCGCGAGGTAAAGTGCGGGGAATCCGCGCAGGAAATCAATGCCCGGAAATGGCGGGCATTGCCGTACTACCATGACTGAGGCTCATCCAATTGGCAGGGAAAGAGTCCAACGTGGCCCACGAAGTCGGCGCACAAGAGAAGATCACCTATGGCCGGAATGACCGGTTCGAAGGCGGTCCGGTGGGAGGAGGCCGGTTCTGGGTGGACGAGCAGGGACGGTCGGTGGCGAAGATCGGCGGCCCTCGGGACTGGCGGCCCAACGTCATGATCGACGTCCGCGTTGGTGACACGTTCACCGTCGGCGGGCAGACCTGGAAGGTGACGGAGATCGTCGACGCGGACAGTCCGGACGCATATCTGCTGACCACCCGAGTCAGCTGAGCCGGAACTCCCGGCGCGGCCCGGCGCCCCGCCGGTGCTTCCGCGGCCCGTGCGAGCGCCCTCCGGGCCGCGCCCCGATCCGCCGTCGCCCGTCGTCCACGGCGACGGCTTCCGTATGTCCGGGGCCCGGCTCCCCGGCCGGGCGCGGGGGAGGAGCGGAAGCCCCCGGGCCGAGGTGCCGGGGCCCTGCGGGCGCGGCGACCGGCCCCCTTCTGGCCGCCTTCCCCACGATCGTCGCCTCCCGCCGGACCGGGTGCGTCCGGCCGTGGCCCGGCACCGTCCGCCGGAGGCGGAAACGGTGCGAGACGTGGTGGTCATGCCACTCGGCCACCGTGCCAATTGTCTCCGGAGCGCGTGCGGCCGTGGACCGGCCGATTCCCGCATCCCGGCCGGTGAGAATGGCCACCCGAAGGTGTACACAGTCCACCATTCTCCGAATACCGTCGTTCGGGAATTGCCGTGCTCCGGTCTGCTCGTTTTTCTGTGAAATGCCAGACAATCTGCACATATGGTCACAGTGAGTGGTCGTGTGACGCCCGTGACACCGAATTTCGCGACGGACGGTGCCGGACCACCCCCCCCGCGACGGGGCGCTCGGCGGACCGCCGTGGACTCCTGACCGAATCCCCGGTCGGGCCGTGCTCCGGCCCGCGGTCCGCCGCCACGCCGCCCAACCGAAACCCCGGTCCGGGCGCGGCGGCCGGGCTCCGTGCCCCTGGGCCTGGCGCGGTGGCACCGGCCGGATCAGCCGAGACTGTCGTACACCGCCTTGATCAGACGCATCGCCCGGGTGCCGCCCGAAAGTTCGGTCCCGGTGCGGTTCATGACGTACCCGATGGCGATCCCGTGGTCCACGTCGGCCAGCCCGATGGAACCGCCGGAGCCCGTGTGACCGAACGCGCCCGGCCACGCGGCGCGCGGTACCGCGAACACGAGCGACGGGCGCATGAACCCCAGCCCGAACGAACTGTCCAGCACCATGACCCGGTCCGGACCCGTGGCGCGCGGAACGAGGGCGTCGCGCAGCGTGTCCGGCGAGACGATCCGGCCGGCCAGCAGGTCGCGGTAGAACCCCGCGAGCCCACCGGCCGAGGTGAGCAGCCCCGCGGCGGGCCATCCGGCCGCGAGCACCTCCCGGCTGTTGAACCGGCCCGGGACCGCGCCGACGTCCGGCGCGGCCATGCTGCGGGAGAGCAGGCTGCCGGGGTCGTGCGTCGCGCGGGTCAGCGCCGCCACCGGACCGGTGGCGGAAGCCCCGGAGGTCCCGGACGGCGCGGTGCTCCGGCGTCCGGGACCCGTCGTCAGCCGGGCCGCGCGGTCGATCACCTCGTCCGGGGAGCCGACCCACAGGTCGAGGCCGAGCGGACCGGCGATCTCCGCCGCCACGTAGTCACCGACGGTCCGGCCGTCCAGCCGGCGCACGATCTCGCCGGCCAGCCAGCCGTAGGTGAACGTGTGGTAGCCGTGGGCGGTGCCCGGCTCCCATTGGGGGCGCTGCGCGGCGAGCAGACCGGCCATGGCCGCCGGGTCCGCCGCCTCCGCCACCGACACCGGCCGGTCGAACACCGGCAGCCCGGCCTGGTGCGAGAGCAGGTGTTCCCCGGTGGTCCGTTCCTTGCCGGCGGTGCCGAATTCCGGCCACCACGAGGCCACCGGCGCCGTCAGGTCGTGCCCGCCCTGCTCGGCGACCCGCAGTGCCGCCGCCGCGGTCACCGCCTTGGTGCAGGAGAACGCGAAGCAGGGGGTGTCGCGATCCCAGGACCGCCCGGTGCGCTCGTCCGCGACGCCGCCCCACAGGTCCACCACCGGCTCGTCGCCCACGTGAACGGTGATCGCCGCACCCGTCTCCATCTCCCGGGCGAAGTTGTTCTCGAAGACCCGGCGCACCCGCGCGAACGCCGGATCGCAGGCGCCGTGGATCTCCACCCCCGTGGGCATGCGGGTCATGCACACCTTCCTCTCGCGACACGGGCGCCCCGCCTCGCCTCCAGGAGCGGCGGGGCGCCGGTACGACCTTAGGTCGTGGGCGGGAGTTCGCTGAACCGGCCGCGGGCATGGCGAAGAGCACCCACGATCGGTGAGATGCCGACGCACCTGGACAGCCCGCTCATGGCACTCCAGGTCCGCTACGTCAGTTCCGTCTCGACGGCCATGTCCCGCCTTCGGCCCGGCCGATGGGCACACGCCGATCCGGCCGCTCTCCGACGCGAAGCCGGTGTGCGCGGCCGTGGACCGAACACCGTGCCCGGTCGCGGCCACCAGGCCAACGCGAGCCACGGCCACGTACGTCCCCGGCACACGAAGACGCGCACCAACGGCCACCGGCCACCGAGGGCGGGCATCGCCGTCCGCCCAGGGTGCCGTAGGTTTTTCGCATGGGTATTCGGCACATCGCGTTGTTCCGGTGGATCGCGGGCACCACGCCCGAGCAGGTGGAGGAGGTCGAGGAGGTCCTGTCGCGGCTGCCCGGGCGGATTCCGCAGCTCCGGGGGTACGTCTACGGTGCCGACCTCGGTATCGGATCCGGCAACTACGACTTCGCGGTCGTCGCCGACGTCGCGAGCGAGTCGGACTACCTCGCCTACCGGGACCACCCGGAGCACCAGGCCGCCCTCCGTCTCATCCGCCCGCTGCTCGCCGACCGCGCCTCGGTGCAGTTCAACACCGTCGAGGGCTAGCAGGATCATGTTCTCGTGATCGGGGCGGCGAGCGGAATCGCCGCCCCGATCGCCGTCCGCTCCATGGCCCGTCACGCACGCGCACTCCGCCGGGTGACCGTCCTGTGGCCACGGCGTGCCTTGTGTTAGAACGCGTTCCAGTTATACGGTCCGGGCATCGGGCGCCCCCTCGGTGCGCCCGGCCGCGCCACCCGCCGGAGAGATGGATCGCGCCCCGCTCCCGGCGGGTGACGCCCGCCTCGGCCCGGCGCGCATCGCGAGCCAGCGGCCCCGTGAGATCCGCCTTACCGCGGCGGTACCGAGATATCCGCGGGTGCGGCCGTTACGCTGGGTGGGTGCCAGGGCGACAGCGTGCCACAGGGGAGCGATGATGGGGCAGCGGACGACGACGCGTGACGGCGAGGTCCGGGAGGAGGCGCCCGGTGGCGATCCCCGCCCCGCCGACCCGCCGGCCGACCCCGCGGCCGCACCGGCGGACGTCGACTACCGGGCCACCGCGGTCGGCCGCCGGCGGAGCTGGTACGGCGCCAAGCGGCACGTCAAACGGGTCCTGGGCTGGCGGCTGCCCAACCTCGCCATGCGGGGCGCGGTGCGGCTGGCCGCTCCGCGGCTGCGCGACACCGGCCGGCTCCCGGTCCCGGCGGCCATCCCCGAGGTGGTGGGACGGGTCGACGGCGCCGAGTACACGATGCTGCGCCCCGCCCGGTGCGTGGTGGCCAAGGAACTGTACTGGGGCGAGGGCCGTCGCCCGCAGCCGGCCGACGACTTCGCGGTGCGGCTGTTCGCCCGCGCGGCCCGCCAGGCCGGCATGATGTTCGACATCGGGGCCTACACCGGCCTGTTCACCCTCGTGGGCACGGCGGTCAACCCCCACTTGCGCGCGCACGCCTTCGAGATCGTGCCGGAGGTGTACCACACGCTCTTCGACAACTGCGTGCGCAACCGCGTCCTGCACCGCTGCACGCTGCACCACGTCGGTGTGGGCGACCCGGAGACCGCCGTCCGGATGCCCGCGCGGTCCGGAGACTCCGCGCTGCCGTGCTTCTACTCCAGCGGCCTCACCTTCGCCGACGGCGTGCCCATCGACGTCGTCGCGCTGGACGAGTTCACCGGCGCGGTCGAGCGGGGCACCCGCGTGCTGGTCAAGGTGGACGTCGAGGGGACCGAGGACGCCGTCTTCGCGCACGGCCAGGACTTCCTCGCCGCCCACCGGCCGGACATCCTGTGCGAAGTGCTGCCCGAGGCCGACGGGCGCCGCCTGCGCGCCCTGCTGGAGCCGCACGGGTACCGCTTCCACCTCGTCGGCGAGCACGCGCTGGCCCCGGCGAGCGACCTCACGCCGCACACCCGATTCCGCGACTGGTTCCTCACCACCCGCGACACCGGCGAGCTGGAGCGGCTGGGCATCCCGGTCGCCTGACGAGCCGGTCTGCCCCGACATGAGCGTGGAGGTCACCGACGTGGACGCCGTCTACCGGGCGGTGCTGGACAGCGGCGCGGAGGTCCTGCGTCCACCGGCGGACGAGGAATGGGGCGTGCGCCGGTTCTTCGTCCGGGACCCGAACGGCCGGGTGATCAACGTGGTGAGCCACCGCTGACCGGCGCGCCAGCGGCACCTCCGGTATCCGGCCGCGCCGGGCGTGTTCACTTCAGCAACTGGGACATCTCCCGGATCGTCGGACACGGCCAGCGCAGCATGCAGCAGTTGCAGCGCTGGGCGGCGGTCGTCGGGCCGCTGCTCAGGCCGCCGCCGTCGCGCGGGCGGTGCAGGCTGAGCAGGGAGAGGCAGAGGTCGGCGAAGGCGGCGATCTCGGTGCGTGCGTTGGCGTAGAAGGCCGCGTCGTTGATCCGCAGGATCGTGTTCTCGGTCGGCTGCGCTGGTATCCCCACCGTGTCCGGTCCCCACGGCACCGCCTGTGCGGCGCGCTCGCGGACGCCCTCGATGTAGAGCCGAAGCCGCTCGTGATCGTCGAGCTGTCCCGCCGCGGATGCGAACATGTCGATGGACATCAGGCTCATCCCCCCGGCCGAAGTGACACCGCCCTGTGGCTCCGTCGCTGGTGACACCGAGTGGGGCGGGCGTCACGTATTGTCGCATTCGACAAAGCCGAAAAGCACCCTGACGCGCCGGAAATCCAGCATGTCGGATGTCGACAAAGCGTAGTGGAGAAGCGCCCCTCCGGGGGACGGCCGAACGGCCTTGAGCGGATCCGCACGACCTGCGCGACGACGAGGCGGCGCGGGCCGTCCCAGGGGGCGAGGGACGGCCCGCGCCTGAGCGAGCGGAGAGGGGGAGGCCGCCGCTCGGAATCGTGACCTGATCACGTTTCCCGGGAGGCTAACCGCAGTTGCCTCCGCAGCTGCAGGAACCGCCGTTCTGGCAGCCGCAACCGCAACCGGAGCCGCAGTTGCAACCGCCGGGGGGCGGGGGAGAAGCGGTGGACCGGTCCATAGTGCCTCCTGGAGTCGCTGGCGGCAGCGGGCGGCCGGATCGCGCGGGGTGGCGCTGTGGGGTGCGCCCGTCGCCTTTCGTGACATGCCCGGTTCGTGAGATCACCAACCGTGCTGGCCGAATTCGGTTACCGGGCGGTGCCGGCGGGTCCCTTCAGCCTCCGCACTGGCACGAGCCGCCGCTCTGGCAGCCGCAGCTGCAGCCTGGGCCGCACGTGCAGCCGGGGGGTGGGGGAGAGATGGTCGGCCGGTTCATGGTCCCTCCTAGCGTTGCCGACGGGTGCGGGCGGGGCGTCGGTCGCGTCGGGTGGCGATGGGGCGCGCCCGGCGCCGTTCGTGACATGCCCGGCTCGTGAGATCAGCAACCGTCGTGGGAGGTTTTCGGAAACCGTGTGCTGCCAGGGGGCATCGCACCGGTATCAGCAGCCACCTGAGTCCGAATCCGGGCGCGGCCGGAGCGTCTGACGCGGTTTCGGCGGGGACGGAACGTCGGCCGCTCCGCCCCGAATCCGGTGAGTGGGCGGGGACGGTGCGCCGCGATCGGCTCCGGAGCGCGTGGCCCGACCTGCTGTTGGCCGACATCGGACGGTTTCCCAATGATCAACGGGCGGGAAGACCCTGGTCAAACGCGATCCAGGATTCGACGGAGGTTGCGCATGGGTAAGCACGAGGACAAGACGAACTCCGACAGCCAGTGGTCCAGCCCCATCCCGCCGCCGACCCCAAATGATGGCGGCAGTGGCGGAGGTAAGCACGAACGGGACGACGAAGAGGACAAGTGACCCTTCCTGACCACGCGCGCTCCCGCCTTGTCGCGGACCTGGCGTCAGCCGGACGCCTCCCCGAGGACTGGCGGGAGAACTTCGTGCAAATCCCTCGACATCGGTTCATACCAAACAGTGTGTGGGTCGACCGGGACGGAGACCTCGTGCCGGTCCGCCGCGCTGATTCTCCTGAGGAGTGGCTGGCGGTCTGCTACACCGACCAGCCGATCATCACGCAACTTGATGACGGCGACGGCAACGGGCGGGGCTACGTATCCTCGTCGGCGTCCATGCCCACGACGGTCGCGATGATGCTGGACGCGCTGCACCTGGACGCGGGGATGCGCGTCCTGGAGATCGGGACGGGAACGGGGTACAATGCCGCGCTGTTGGCCTCCAGAACCGGTGCCGAGAACGTCACCAGCGTCGAGGTGGATCCGGCCGTCGCCGAGGCGGCCGCGGCAGCGCTGAAAGCCACAGGCTGGCCGGTGCGTGTTGTCACGGCTGACGGGACCGGGGGCCATTCCCTGGGCGCTCCCTACGACCGCGTGCTGGCCACCGCCGCCGTCCAACGTGTCCCGTACGCGTGGGTCCGGCAGACCGTCCCGGGTGGGCGGATCGTCGCTCCCTGGGGGACCGTCTTCCACAACGGCGCGCTGCTGCGGCTCCGGGTCGGAGAGGACGGCACCGCGTCCGGCCACTTTGGCGGAAACGTGGCATTCATGTGGGTGCGCGACCAACGTCCTCCCCACGGAGTGGTGAGGGAACATGTTCGTCCAGAACATGACTACGTAGAGACGACGACGGAGCTGCACCCCTACCACGCGCTGTCCGTCTTCGACGCCTCGTTCGCCATCGGTCTGCGAGTGCCCGAAATGACGTCAGTGGTGGTGTACGACAACGACGATCCACACGGCGGCGCGTACACGGCCTACCTCATGGACACGTTCGCCGGATCGTGGGCGTCATGGCGGGTCGGGACCGGTGCGCGTTCCTACGGCGTTCGCCAGCACGGAGCGCGGCGGTTGTTCGATGAGCTCGCTACGGCTTACGCGTGGTGGGAGGCCGCGGGCAAGCCGCCGCACACCCGGTTCGGCCTGACCGTGCGGCCGGACGGCCAGACCGTGTGGCTGGACCATCCGGAGCACCCGATCGGATCCCCCTCCGACGTCACCGGCAGCGCCCGGAGGACCGCCGCCACGCACGGGTGAGGATGTGGGCGGCCACCCCGCTGGAGCGGCCGCCCGCCCCATATCACCGTCGGCGCGGCCCCACGTATTCCGCGAGCATCGCGGCCACCAGCAGCGCGGCGCCGACACCGCCCAGCGGCGTCATCCGTTCACCCAACAGCGCCAGCGACAGCAGCGCGGCCGTCAGCGGCTCGGTGATGGTGGCCATCGCGGTGGCCGCGTCGGTCGAGCTGCGCAGCCCGCCGAAGTACGCCGCGTAGGCGAGGGCGGTGGGCACCACGCCCAGGAACGCCAGCAGCGCCAGGCCGCCGGGCTCGGCGGGCAGCGGCATGCCCACCCACAGCCCGGCCGGGGTCAGCAGCAGACCACCGAGCAGGCAGCCCAGACCCACGTTCACCAGCGGGTCCAGGCCGGCGACCGGCCGCCGGTTCAGCAACGTCAGCACCGAGAACACCAGCCCGGCACCGAGCGCGCACCCCAGCCCGGCCGCCAGCCGCAGCGGGCCGGCGTCCGCGCTCGGGAACCCGGCGAGCAGCGCCAGCCCGAGCACGGCCGCCACCAGCGCGCCGCCGAGCCGCGCCCCGGGCGGCCGGCGGGTGAGCAGGCAGATCCCGATCGTGACGAACACCGGCACGCTGCCGATCTTTACCAGCGTGGCCAGCCCGACCGGCACGAGGGCGAGCGAGGCGAAGTACAGGCTCTGGAACGCGGCGTGCAGAACGCCATTGCCGACCAGCCTGCGCACCAGCGTCCGCGACCACGCGACCCGGCGCAGCCGACCGGAGACGGCGAGGAAGGCCGAGATCAGCAGACCGCCGACCAGCAGCCGATAGGTCGCCACCGCGAGCGGGTGCAGACCCACCGCACTCTGCAGCAGGTGACCGGCGAGTCCGCCGGTGCCCCACAGCAGGCCGGCGGTCAGCAGAAGCAGGAAGCCGCGGTGCGCGGCGGCATGATCGGGCCCCGCGAGGGCCGGGCCGGAAGAATCGTGAGAGACGGATTCGGGACATGCGGGCACAGCGGTGCTCCAACGTCGACGAGGGTGAACGAGAACCGTCGGCGTGGGGCGTCACGATGATGCGGTCGTGCGGCGCGCACGGCGCCGGGACGCCCCGGTCAGATCCGGGGCGGCGGAGTGACGAACAACCGGTGCTCCTGCATGGCCCCGACTCTAACTCGTCCGTCCGGCGCCCCGGAGTGCGGGGCCGTCCCGGAAGCGCCAAGGGAACGCGATCACCGGACTCGGCGTCGGAGAATGGGTCACGTCCCGGCCCGTTGCCGCCGGGCGCGCCGTAACCATCCCGAGGAGCAGTCGACACCGATGAACGTCCCGTACGGGGGCCCGCACAACGGACCGAGCCACGACATCCACGCCCGGCTGCTGACCGAGCCGTTCCAGAACGCCGCGCCCTACCTGCGGGTGATCCTGACCGGCGACCCGACGGCCCTGGGCACCGACAAGCTGGCGTACTCGGTCAATCCCATGCTGACCGCCCTGTTGTGCTACCGCCTCAACCCCACCAGCTATGAAGCGGCCATCCTGGACAAGCGGCACGCCGAGGCGTGGGGGCTCACCAAGCAGGACCTGTGGTTCACCGCGCTGGGCAACATGGCGCACGACCAGTACGACCAGCAGAGCTTCCCCACCAACGCCGACACCATGGTGAACGTCGTGCACGGCATCACCTGGCCGGGCAGCGCGCACGTGATGCGCCTGGTGGAGATCATGCGGGAGCCGGCGCCGTTCGGGGCCATCGTCATGCTCCCCAACCCGAACACCATGCTGTACGCGGTGCTGCACAGCCAACGGTCCCGGCCGATGATCCCCTTCATCTACCAGACCTTCCGGAGCCTGGTCGAGGACAACGAACCGCTCACCGACCAGCTCATCTGGTGGCGCAACGGGCAGGTCACCGGTATGGCCACCCGGCCGGGCGACGGCGGCAGCGTGCAGATCAACCAGAACCGGGAGTTCTCGTTCCTCCTGGACCACGAACTCCCGGGCTAGACCGGGGAGCCCCACCGTGTCGGTGGTGGAGGGGGAGCGAGAGGGCGAGTGCGACCGGGGGGCGGAGCGCGAGTCGTTGAGCGTCCGGAGCCGTCGGCGCTGGTCGCCGTAGGCCGGTTCGCGCTGGCGGTGGAGGGGAGCGAGAGGGCGAGCGTGACCGGAGGCAGCGAGCGCCGGTCGTCAGCGGGTGAAGACCTCCGGCGGTGGCGCGGGCGACGGCCGGGCGTCGGCGTCCCGCACCGGCGCCGCGCCGGCCGCGAACCGCGCCAGCTCCTCGCCGCCGAGCAGCCGCGCCATGTCGGGGTCGCGGTGCGCACGGTGCCCCAGCTCCTCCTCCGGCAGGTCCCGGCCCGCCGCCGTGAGCACCACGTTGCCGAACCGCCGCCCGCGCAGCACTCCCGGCTCGGCGACGATCGCCACATGCGGGAACACCGCACGGGCGGTCGCCACCTGTGCGCGGGTGTGCCGTAGCGCGCCCCCGTCACCGATGTTGGCCGTGTACACGCCGTCCGGCCGCAGCACCCGTGCGACCTCGCGCAGGAACTCCACCGACGTCAGGTGCGCCGGGGTGCGGGCGCCCGCGAACACGTCGGCGACCACGAGGTCGGCGACGCCGTCCCGTCGCGCGGTCAGCCACTCACGGGCGTCGCCGATGCCGACGCGGATGCCGGCGCGACGGTCCCACGGCAACTCCCGGCGCACCCGCTCGACGAGGTCCGCATCGTCGTCCACCGCGCGCTGCCGGGAGCCGGGGCGGGTGGCCGCCACGTAGCGGGCCAGTGTCAGTGCGCCGGCGCCCAGATGCAGGACGTCGAGCGGCGCACGCGGCGGCGCCGCGAGGTCGACCACGTGCCCGATCGTCCGTACGTACCCGATGACGAGCTGCGTGGGGTCGGCGAGGTCGACGTGCGACTGTGGGGTGCCGTCCACGACCAGGTACCAGGACCCCGGGCGGTCCGCGTCGCGCAGCACCATCACCTCGCGTGCCGCCGTCGGCCCCGGCACCTCGGAGTCCCGCCCGTCCATGACCGCCACCTGCCGACCGCCCCGTTCATTCGCCGCGGAGACCGCGGGTCTCCCGGCCCCGAACCCGCCGGGCCCTTCCGGCCCGCCTTCACAGTAGACGCAGCGCGGGGCGCACCGGCTCCCGCGGAATGGGGACGGGGCCGCGACGTGGAGCTGTTGTGATCGTTCTCGGGGCTGGCTACTGTTCCGCCATTGGGTGGACTGTCGCACGGGGGAGGCCGATATGGCCGAAGTGGAGCAGAGGAGAGCGCCGATGATGTCGCGGAGACAGCGGTTGGGGCTGAGCGCGGCAGCCGGGGTCGCGACGGCGGTCGCCGCCGTGGCCGGGTGCTCGCAGCAGGGGCAGCCGTCCGGCGGCGAGCACACGCCCGGCGCGCGCCCGACGTCGAGCGCGCCGCGTCAGGCCGGCACCGTACCCGCGCTCACCGAACTGGAAGCGTGCCGGCAGGTTCCGCCGAACGCAACCGGCGAGCCGACGGAGTCGGCGGGCTACCCGGACCGGATGGAACCGCGCGAGAACGGCGAACTGTGCTTCTTCAACAACGCGGACCTGGAGGGCGTCCGCTGGGGCGGTCTCAACGGCGACGACGGCTACTTCAAGGGGCTCGACTCCTACCCCGTGGGCCGGGAGAACGCCCGCGACCTGGGAACCGGCGAGAACTCCCAGGAGACGGTGGCGATCACCAACTCCACCGGACTCGACATCTGCGCCTACGACGAGCCGCGCGGGCAGGGACGCGGCGTCGAGGTGCCCAGCAGTCCCGCGGCGGCCGGGCCGGACCGGGGAGCGGCGCCCAAGCCCACGCGCGTGACGCGGGTCAGCCCGCCCATGACCGTGGGGTCGGTCGCCGTGAAATCCGGACGGACCTGCTGACCGCCGGACGGGAGAGCAGACCCGTCCGCCCGACCGCCATGTGCCGAGGGCGGGCGGTGCCGAACCTCCTCTGGCGCCTCCGCGCGCACTCGCGTACGCGCCCGTCCCGTGCCCAGCCGGGTCCGGCCCGTTCCGGGCTGCGAGCGTCCCGCCGGGCCGCTAGCCTGGAACTCCTCTCGCAACCACCGAGTTCTCTGTTCTCTCGCATTGTCTTCAAGGAGTGGCCGTGCTGCTGCGGATGTCGACCCTGTTCCTGCGCACCCTGCGCGAGGACCCGGCGGACGCTGAGGTGCCGAGCCACAAGCTGCTGGTCCGCGGCGGGTACGTGCGCCGGGCCGCGCCCGGCGTCTACACGTGGCTGCCGCTCGGCAAGATCGTGCTGGAGAACGTCGCTGCCGTCGTGCGCGAGGAGATGAACCGGATCGGCGGCCAGGAGGTGCTGCTGCCGGCGCTGCTGCCCCGCGAGTACTACGAGGCCAGCAACCGGTGGACCGAGTACGGCGACACCCTCTTCCGCCTGGCCGACCGCAAGGGAGCCGACTACCTGCTGGCCCCCACGCACGAGGAGCTGTTCGCGCTCCTGGTCAAAGGCGAGTACTCCTCCTACAAGGACTTCCCGGTCATCCTCTACCAGATCCAGGAGAAGTTCCGCGACGAGGCCCGGCCGCGCGCCGGCATCCTGCGCGGCCGGGAGTTCCACATGAAGGACTCCTACTCCTTCGACATCGACGACGAGGGGCTGGCCCGCTCCTACGAGCTGCACCGGAACGCCTACATCCGGATCTTCGACCGGCTCGGCCTCGACTACGTGATCGTCTCGGCCATGTCCGGCGCCATGGGCGGCTCGGCCTCCGAGGAGTTCCTGGCCGAGACGCCCACCGGCGAGGACACCTTCGTACGCAGCACCGCGTCGGACTACGCGGCCAACGTCGAGGCGGTGCGCGTGCCCGCCCCGCCCGCCCGGCCCGTGGCGGGGCTGCCCGAGGCCGAGGTCCACCACACCCCCGGCACCCCCACCATCGAGTCGCTGGTGGACTTCCTCAACGCCGCCGGCCTGGGCCGCACCTTCACCGCCGCCGACACGCTGAAGAACGTGCTCGTCAAGACGCGGGCGCCCGGGGAGAAGGACTGGGAGATCCTCGGCATCGGGGTCCCCGGCGACCGCGAGGTCGACATGCGGCGCTTGGAGGCCGCGCTGGTGCCGGCCGAGGTGGAGCTGCTGGACGAGCAGGACTTCGCCGCCCACCCCTTCCTGGTCAAGGGCTACATCGGTCCCGGCGCGCTGCTCGGCAACAAGCTGCGCTACCTCGTGGACCCCCGCGTGGTCGAGGGCACCAGCTGGGTCACCGGTGCCGACAAGCCCGACCACCACGTGGTCGGCCTCGTCTGTGGTCGCGACTTCACCCCCGACTGCACCATCGAGGCCGCCGAGGTGCGCGAGGGCGACCCCTCTCCCGACGGCGAGGGCACCCTCTACGCCGCGCGCGGCATCGAGATCGGCCACATCTTCCAGCTCGGCCGCAAGTACGCCGACGTCTTCGAGGTCGATGCGCTCGGCCCCGACGGCAAGCCGCGCCGCATCACCATGGGCTCCTACGGCATCGGCGTCTCACGGGTGGTCGCCGCGATCGTCGAGCAGTCCCACGACGAGCGCGGCATCATCTGGCCGCGCGAGGTCGCGCCCGCCGACGTGCACGTGGTCGGCACCGGCAAGGGAGAGCAGATCGAGGTGGCGCTGCGGCTCGCCGGCGAGCTGGAGCAGCGGGGCCTGCGCGTCCTCGTCGACGACCGCAAGGGCGTCTCGCCCGGCGTGAAGTTCACCGACGCCGAACTGCTCGGCGTGCCGACGGCGCTCATCGTCGGCAAGGGGCTGACCAGCGGAGTGGTGGAGCTACGCGACCGTGCCGCCGGCACCCGCGAGGAGATCGCGCTCGACGACGCCGTGGAGCGGGTCGTCGCCAGGGTCGGGCAGGGCGGCTGAGGCGTGCCGGGCTACCCCGGCGGCGGTCACGGCTCGCCGCCGGGGTAGCCCGGGAACGCCGGGAGACCCGCACCCCACGCCAGGGAGCGCAGCGTCGCCGACTGCAGCGAGCGGCCGGCCAGGTCGCGCAGGTCCGGGGAGCCCGCTCCCGCGAGTTCCAGGTAGGCCTGCGCGGTCTGCTCCTCCAGCCGGACCGCGAAGCCGCTCAGCGTCTCGGCGTCGGTCTCCGTGGGGAGCCGGTACGCCGCCGCGGCCGCCGGTGGCTCGGCGCCGCGTTCCAGCAGTTCCGCGCGTAGCGTGTCGCGCTGGGCGCGGTGCGCGTCCAGGTGCGCGTAACAGAGTTCTCGTGCCGCGTCGGTGCTGTTCGCCCCCACGAAGCCGTACCCGTACACCGCCGCGTGCTCGGCGAGCAGCGCGTTCTGCAGCGCGACCACGTCGCTGAACTCGCCGGGGTCGGACGACTGGGGGGACACCACCGGATCGGGGCTGGCGCTCATCGTGGCTCCGGGCTCCTCAGACCTGGGCGAGCAGTTGGGCGTGGCCGGCCTCGCAGGCGCCGACGCTGGCGAGTAGCTGCGCGAGGCTGGCCTCGGTGACGTCCGCGAGCTGCCGTCCGCGGGCGCCGGCGGCCGTCGTCTCCGCGACCCGCAGCGCGGCGACCGACAGCGCCGTCTCCGGAACCGGGTCCGGCGTGGGCCCGGCCGTCGCCGCGTCGTCCTCCGGCGCGGAGTCCGCGGGCAGCCGCTCGCGGAGGGCGTCGAGATGGCGCTCGTGGTTGGCGAGCAGGGTGCGCAGCAAGCGCAGGAGGTCAGGCGGCTCCCCGCCGGCGGCGATGGTCGCCCGGTAGCGGGCGATCACGCGTTCCTTCTGCGCGATGGCGCCGCGCAGCACGTACTCGTCCGGGGTGATGTCGCTCGGATACCACTGCGCCCCGCGGCAACCGGTCAGTCCGGCCGCGGCCAGTCCCATGATGGCGCCGACGACCACCGTGCGGCGGCTGACCGCGTTCTGGCGCAACGAGCCTCCTCCGTGCGGAGCGGGAGAACCAGGAGAACCGAGATCCGGGAGACCGGAGAACACGGCCGCGCATCGCACCGGGCGCACGGGTGGGGCGGCGGCCATGGCCGGCGAGCCGGCCACGATCCATCTTTCCATGCCGGAGGGGGCGTTCGCGCGCCCCGACCCGCGGAACGTGTGGCGGTCCGGGGTCCGCCCCCGCGCGGGGTGGATCCGCGACCGGCGCGGGTATCGGCAGACTGTGGATACTCTTGGTTCAAACCGCCGTCGGAGACGACGCGCGGTCGACAACATGCACCGTGCACCGCTGGACCACCCCTGCGGAGCGGGAAGGCCGCCGAGCGGCCGCGGAGCGGGAAGACTGCTGAGGAGGAGCACCGATGGGCGCGCAGGCTCGCCACGACCGTCTCGCGCAGCTGCTGGAGCCGGTCCTGGCCGAAGCCGGGCTTGACCTGGAGGCCGTCGACATCACTCCGGCCGGCCGGCGCCGTGTGCTGCGCGTCGTGGTGGACTCCGACGAGGGCGTGGACCTCGACTCCGTCGGGACGGTGAGCCAGCAGATCTCCAGCGCCCTGGACGCCTCCGACGTCATGGGCGGGTCCCCCTACGTGCTGGAGGTGACCTCGCCCGGAGTGGACCGGCCGCTCACCCAGCCCCGGCACTGGCGGCGGGCCCGAGGGCGCCTGGTCCAGGCCACGCTCGCCGACGGCACCGAGGTACGGGGGCGGATCAGCCACGCCGACGACGAGGGCGTCACCGTGGACATCGACGGCGAGAGCCGGGTGTACGGCTATTCTGACCTGGGGCGCGGCAAGGTCCAGGTGGAATTCCGCCGCGACGCCGACGCCGGCGCGGCGGACTAGAGGGGGAGCCCCGTGGATATCGACATGAGTGTCCTGCGCAGCTTGGAGCGCGAGAAGGACATCTCGGTGGACCTCGTCGTCAAGGCGATCGAGGACGCGCTGCTGATCGCCTACCACCGCCAGGAGGGGACCGAGGCGACCGCGAGGGTGGAGCTCGACCGGGCCAGCGGGCACGTCACCGTCTGGGCGGCCGAGACCGACGAGGAGGGCGAGGTCCTGCGCGAGTACGACGCCACCCCCTCGGGCTTCGGCCGCATCGCCACCTCCACCGCCAAGCAGGTCATCCTGCAGCGGTTGCGCGACGCCGAGGACGAGCTGACGCTGGGCGAGTTCGCCGGCCGCGAGTCCGAGGTGGTCTCGGGCATCATCCAGCAGGGCAAGGACCCGCGGAACGTGCTCGTGGACCTCGGCAAGATCGAGGCCGTGCTGCCGCCGCAGGAGCAGGTGCCCGGCGAGAGCTACAACCATGGCGACCGGCTGCGCGCCTACGTCGTGCAGGTCCGCAAGGGCCACCGCGGCCCGTCCGTGACGCTCTCGCGCACCCACCCCAACCTGGTGCGCAAGCTGTTCCAGCTGGAGGTGCCCGAGATCGCGGACGGCACCGTGGAGATCGCGGCCATCGCCCGCGAGGCCGGCCACCGCACCAAGATGGCGGTGAAGTCGAACAAGGCCGGTGTGAACGCCAAGGGCGCCTGCATCGGGCCGCTGGGCAGCCGGGTCCGCAACGTGATGGCCGAATTGCACGGGGAGAAGATCGACATCGTCGACTACTCCGATGATCCGGCCGTGTTCGTCGGAAACGCCCTGTCGCCGGCGCGGGTGACGCACGTCGAGGTGCTCGACGCCGCCGCCCGGGTCGCCCGCGTGACCGTGCCCGACTACCAGCAGTCGCTGGCGATCGGCAAGGAGGGGCAGAACGCCCGGCTGGCGGCCCGGCTCACCGGCTGGCGCATCGACATCCGGTCCGACGCCGAGCTCGCCGAACAGGCGGGCGGTTCGGGGGCGTCCGCGCCGGCGCAGGGGCCGCGGCGTCCGGCGTCCTCCGATGACACCTCGGCGCGATAGACTGGTGGGCACCGATCGTGCCGTCCCCGTACGCATGTGCGTGGGCTGCCGATCGCGCGCAGCCCAGTCGGATCTGTTGCGGCTGGTGGTGGTCGGTGCGGTGATCACGCCGGACACCGCCCAGCGGACTCCTGGCCGAGGGGCGTACCTCCACCGTGACCTGCGGTGTTGGGAGTTGGCCGAACGACGCAGGGTGTGGGGAAGGGCGTTCCGGACTCGGGACGGACTCGACACCACGCGCGTTGCGGCCTGTTTCGAGGGTGCCCCACGCGTTGGAGTCGAGCCGGGTTCCAGATAAGGTTGGAATGATCACGCCGGTCTGTCGGTTGAAATTACCGACCGGGTCGGCGGGTCTTGCTGTGCCGCCAGGTCAGACGAAATTGGCCCATTGTTGTGTAGCGACGAGTCGGAAGCGGGTCGAGATTGCGATGAGCGCTCGATGAGTACGCAGCGATGAGTAATTCAAGCTAGCGACGGTCCGGCACAAGCCCATGTCCCGGACCGAAGTAGAGGAGAGCAGTGGCGAAGGTCCGGGTTTACGAGCTCGCGAAGGAGTTCGGGGTAGAGAGCAAGGCCGTGCTGGCCAAGCTCAACGAAATGGGTGAGTTCGTACGTTCGGCGTCCTCGACGATAGAGGCACCGGTCGTACGTCGGCTCAAGGAAGCTTTCAACAACGGTTCCAGCGACAAGAAGGGCGGCGACCGCAAGCCCCGCCCCGCGGAGCCGAAGCCGCGTCCGCGCGGTGACGCCAGGCCGTCGGCGCCTGCCCAGGGCCAGGGCGGCGCACCGACGCCGCGTCCCAGTGTGCCCAAGCCGGGCCCCAAGCCCGGCGCGCCGCGTCCCGGCACCCCCGCCGGCGGCGGCGCCCCCAAGCCGGGCCCCAAGCCCGGCCCGCGTCCCGGCAGCACGCCCAAGCCGGGTCAGCCCGCCCGTCCGGAGCGCGGCGGCCAGGACGACCGCGGCGGACGCCCCGAGCGGGGCGGCCGTCCCGAGCGCACCGGGCGTCCCGAGGCCGGAAAGGGCCCGCGTCCGGGTCCGCGTCCCACCGGCCCGCGTCCGGGGAACAACCCGTTCGCGTCCACGGCCACCGGCATGGGCGCCAAGCCCGCGCCGCGTCCGGGCCCCCGGCCCGGCGGTCAGGGGGGTCAGGGCGCACCGCGTCCCGGCGGTGGCGCCGGTGAACGCGGCGGCCCGCGTCCGGGTCCGGGCGCCGGTGGTCCGCCGCGTCCGCAGGCTCCACGCCCGCAGGCCCCGCGTCCGGGTGGTCCCGGCGCCGGTGGTCCGCGGCCCAGCCCGGCCGGCATGGGCCCGCGTCCCGGCGGCCCGCGGCCGAGCCCGATGAACATGCCGTCCTCGCGCCCGACCCCCGCCGGTGGCGGTGGCCGCGGCGGTGCCGGTGGCGGGCGCGCTGGCGGCCGACCCGGTGGTGCCGGTCGTGGCGGTCCCGTCGGCGCCGGCCCGCGTGGTGCGGGCGGCGGCGCCGGTGGCGGCGGTCCGCGTCCGGGCGGCTTCGGTGGCCGTCCCGGTGGCGGCGGTCGCGGCCGCGGCGGCGGCACGGCGGGTGCCTTCGGGCGTCCCGGTGGCCGTCCCGGCCGTGCGCGCAAGTCCAAGAAGCAGCGGCGCCAGGAGTTCAACGACATGCAGGCGCCGTCGTTCGGCGGCGTCAAGATCCCGAGCGGCAACGGCCAGGTCATCCGGCTGCCGCGAGGTGCCTCGCTGTCCGACTTCGGCGACCGCATCGACGTCAACCCGGCGTCCCTGGTCCAGGTGATGATGCACCTGGGCGAGATGGTCACCGCGACCCAGTCCCTGCCGGACGAGACCCTGATGCTGCTGGGCGAGGAGCTCAAGTACCGCATCGAGGTCGTCAGCCCGGAGGACGAGGACCGCGAGCTGCTGGAGTCGTTCTCCATCGAGTTCGGTGAGGACGACGGCGGCGAGGAGGACCTCCTCCCGCGGCCGCCGGTGGTCACCGTCATGGGTCACGTCGACCACGGTAAGACCCGCCTGCTGGACGCCATCCGCAACACCAACGTGGTGAGCGGTGAGGCCGGTGGCATCACGCAGCACATCGGTGCCTACCAGGTGGCGACCGAGGTCGACGGCGAAGAGCGCAAGATCACCTTCATCGACACCCCGGGTCACGAGGCGTTCACCGCCATGCGTGCCCGTGGTGCGCAGGCCACGGACATCGCGGTGCTCGTGGTCGCGGCCGATGACGGTGTGAAGCCGCAGACCGCCGAGGCCATCGACCACGCCAAGGCGGCCGACGTGCCGATCGTGGTCGCGGTCAACAAGATCGACGTCGAGGGGGCCGACCCGCAGAAGGTCCGCGCCCAGCTCACCGAGTACGGCCTGGTGGCCGAGGAGTACGGCGGCGACATCCAGTTCGTCGACATCTCCGCCAAGCAGGGCACCAACATCGACGGTCTGCTCGAAGCCGTGGTGCTGACCTCCGACGCCGCCCTGGACCTGCGGGCCAACCCCGACCAGGACGCGCAGGGGCTCGCCATCGAGGCGTTCCTCGACCGCGGCCGCGGTTCCACGGCCACCGTGCTCGTGCAGCGCGGAACGCTGCGGGTGGGCGACTCCATCGTCTGCGGCGACGCCTACGGGCGCGTCCGGGCGATGCTGGACGAGAACGGCAAGAACGTGCAGGTCGCGGAGCCGTCCCGTCCGGTGCAGGTCCTCGGTCTCACCAACGTGCCCAGCGCGGGCGACAACTTCCTGGTCGTCAAGGACGACCGGGTGGCCCGCCAGATCGCCCAGCAGCGCGAGGCGCGCGAGCGCTTCGCCCAGCAGGCGCGGTCCAGCCGCCGGGTCACGATGGAGAACTGGCAGAAGACCCTGGAGGAGGGGGAGCGCAACGAGCTGCTCCTGCTCATCAAGGGCGACATGTCCGGTTCGGTGGAGGCGCTGGAGGAGTCGCTGCTCAAGATCGACGCCGGCGGCGACGAGGTGAGCATCCGCGTCATCGGCCGCGGCGTCGGCGCGATCACGCAGAACGACATCAACCTGGCCGCGTCCGCCGACGCCATCATCATCGGCTTCAACGTTCGTCCCGAGGGGAAGAACAGCGAGCTGGCCGACCGCATGGGCGTGGACATCCGCTACTACTCCGTCATCTACCAGGCGATCGACGAGGTCGAGGCGGCCGTCAAGGGTCTCCTCAAGCCGATCTACGAAGAGGTGCAGCTCGGCACGGCGGAGATCCGCGAGGTCTTCCGGGTGCCGCGGGTCGGCAACATCGCCGGTTCGATCGTCCGCGACGGCATCATCCGGCGGAACGCCAAGGCCCGCCTCATCCGCGACGGGGTGGTCATCTCCGACAACCTCACCGTGGAGTCGCTGCGCCGGTTCAAGGACGACGCCACCGAGGTCCGCGAGGGCTTCGAGTGCGGTATCGGAATCGGTTACAACGACATCCGGGTCGAGGACGTCATCGAGACGTACGAGATGCAGGAGAAGCCGCGCGACTGACGCGGCGGTAGACCGCGGCGTTTCCCCCGGGCCTCGGCAGGAGCCGTCCCGTTCACCCGGCACAGGGTCGAACGGGGCGGTCCGCCGGGGCCCGGGGGCTGCCCGGTCGGCACGCCGTCCGGCGCCGCCGCCGGGCAGCTCCACATTCCCCGACTCCCAAGAGGTGGATGAGCGTTTGTTCGTCGGTGCCCTCACGCTGGACGTGCTCCTGGGTGACATCCGATCCCTGAAAGAGAAGCGCTCGGTCGTGCGCCCCATCGTCGCCGAGCTGCACCGCAAGTTCGCCGTGTCGGTGGCCGAGACCGGCGACCATGATTTGTACCGCCGGGCCGAGATCGGGGTCGCCGTGGTGTCCTCCACGGCCGCGCACTGCACGGAGATCATGGACTCCTGTGAGCGGCTGGTCGCCGGACGGCCCGAGATCGAGCTGCTGTCGGCACGGCACCGGCTCTTCAGTGAAGAGGAAGACTAGAGACCATGGTTGACGCCGCCCGCGCGCGCAAACTCGCCGACCGGATCCAGAAGGTCGTGGCCGAGATGCTGGAGCGCCGCATCAAGGATCCCCGGCTCGGGTTCGTGACCGTGACCGACGCGCGGCTCACCAACGACCTGCGTGACGCGACCGTCTACTACACGGTGTTCGGGTCCGCAGAGGAGAAGGCCGGCACCGGGGCCGCGCTGGAGAGCGCCAAGGGCGTGATCCGGTCGGAGGTCGGCCGGCAGACCGGACTACGGCACACCCCCAGCCTCACGTTCGTCATGGACGAGGTGCAGGAGAACGCCCAGCACATCGAGGAGCTGCTCGCCAAGGCGCGCCGGGCCGACGCCGAGGTCGCGCGGGCGGCCGCCACCGCCAAGCCGGCCGGGGACCCCGACCCGTACAAGGCGCCGCGGGAATTCCAGGACGAGGACGAGCGCGGCGACGACTAGGGCCCGCGCGGCTTCGAGGGCACTTCGGGGAAACGGAGAGAACCGGTCCATGACCAACAGCGGTGTCGTCATCGTCGACAAGCCCGCCGACTGGACGTCGCACGACGTGGTCGCGCGGGTGCGCCGGCTCGCCGGGACCCGGCGGGTCGGCCACGCCGGCACCCTCGACCCGATGGCCACCGGGGTGCTCGTGCTCGGCATCGAGAAGGGCACCAAGCTGCTCGGCCACCTGGCGCTGACCGAGAAGGAGTACCGGGCCACCATCCGGCTGGGCCGGCGCACCAACACCGATGACGCCGAGGGAGAGCCGGGCGAGCGCATCGCGGCCGACCATGTGACCGACGCCGACGTCCACGCCGGCATCTCCGCGCTCACGGGCGTCATCAGCCAGGTTCCGCCGCAGGTCAGTGCCATCAAGGTGAACGGCCGGCGGGCGTACCGGATGGCGCGGGCGGGCGAGGAGGTCGAACTGCGGGCCCGGGAGGTGACCGTCTCCCGGTTCACCGTCGAGGAGATCCGCCGCACCGCGGACGACGCGGGCGGCCTCGTCGACGTCGACGCCGTCGTCACCTGCTCCAGCGGCACCTACATCCGGGCGCTGGCCCGCGACCTGGGCGCCGCGCTGGGGGTCGGCGGCCACCTGACCGCGCTGCGGCGCACCTGGGTCGGCCCGTACGGCCTGTCCGGCGCGCGCACGCTCGACCAGCTCGCCGGGGAGTTCACGATGCTGCCGCTCGCCGAGGCGGTGGCCGCGGCCTTCCCACGCCGCGAGCTGTCCGGCGAGGAGGCCCGCCGGGTCGCGCACGGCAACCGGATCCCGGCGGCCGGTCTAGGGCCGGGGCCGATCGGGCTGTTCGCGCCCGACGGGACCGTGGTCGCCCTGGCGGAGGAGCGGCCGGGGTACAGCAAGCCGATCGTGGTGTTCGCCGCGGCCTGACCGGGCGGACCGGATCGCCGGACCGGACCGCGGCTCCGGCCGCCGGAGCGAGCTGAACAGGAGCGTGCACCACCATGCGGCGACCACAGGGGATCGGCTATCGGCGGGCCGGTCCGGCCGACCAGGCGGGGATCGCCGACCTCGACGACTCCTTCACCACGGACACCGTCCTGGACGTCGCCACCGGACCGGACGGCTTCGCCCTGCGGGAGATCACCCTCGGGCGGCCGATGACCAAGACGTTCCCGCCGGACGAGGACGAGTGGTCCCCGGGTGTGCTCGTCGACGTCGCCGTCCACGGGCCGACGGTGTGCGGGTTCGTCGCCTTTCAAGTGTCTGCGTGGAACCGCCGCCTGGTGATCCACGAGATCGCCGTGGCGCCGCTCCACCGGGGCCGGGGCATCGGCGCGGCGCTGATGGACCGGGCCTGCGAGCACGGCCGCATGCACGGGGCACGGACGGCGTGGCTGGAGACCAGCAACGTCAACGTGCCCGCCGTCCGCGCCTACCAGCGGATGGGGTTCACACTGTGCGGACTGGACACCAGCCTGTACCGGGGGACGGCCGCCGAGGGCGAGATCGCGCTTTTCATGAGCAGGTCACTCGACGCCGGGTGACCCCGGCGCCGGGACGGCGTGGCACGCTGGTGCCGGGCGGCCGGGGGCCGTCGGGGAGACGCGACGAATCGGAAGGGGTGGGACGTGCGCGGCTGGCACGGGCAGGAGGCGGCGGACGGGGAGCCGTCCAGGGGGCCGGCCGTCGTGGCCGTCGGGGTCTTCGACGGGGTGCACCGCGGACATCAGGCCGTCCTGCGGCGTGCCGGGGAGCACGCCCGGCGGCTGGGGCTGCCGGTGGCCGCCGTCACCTTCGACCCGCACCCGCTCGCGGTGCTGCGCCCCGAGGAGACGCCGGACCTGCTGACCTCGGTCGCGCGCCGGGGGGAGCTGCTGCGCGCGCATGGCGCCGCCGAGGTGGACGTGCTGGCCTTCACGCCGGAACTCGCCCGCACCTCCGCCGAGGACTTCGCGTCCGCGGTGCTCGCCGACCGATGGCGCGCCGCGGCGGTGGTCGTGGGCGCGGACTTCCGGTTCGGGCACCGTGCCGCCGGGGACGTCGGCCTGCTGCGGACGCTCGGAGACAAGTACCATTTCGCCGTCGATGCGGTGCCGCTGGTCGGCGACCCCGAACCGGTGACGTCCACCCGGATCCGGGCGGCGCTCGCCCGCGGAGACGTGGCGGCTGCCGCCGCGGACCTGGGCCGGGATCACCGGCTGGAGGGCGTCATCGTGCACGGCGCGGCACGAGGCCGCGAACTGCTCGGCTTCCCCACCGCGAACCTGTCCCACACGCCCGGCCGTGCGGTGCCGGCGGACGGCGTGTACGCCGGCTGGCTGTCGCTGCTGCCGGAAGAGGAACCCGGAGCCGAGCCGCAGGCCCGGTTCGACCGTTCCCAGCCACGGATGCGATGGCCGGCCGCCGTCTCGGTCGGCAGCAACCCTCAGTTCGACGGGACCGTGCGTACCGTCGAGGCGTACGCGCTGGACCGTGACGACCTGGAGTTGTACGGCCGGGCCATGGCGGTGGAGTTCACCGCGCGGATCCGGGGCCAGCAGCGGTTCGACAGCGTGGACGCGCTCATCGCGGCCATGCGCCGCGACGTCGATCGGGCCCGGGAGATCCTCACCGGCGGCCGCCCGGACGGACCGGGCGGTCAGCAGGGGTAGTAGCATGTTCCGTGGCCGGCAAGCGACCGGCCCTGCGGCCGTGCCCGGTCGGCGTCGAAGCCTCGCGGCTTCCGCGGAACGGCACGGCATCGCACGAATCCATCCGGCGACTGTGGGTGCGCATGGTTGCCGGCCCCACCGGTCCGGCACGGGCCGACCGCGTGGGGACATGCCATGTCCTGCGCGCCGAGTAGTGAGAAGGAGCGTCGTGTCGATCGACACCGCCACCAAGAACAAGATCATCGCCGAGTACGCCACCAAGGACGGCGACACCGGCTCTCCCGAGGTCCAGGTCGCGCTGCTGACCCACCGCATCACCGAGCTGACCGAGCACCTCAAGACCCACAAGCACGACCACCACAGCCGCCGTGGTCTGCTGCTGATGGTCGGCCGTCGCCGTCGGCTGCTGCAGTACATCCAGAAGAAGGACATCACCCGCTACCGGGAGCTGATCCAGCGCCTCGGGCTGCGGCGCTAGCACGAGCTTCGGAAGGGAGTGGCCACGGCCGCTCCCTTTCTTAGTAGTGTGGTGCTACGAGTACCGGTGTGCGTGGCCAGCGCGGACGGCCCGCGGACACCGGTCGGACAACTGAACAGACCAGCATTCCCGCGCTCCTACCCTCGGTTGCCGCGTCGGGGCCGGTCCTCGGTAGTGGTCTTCGGCTCGCCCTTTTGGGCGCGCCGAGGGCTTCGATCGATGGCCGGCCGTCAAGGACCATCGAGCACCGCGTCGGCGAGTCGCGCCGCGCCGTCCGGTCGAGACGACACTCGACGACGTACTGATTTTTTCGGGGCACGGACGCGGGATCGGAACACATGATCCAATCCGTGTAGGAGGTCGCCCATGGAGGGCGCGTATTCCGCCGAGGCCGTTATCGACAACGGCCGCTTCGGCACCCGTACCATCCGCTTCGAGACCGGTCGGCTGGCCCGGCAGGCCGCAGGTTCGGCCGCCGCGTACCTGGACGACGAGACCATGGTGCTCTCGGCCACCACCGCCTCGAAGCGTCCCAAGGACACCCTCGACTTCTTCCCGCTGACGGTGGACGTCGAGGAGCGGATGTACGCCGCGGGCCGGATCCCCGGCTCGTTCTTCCGCCGTGAGGGCCGTCCGTCCGAGGACGCCATCCTCACCTGCCGGCTGATCGACCGCCCGCTGCGGCCGTCGTTCGCGCACGGGCTGCGGAACGAGATCCAGATCGTCGAGACGGTCATGGCGCTGCACCCCGACCACCTCTACGACGTGGTCGCGATCAACGCTGCGTCGATGTCCACCCAGCTCGCCGGCCTGCCGTTCTCCGGCCCGATCGGCGGCGTGCGCGTCGCCCTGATCGACGGCCAGTGGGTGGCGTTCCCGACCCACTCCGAGCTCGCCGAGGCCACCTTCGACATGGTGGTGGCCGGCCGGGTGCTCGCCGACGGCGACGTCGCGATCATGATGGTCGAGGCCGAGTCGACCCCGAACACGCTCAAGCTGGTGGCCGACGGCGCCGTCGGGCCCAACGAGCAGACCGTGGCCGAGGGCCTGGAGGCGGCGAAGCCGTTCATCAAGGTGCTGGTCAAGGCGCAGCAGGCGCTCGCCGACCAGGCCGCCAAGGAGACCGCCGAGTTCCCGATCTTCCTCGACTACGAGCAGGACGTGTACCAGGCGGTCGAGGACGCGGTCCGCGAGGAGCTGGCCACGGCCCTGACCATCGCCGACAAGCAGGACCGCGAGTCCGAGCTCGACCGGGTCAAGGCGCTCGCCGGCGAGAAGCTCGCCGAGGACTTCGAGGGCCGCGAGAAGGAGATCTCCGCGGCGTTCCGGTCGCTCACCAAGCAACTCGTCCGTGAGCGGATCATCCGCGACAAGGTGCGCATCGACGGCCGTGGCGTCAAGGACATCCGGCAGCTGACCGCTGAGGTCGGCGTGCTGCCCCGGGTGCACGGCTCGGCGCTGTTCGAGCGGGGTGAGACCCAGATCCTGGGCGTGACCACCCTGAACATGCTGCGCATGGAGCAGATGGTCGACACGCTCAACCCGGAGCGCACCAAGCGCTACATGCACAACTACAACTTCCCGCCGTACTCCACCGGTGAGACCGGCCGCGTGGGCTCGCCCAAGCGCCGCGAGATCGGGCACGGCGCGCTGGCGGAGCGGGCGCTCATCCCGGTGCTGCCGAGCCGCGAGGAGTTCCCGTACGCCATCCGGCAGGTGTCGGAGGCCATCGGGTCCAACGGCTCGACGTCCATGGGGTCGGTGTGCGCCTCCACCATGTCGCTGATGTCGGCCGGTGTGCCGCTCAAGGAGATGGTGGCCGGCATCGCCATGGGGCTGATCAGTGAGGGCGGCGAGTACGTCGCGCTCACCGACATCCTCGGCGCGGAGGACGCGTTCGGCGACATGGACTTCAAGGTCGCCGGTACCCGCGAGCTCATCACCGCGCTCCAGCTCGACACCAAGCTCGACGGCATCCCGGCCTCGGTGCTGGGCGCCGCGCTGCAGCAGGCCCGGGGCGCGCGACTCGCCATCCTGGACGTCATGGCCGAGGCCATCGAGCGTCCGGCCGAGATGAGCCCGCACGCGCCGCGCATCCTCACGGTCAAGGTTCCCGTCGACAAGATCGGCGAGGTCATCGGCCCCAAGGGCAAGATGATCAACTCGATCCAGGACGAGACCGGCGCCGAGATCACCATCGAGGACGACGGCACGATCTACATCGGCGCCACCGACGGCCCGTCCGCCGAGGCGGCCCGCGACACGATCAACAGCATCGCCAACCCGACGATGCCGGAGGTCGGCGACCGGTACCTGGGCACCGTCGTCAAGACCACCGCGTTCGGCGCGTTCGTGTCCCTGCTGCCGGGCAAGGACGGTCTGCTGCACATCTCGCAGATCCGCAAGCTGCACGGCGGCAAGCGCATCGAGAACATCGACGACGTGATCAGCATCGGCGAGAAGATCCAGGTCGAGATCCGTGAGATCGACGACCGGGGCAAGCTGTCGCTGGTCCCCGTCGAGGTGATCGAGGCCGAGGCGGCCGGCGGCGACGAGGCCGAGGGCGCGGAGCGGGCCGGCGAGAAGCCGGCCGAGCCTGCGGGCGAGGGCGCCGAGCGCCGTCGCCGCCGCACCCGCGGTGGCCGCGGCGAGAACACCTGATCCGCGTCTGCGGACAAGGGCAATATGGGGGCGGCCGTACCGTGAGGGTGCGGCCGCCCCGCCAGGTTCGGGCACGCCGTCCGGTGACGGCGTCGAGGGAAGGACGTATGAGCGCAGCAGTCCCCATCGCGGCCGAGCAGGAACCCGACACCACCGTCACGCTGCAGACGCCGCAGGACGGCGCCGGCCTCGTGCGCCGCACCGTGCTGCCCGGCGGCCTCCGGGTCGTCACCGAGACCATGCCGGCGGTGCGCTCGGCGGCCTTCGGTATCTCCGCCACCACCGGCTCGCGGGACGAGGACGCGGCACACGCGGGGTCTGCGCACTTCCTGGAGCACCTGCTCTTCAAGGGCACCACGCGCCGCGACGCGCTGGAGATCTCCGCGCTGCTGGACGGCGTGGGCGCGGACCACAACGCCTACACCACCAAGGAGCAGACCACCTACTACGCGAAGGTCCTCGACCGGGACCTGCCGCTGGCGATCGACGTGGTCAGCGACATGGTCGCGAATTCGGTCCTCGACCCGAACGAGGTCGAGACGGAGCGTGGCGTGATCCTGGAGGAGATCGCCATGTACGAGGACGAGCCGAGCGACCTCGTGGACGACGTCTTCGCCGCGCACGTCTTCGGCGGTTCCCCGCTGGGCCGGCCGGTGCTCGGCAGCAACGAGACCATCAAGGCGCTGCCGCGCGACCGCATCTTCGAGCAGTACCGTGACTGCTACCTGCCGAGCCGGCTGGTGGTGGCCGCGGCCGGCAACCTGGACCACGACGACGTGGTGCGCCGGGTGCGGGCGGCCTTCGAGCCACAGCTGGCGGCGGCCGGGGACGCCCGCCCCGTCCGCCCGCGGATCGGCGGGCCGGCGGTGCCGCTCAACGCCGGGAGCGCGCTGCTGGCGCGCGAGACCGAGCAGGCGCACCTGATCCTGGGCACGGAGGGACTGACCCGCACCGACGACCGCTGGTACGCGCTGAAGGTGCTGGCGTCGGCGCTGGGCGGCGGCATGTCGTCCCGGCTGTTCCAGGAGGTGCGGGAGAAGCGCGGGCTCGCCTACTCCGTGCACGCCTACCCGGCGTCCTACTCCGACACCGGCATCTTCCAGGTGTACGTGGGCTGCCTGCCGGAGAAGATCGACGAAGTGCTGTCGGTCTGCCGCGGCGAGCTGGCCAAAGCCGCCGCGGAAGGCATCACCGACGAGGAACTGGCGCGGGCCAAGGGCCAGATCCGCGGCTCGTGGGTGCTGGGAACCGAGGGCACCAACTCGCGGATGAGCCGACTCACCCAGCACGAGCTGTCCTACCCGCGGCACTATTCGCTGGACGAGGACCTGGCGCTGTTCGACGCGGTCACGATGGACGACGTCCGCGCCGTCGCGGCCGACGTGCTCGGCCGGCCGCAGGCCCTGGCGGTGATCGGCCCCTACGAGGAGGGGCGGGAGTTCTAGCGGCCCTGGGCGAGCGGCGGACGGGCGGCACCGGCGCGGACCGGGCCGCCCGTCGGCGTTGGGGGGCGATGCGGGCCGAGCGGGTCTGGGCACTGGACGCCGATGAGGCCGGCGAAGCCGGTTCCATCGCTGGTCGCGGCGGTGCCGGGTGACACCGGACGGGGCGGACCGACGTTGTGGCCGATGCCGTGCGAGACGGTCGCCGTGCCGGAGACCGTCTCGCGCCGGAGGCGGTCGATGCCGACCGCGATCACGGCCCGGAGAGTGCGGCCTGCCTCTCCTGCGGAACTTCCGCCCTTGCGCGGCGGCGCCGCCGTTGGCGTCCCGCGCGGCGCGCGCGATGGGCACCCGCCTTTCGGCCGCCGATGACGCGGCGGGCGTTGTACCGCCACGGCCTCGTGGGCGTGCCGGTGGCCGGGCCGCGTCCCGCTAGCGACCGATCTTGTCCAGCTCGGCGAGTTCCTCGTCGGGGATCGAGAGTCCCGCGCCGGCGACGTTCTCGCGCAGGTGCGCCACCGACGAGGTGCCGGGGATGAGCAGAATGTTCGGCGACCGCCGCAGCAGCCAGGCCAGCGCGACCGACATCGGCGTCGCGCCCAGCCGGGCGGCCACGGCGGAAAGCGCCGTGGACTGCAGCGGGGTGAAGCCGCCGAGCGGGAAGAAGGGCACGTAGGCGATGCCCTTGCCGGCGAGTTCGTCGATCAGCTCGTCGTCCTCCCGGTGGGCGAGGTTGTACAGGTTCTGCACGCACACGATCGGTGCGATCGCCTGCGCCTCGGCGACCTGTTCCGCCGTCACGTTGCTCACTCCGAGGTGCCGGATGAGGCCCTGCCGCTGGAGCTCCACGAGGGCCTCGAAGGGTTCGGCGAGTGAGCCGGGCTGGGGGCCGAGGGCGCTGCCGATCCGGAGATTGACCACATCGAGCGAATCGAGCCCGAGGTCGTCAAGGTTCTCGTGGACGGCGCGGCGCAGGTCCTCGGGCCGCCGGGCAGGGGGCCAGCCGCCCTGCTGATCGCGGACCGCGCCGACCTTGGTGACGATGTGCTGCGAGTAGGGGTGCAGTGCTTCCCGGATCAGCTGGTTGGTGACGCGTGGTCCGTACGCGCCGGCGGTGTCGATATGGGTGATCCCGAGATCGGCGGCCTCGCGCAGGACGGCGAGTGCGCCGTCGCGGTCGGCGGGCGGGCCCATGACCCCGGGTCCGGCGAGCTGCATGGCGCCGTAGCCGAAGCGGGTGACGGTCAGATCGCCCAGGGCCCAAGTGCCGCCGGGCAGTGACGGGGAGTGTGCGTTCATGCCTGTCTTTCCTGCTGAGCCGGATACCGCAGAGGGCGAGTCGTCACTGGGGCCGCCGTTCGTCGACGGCACCCCGTGCTCGCGCGGTTCACTCGCGCGATCTCGTTTCGCTCGTGCCATCGATGTTCGCTCGCGGACGAGCGGCGCGGCCAATACCGATGCGGTGAGCTGTCATACCCGGTAGGTATCACCGAGTACGCTCTGTGGCCATGGACGCCTTGGAGACCCGCGAGTTGCGGTACTTCGTGGCCGTCGCCGAGGAACGGCACTTCGGCCGCGCCGCCGAGCGTCTCGGCATCGCCCAGCCGCCGCTGTCCCGGGCGATCCAGCAGCTTGAGCGGCGCCTCGGCGTCCGCCTGCTGGAGCGTGACCGCCGCGGTGTCTCCCTGACCGGTGCCGGGGAAATGCTGCTGCACGAGGGGCGCGCGGCCCTCGACGCGGTCACCGCCGCCGCTCGCCGTACCCGTCGCGCCGGTGGCGTCGACGGTTCGGGTCGTCCTCGCGACCGCCTGGTGCTGGCGGTGAAGTCCGGGGCGTCTCACGAACTGCTGCACAAGCTTCTCGACGCCTACGCGGCCGAGCCCGCCGCCGCCGAGATCGAGGTGCTGCTGAGCGGCACGTGCGAGCAGGAAGGGATGCTGCGCGACGGCCGTGCTGATGTGGCGCTCATGCACGCGCCGTTCAACTCCCTCGCCGGGTTCGACAGCGAGGAGTTGACGACGGAAGGGCAGGTGGCCATTCTGCCCGCCGGACATCCCCTCGCCGCACGCGCGTCGCTGTCCCTGGCCGAGGTCAGCGACATCCCCGATCTCCCGCTCGCCCGCTGGCCCCGCCACGGCGGCTACCCGCCCGGCCCGGGTCCTGAGATCCACGACCAGGGGCAGCTGACTCAGCTCATCGCCCTCGGACGCACCGTGGCCCTCTACCCCGAGTCCGCCCGCGCCTGGCTGTGGGCCGAGCACGCCGTCGTGCCCGTGACCGACGCGCCCCCCGTCGTCACCCACATCGCCTGGCCCACGCACAGCCGTTCTCTCGCCCTCGCCGCACTCGTCCGCACGGCCACGCGGCTGTGACCCGCCCTCGCCCGCTATCACCGCGGCGGCGCACCGCCTGACCGCCGTTGCCCCCCGGCACCTCTGTTCGAGGGCGGATCACGGGATCGTCCGGTGGTGTTGCCCGTGCGTTCACCGCGTGGCGGAATCATCGCCCACCGGCATGCCGACTGCCGGATTCATCCCGTTTCCTCCCCTAAGGACGTGTCTCCCGTGGCCCGACCCTCCGCCCGCACCATCGCCGCCATCGCCGCCGTACCGGTGGCCGCGGCGCTGTTCTGGGGCGTGTCCACCGCGATCGCCGCCTCCCCCGGGTCGGCGCCCGCCGAGCCGGCCGACGGCTGCTTCGCGGCCGAGCCGGGCGGCTACACCCACCCCTTCGGGTACCCCCAGCCCGAGCCGGGCGACGCCGCCGAGGAGGGGGTGGCCGCTGTCATCGAGATCGGGCAGGGCAGCTTCACCAAGTACGAGATCGACGCCGAGAACGGCCAGCTCGTCGCCGACCGCTTCCAGTCCATGCCGGTCGCCTACCCCGCCAACTACGGTTCGCTGCCGCGGACCACCGCCGGCGACGGAGACCCGCTGGACGTGCTCGTCTTCACCCGAGAGCCGCTGGTTCCCGGCTCCGTGGTCCAGGTGCGACCCATCGGCACCCTGCGGATGGTGGACGGCGGCGAGGAGGACGACAAGGTCATCGCCGTCCCGACCGACGACGTCGACCCCACCTACGCCGACATCGCCGACATCTCCGACCTCCCGGAGATCGAGCGGGAACGCGTCGAGTCGTTCTTCCGCGTGTACAAGGACCTCCCGGACGGGCGCAAGGAGGTCGAGCTGGACGGCTACGCCAACGCCGAAGAGACGCGCGAGACGGTCGAGGCGGCGCTGACCGCCTACGGCGAGAGCTGCGGCTGACCCTCCGCCGGTGGCCCCGCCGGGCGGCGGGACCACCGGCGTGTTCGGTACGGTGATCCCGTGATCAAGGTTGGAGTATTCGGCGCTCACGGGCGCATGGGGTCGGAAGTGGTCCGGGCCGTGGAGGGCGCGGACGACACGGAGCTGGTGGCCGGCGTCGACGTCGCCGCCGAGCGGGACAAGGTGCTCGGCGCGGACGTGGTGGTGGACTTCACCCACCCCGACGCGGTGATGGACAACCTGCGGTGGCTGATCGGCAACGGCATCCACGCCGTCGTGGGCACCAGCGGGTTCGACGAGGCGAAGCTGACCGAGCTGCGCGGGCTGCTCGCCGAGCACCCGGGCGTGAACGTGCTGGTCGCACCCAACTTCGGGATCGCCGCCGTCCTGATGATGCACTTCGCCCAGCAGGCGGCGCCCTACTTCGAATCGGTCGAGGTCATCGAGCTGCACCACCCGAACAAGGCCGACGCCCCCAGCGGAACCGCCTACCGGACCGCCGAACTCGTCTCCCAGGCCCGCGCCGCCGCCGGATCGGCGCCGATGCCGGACGCCACCACCTCGGAGATCGAGGGAGCGCGCGGCGCCGACGTCGAGGGTGTGCGGGTGCACGCGCTGCGGATCACCGGAATGATCGCGCACCAGGAGATCGTGTTCGGCACGCACGGCGAGACGCTCACGATCCGGCACGACTCCATGAACCGGGAATCCTTCATGCCGGGCGTGCTGCTGGGCGTGCGCCGGGTGGCGGAGCTGCCGGACCGGCTGACCGTGGGGCTGGAGCCGTTGCTCGGACTGGGGTGAGCCACCGCCGCCCGGTGGCCGCGGATCGGTGGCCCGCAGGAGTGACGGCCTTCGGCGTGCCGCCCGGAGCGGCACGCCGTTTCTTCGCCGGGAGTGGTCCCCCGCCCTCGGATTTACACGGCTGTAACCTGCCCACCCCGATCCCCGTTCTATAAAGAGCGTCTGTTGCCGGGCGGCGCGCCATACGCGCCGTGGGGAGGGCGCCCATGTTCCTGACTCCGTCGGACACGGAGAAGCTGCTGCTCAGCGTGGCCGGCATGGTGGCGCGCGACCGGCTGGAACGCGGGGTCCGGCTCAACCACCCCGAGGCGGTCGCGCTGCTCTCCTGCTGGGTGCTGGAACGTGCCCGGGAGGGCGGCACCGTCGAGCAGCTCATGGCCGAGGGCGTGCGGGTGCTCCGGAGCGAGCAGGTCATGCCGGGGGTGCCGGAGATGATCGAGCACGTTCAGGTCGAGGCCACCTTTCCCGACGGGCGCAAACTGGTGACGCTCAGCCACCCCGTCCGGCCGGGCCCGGACGCGCCGGACCCCGCGGGCGGCCCCGAACCGGGGGCCATCCGGGTCCGCGACGGCGCCGTCACCATCAACGCGGGCCGGGAACGGCGCACCGTGATCGTGTGCAACGACGGTGACCGGCCGGTGCAGGTCGGCTCGCACATCCACCTCGCCGACGTCAACGCCGCCCTCAGCATTCGCGAAGAGACCGCCGACGGCGACCTGGTCCCGGCCTCCGTGGCGGGGTTCCGGCTGGACATCGCGGCCGGCACCTCGGTGCGCTTCCAGCCCGGCGACGAGAAACGGCTGGCCATCGTCGCGCTCGGCGGCCGACGGCACGTTCCGGGCATCCAGGTACGCGGCACCGAACAGCGGGGGACCGACGGTGAGTGAGATCGCGCGCGGCGAGTACGCCGCCCTCTACGGCCCGACCACGGGCGACCAGATCCGCCTTGCCGACACCGACCTGTGGATCGAGGTCGAGCAGGACCACTGCGCCGGCGGCGACGAGACCGTCTTCGGCGGCGGCAAGTCCATCCGCGAGTCCATGCTGCAGGGCACCGCGACCGCCGCTCAAGGCGCGCTCGACCTGGTCATCACCAACGTGGTGGTGCTGGACCACTGGGGGATCGTCCGCGCGGACGTGGGCGTGCGCGGCGGCCGGATCACCGCCGTCGGCAAGGCCGGCAATCCCGACATCATGGACGGTGTGCATCCCGACCTGCTCATCGGGCCGGGGACCGAGGTGCTGGCCGGCGAGGGGCGCATCCTGACCGCCGGCGCGATCGACACCCACGTTCACCTGCTCAACACCGACATGCTGTACGAGGGACTGGCCACCGGAACCACGACCGTCGTCGGCGGCGGGACCGGCCCGGCCGAGGGGACCAAGGCGACGACGGTCACCCCGGGACCGTGGAACCTCGCCATGGTGCACCGTGCCCTCGACGAGGTGCCGCTCAACGTCCTGCTGCTCGGCAAGGGCAACACGGTCGGCCACGCCGCGCTGCGCGAGCAGGCGCTCGCGGGCGCGGCGGGGCTCAAGGTGCACGAAGACTGGGGATCCACCCCGGCCGCGATCGACGCGGCCCTGCGCGCGGCCGAGGAGTTCGGCCTGCAGGTCGCGCTGCACGCGGACAGCCTGAACGAGGCCGGTTACGTCCAGGACACCATCGCGGCCATCGGCGGGCGCGGCATCCACGTGTTCCATTCCGAGGGAGCGGGCGGCGGGCACGCCCCCGACGTCATCGTGCTGGCCGGGGAACCCAACATCATCCCGGGCTCCACCAACCCCACGCTGCCCTTCACGGTCAACACGGTGGCCGAGCATCACGACATGCTCATGGTCTGCCACCACCTCAACCCCGACGTGGAGGCCGA
Organism: Marinactinospora rubrisoli; assembly: GCF_042664915.1. Classification (NCBI taxonomy): domain Bacteria; kingdom Bacillati; phylum Actinomycetota; class Actinomycetes; order Streptosporangiales; family Nocardiopsidaceae; genus Marinactinospora; species Marinactinospora rubrisoli. The sequence continues at coordinate 130,193 of NZ_JBHTBH010000008.1, forward strand.
CGTCCAGTTCGCCGACTCCCGCATCCGCGACACCACCATGGCGGCCGAGGACATCCTCCAGGACCTGGGCGCGATGTCGGTGACCTCGTCCGACGCCCAGGCGATGGGGCGCATCGGCGAGGTGATCTGCCGGACGTGGCAGGTGGCGCACGTGATGAAGAACCGGCACGGCCTGCGCTCCACCGCGCTGCCGGCCGACAACGAGCGTGCCCGGCGCTACGTCGCCAAGTACACGATCTGCCCGGCGGTGGCCCACGGGATCGACCACGAGGTCGGCTCGGTGGAGCCCGGCAAGCTGGCCGACCTCGTGCTGTGGGACCGGGCGTTCTTCGGCATCCGCCCGGCCGCGGTGGTCAAGGGCGGCGCGATCGTGTACGCCCCGCAAGGCGACCCCAACGCCACCATTCCCACCGCCCAGCCGATGCTGATGCGCCGTGGCTTGGCCGCGGCCACCGCGTCGGCCCCGCACCTGGCCACCACCTTCGTGTCCCCGGCGGCCCTGGAGGACGGCCTGGCCGACCGCCTCGGTCTGCGCCGCCGTCTCTCGGCGGTGCGGCCGACCCGGGAGGTGACCAAGGCCGACCTGCCGAACAACACGGCGCTGCCGAGCATTTCGGTGGACCCCGAGACGTTCCGGGTGACCATCGACGGCTACGAGGTGGACCCCGAGGGTGCGGACCATCCGGTCGGCGAACTGCCGCTGACCCAGCGGTATTCGATGTTCTAGCGGTGACGACGGCTCCGGCCCGGGCGGCAGAGCGTCCGGCCCGCGAACGGCGTCATCCGCGTGACCGGTGACGGCCCGCCGGTCACCTGGCGATCGTCGCGCGGCGGGGGCAACAGCGTGCGTGCGAGAGGGGAGGAACGGTGCGGAGACCGACGGCCACGTGCGGCCGGTTCACCGGTGTGACGTCCGGCTGCGGCCGCCCCCTCGCCCACGCCGCTGCCCGGCTCCAGGGCGGGCGAGCCCCGGCAGGGACGGCGGCGGTGAGCGGCCCGCGGAGCGCCCGGCCGCTGAGAGGGAACGGACCACCATGCTCGGCCCGCTCGACGGGCTCGACCAGCAGGACCCGCGCGTTTCCGGGAGCCGCAAAGGGCTTCGGCCGGTCCGGTGGGCCGGACCGAATGGCCTGGCGGCCGGTCCGGAGGAGCCGCGTTGCCCTCGGCGGCCGGGCATCGACCCGGCGGCCGTGCCTGCGGATCACATGGGGGCGTGGTCCCGGAGGCGCGACGGCGACTCGGACACCGGTCGCTCTCGATGTGGCGGCGCGAGCCGCCCTCCCCGGACCGGCCGATGCGGAGCCGGCCCCGTACGAGACCGTTCGGCGCCGGGACGGAGTGATCGCGGCGATGACCCCGAGGCCATGGATCGGTTCAAGCGGACGCGGGACCGTTCGGAGGACGCACGTACGGCCATGAACGAGTCCAGCCGACCATCGACGCGGTCCTTTGCCGGGCGGGTGCGCCCGTGCGAGGCGCCACCCGGCTTCGGGGGCTCTCGTTCCAGCGCGCCCGGCGACCGGATGCCGCACACGTGCACGCCGATGGTGACGGGCGCCGCCGTCGGCAGGTGGGGAGCGTGGCCGGGGGAGGGACGGCCGTGGGGCGGGGGTGCGTCCCGAGTCTCGGGCCGCCCGTCGCGCTGTGCCACGGTGCGGAGAACGCGTCCCGGACGGGACCGGTCCGTGGCGGCGAGGCGGTCGCCCGGATCGTTCGGATACGGCGGTGGAAAGGGGGCTCCGGTGGCCGATGAGGACCGCCCGGGCGCGGCGGAGCGCCCCTCTTCGGGAGACGGGACCGGCGCACTCGGCGCGCTGCTGCTCGCCGACGCGCGGTTGCCCACCGGCGGCCACGCGCACTCCGCCACGCTGGAGGGGGCCGTCGCCGCCGGGCTGGCGGCCGAACAGGTGCCCGCCTACATCCGGGCCCGGCTGCGGACCGTCGCTCGCACGGAGGCCGCGGCGGCCGTGCTCGCCCTGAGGGCGGGCCGCGGACGGCCGGTCGACTATGGGCCGGTGCAGGCCGCCCTCGCCGCACGGACGCCCAGCGCGCCCCTGCGGGCGGCCTCGGCCTCGCTCGGCCGCGGGCTGACGCGCCTGGCCCGCGCCCTGCGCCCCGGCCATCCGGCGGTGGCCGCGCTGGCGACCGCGACCGCGGCCACCCCCGGGCTCCGGCCACTGCGTCCGGTGGTGCTCGGAGCGCTCGGCGCCGCGCTCGGCCTCACCGAGGCGCAGACCGCCCGCGCGGTCCTCTACGACGACGCGCAGACCGTCACCGCCGCCGCGCTCAAATTGCACCCCGGCGATCCGCTCGCCACCGTGCGGTGGGTCGTGGACGCCACCGACCACATCGAGGCGGCCGTCCGCGCCGCCGTGGCCGTCACCGCGCCAGTCGGCCTGCCCGCCAGATCCGCCCCGCTCATCGACCAGTGGGCGGCAGAGCACGCCCAGAGCACGAGGAGGCTGTTCGTTGCCTGACCCCACCACGTCCCCGGTATTCCCGGCATCTCCCGGCCGCCGGACGCTGCGCCTCGGCGTCGCCGGTCCGGTCGGCACCGGGAAGAGCTCACTCATCGCCACGCTGTGCCGCGAACTGTCCGGCGAGTTCGCGATGGCCGTCGTCACCAACGACATCTACACCGACGAGGACGCCAGGTTCCTGCGCTCCGCGGGCGTGCTGGCGGCCGAGCGCATCCGCGCCGTCGAGACCGGCGCCTGCCCGCACACGGCGATCCGCGACGACATCACCGCCAATCTCGACGCCGTCGAGGACCTGGAGGAGGAGTTCGCGCCGCTCGACCTCGTGCTGGTGGAGAGCGGCGGCGACAACCTCACCGCGACCTTCAGCCCCGCGCTGATCGACGCGCAGATCTTCTGCCTCGACGTGGCCGGCGGCGGCGATGTCGCCCGCAAGGGCGGTCCGGGCATCGGCCGGGCCGACCTGCTGGTCGTCAACAAGTCCGACCTCGCGCCCTACGTCGGCGTGGACGTCGTCCGGATGGTGGCCGACGCCGAGCGGGCGCGGGACGGCCGGCCGGTGCTGGCGCTGTCGCGGTCCGACGCGGCGTCGGTCGCGGAGCTGTGCGCCTGGGTGCGCGGGGTGCTGGCAGAGCACGTCGACGGCCGGCACGTGCCGCAGGACCCCGGCCCGATGGCCCCGCACAGCCACGTTCCTTCCGGCCACGACCACGGCCACGAGCACGGGCCGCACGCGCACGTCCATTGACCGCGCCGACCGTACGGCCGGGCGCCGAGACACCGGCCGACCGCGAGCACGGGCCGCGAGAGGCGGGCCTGACGTCCGGCACGCCCACGACCGTCACCGTCGCGTCCGGCGGCGGCCGGACGTACCCCGTCCGCCTGGAGACCGGCACGTTCCTGCGTCCCCGCGTGATGCGCAGACCGGGTCCGGGCCTGCGCGTGGTGCTGGCGGCGGTCCGCGCGTCGCTGTGCGCCGGAGACGACCTGCGGCTGCACGTCAATGTCGGTCCGGGGGCCCACCTCGACCTCGTGGACCCGAACGGCACGGTCGCCTACAACGCACGCGGCGGCCGTGCCGCGTGGCGTGTGGACATCACGCTGGCCGAGGGCGCGCGGATGACGTGGACCGAGCCGTCGTTCATCGTCTCCGAGGGGGCCGACGTGCTGCGGGAGATCACCGTGTCGCTGGCGGCCGGGGCGCGGCTCGCGTGGCGGGAGACGCTGGTGCTGGGCCGCACGGGGGAGCGCGGCGGGGCGCTGCGGTCGGCGACCCGGGTGACGCACGGGGGACGGGAGCTGCTTGTCGAGGACCTCGACCTGCGCGACGCCGAGCTGCGGGAACTCCCGGGCGTGCTGGGCGGCGACCGGGTGATCGGGCAGGTCGCCGCCCTCGGTTCGGTCCCGGACGGGCCGGCCGGACCGCACCGGCTGGACCTGGCGGGGCCGGGGGTGCTGTGGCGGGCGCTGGCGCGGCGGACGTACGAGTCCGACCGCGTCCTCGACGAGGCGTGGCGGGCGGCGGTGCGGTAGCGCCCGTGCCGCATTGGCCAGCGAATCGGGCGAGCCGCGCCCCGTGGCGAGCGGGCGGTCCCGCACCGGAAGTCCCGCCCTCAAGGCGCCTCGGGGCGTGGGCATCACCGGCCGGGTCTAAAGTGCAACGGTGACCACTCTGCCGGAAGACCCGTCGTCACGGTTAACCGAAGACGACCGCGCCACGGCCGTGCAGCGACTGCAGGAGGCGTACGCCGAAGGACACATCTCGCACGAGGAGATGGACGAAGGGCTCCAGTCGGCGCTCACCGCCCGGACGCGCGGCGAACTCATGTCCGCGCTGTCCGCACTCCCGGCGGGGCCCGCGGAGAACACGGCCACGCTGGCCGCCGCCAGCGGCAGGATCCGGCGGCGCGGCGCCTGGCGGGTGCCGCGGTTCCTCAAGGTCGTGTCGGCGTTCGGCCGGGTGCGCCTGGACCTGTCCCGGGCGGTCATCGAGCACCCGGTGATCGACATCGAACTGCAGCTCGGCACCGGCGGGGCCAGGATCACGGTGCCGCGCGACGCGGTCGTCGACTTCGACGGCCTGCGAACGACGTGGAAGTTCCCGCGCTACAAGCCGCGACCGAACGCCCGCCCCGGCGGGCCGACGATCAAGATCTCCGGCGCCATGGAGTACGGACGGCTGCGGATCCGCCACGCGCGACGGTGAGGCCGGGCGCTCAGTCGTCCGGTTCATCGAGGAGTGGCCGGATCTCGTCCTCGGACAGGTACCGCACCATCCGCCGTCGTCGCATCCCGTGGAGATCAGCCGACCAGGTCATGTCCGTCATGCGTGCGGACCTGGGGCGGGCCGGAGGCGACGGCGTCGAGCAAGCGGACCGCATAGGCGGGCGCCATTCGGGAGCGGACCTCGTCAGGCGTGACCCACTCGACGGCGGTCGTCTCTCCCGAGAGACAGAGTCGCCCACCGGTGGGATGGCAGCGAAAAACGAGGGCGACGACGCCGAGCTTGATGTTCTTGTAGACGCCGGTCAAGGCTTCGATACCGACGTGGAGGCCGGTCTCCTCCAGGACCTCTCGGCGCAGGCCGTCCTCGATGGACTCGCCGAGTTCGAGGACGCCGCCGGGCGGTTCCCAGTGGCCGTTGTCGGCTCGCTGAACGGTGAGGAGGCGGCCGTCAGCGTCTACGATGGCGGCGGCGACGGAGACCGAGTGCATGACAGACAAGTGTGGCCCGATCGGCAGGCTCGGGCCACACGATGCGGAGAGAGCGCTCAGACGTCGAACTCGCCGGCCTTGACGGCGCCGAGGAAAGCGTTCCATGCGGTCGAGGAGAAGGCCAGCCGATCGGCATTCGCCTGTTTGGAATCCCGCACAAGTCGAGTCCCAGAAAGAGACGCTACTTCGACGCACTCGCCGCCGGCGTTGCTGTAGCTGGACTTGCGCCACCTGGTGTGGTGACTTTCGACTGCCATAGAACCGTGCTCCCGCGCCATGTTGATACCGAGCAATACCCTCGTCGGGGCGGCCCGAACCAGCGTGGCCGGGCCGCACGGGGCGGTGAGGGAGCCGTCAGAGGTCGAACTCGCCGGCCTTGGCTCCCGCGATGAACTTGCGGAAGTTCTCGATGGGGGTGAGAACGACGGGGGCTGAGGTGTCGGTCGGGTCGTCGGCCTCGATGATGCCGACGGTGTCGCCGACGCGCGCGATGAAGACGCAGCCGCCGTCGCTGCCGCTGAAGCTGGACTTGTGCCAGCGGTCCGCAGCCTGAGCGCGAAACTCCTGCTCAGCGAGCATGTCATTCCTTCCGCATTTCGTCTCTGACCTTCACCAGCAGCTCACGTGTCTGGACCGTGCCCAAGCCTGCGGTTCGAAGGTGGTCGAAGACGTTCTGATAGTCGTCGATATCGGCCTGTTCTTCGAGGTAAAGACTACTGCGGCGGCTTTCGAGGTAAATCACCGAGAGGTCGATCTCGTCCAAGCGGAGGATCTGGAACGCGCTGGCTTCAAGCGCGGCGTGGCCACCGACCGAGTATGGGATGACCTGAAGGTGCAACTTGGGGCTGTCGGCAAGCTCGATCATTCGGGTCAACTGCTCCGCCATGACTCGTGTTCCGCCAACGCGCTGTCGGATGACCGTCTCGCCGACGATGGCCCAGAGTTTCGGCGATTCAGCCGACGCCCAGCGCTTTTGGCGTTGCATCCGCACCTCGACACGTTGGTCGATCACGTCCGCTGACTCGTCGGGGCATGTGGCGCGAACTACGGCGTGGGCGTATTCACGTGTCTGTAGCAGCCCCGGCACCAGTTGGGAGCCGAAGAGTTGGATCCGGCTTGCTGTCTCCTCCAGCCCGATCATGGTGCCGTAGTACTTGTCCACCGTGTACGACTGCCACCATCCACGCTTGCGGGCCTGCTCGCGTAGATGTCGCAACCACGCGGCTTCTTCGCCGTCGATCGCGTAGTACTCCAACAGCCGCGCCATGGTTCCGCTACTCGGAACCATTCCTTCCGGACCGGCCGTCTCCCATCGGTGTACCGCCGCGACCGTCATGCGCATGGCCTTGGCCACCTCTGCCACCGGACGGTCACCCCGGAGACGGCGCATCTCCCTGGCCAATTGCCAGCGCCCCACAGTTGGACTCCTCATGGCAGTCCAGCATGCCCTTCGATCGTCCGACCTCGCCAGAAGTTTCTATCACTATATTCGCGTAATCAATTGAAGAACTAGCTTCACGTGTGGTTGTCTGTGATCGCACCCACACAGGGTGTGACCGATCTCAGCTTTCGAGGTGAGCTCTCATGTCCGAACCACACGACGGCACCCCCTCCGCCGCGACCCTCTACCTCTCCGGCCGAACCCTCGACGACGTCGGCACCACCCGGGACTTCGTCCGCTCGGCCCTCCGCCGGGAGGACCCCGACATCGTGCATACCGCCGTCCTGCTGACCAGCGAACTCGCGACCAACGCCCTCATCCACGCCGATCGCGACGCCGACCTTGCCCCCACCCCCACGCCGCACCTCGCGTACCCGCGACCGTTCCACGTCACCGTGGACGCGTGCTTTCAGGAGATCTGCATCCTGGTCTGCGGCAAAGGATCGCGGCTGGCCGTCGTCAAACCGAAGAAGGACCGCGAGTGGGACGAGAGCGGCCGGGGCCTGGCGCTCGTCGCCGCGTTGTCCGAGACCTGGGGCACCCACGGCGATGCCTTCAGCCGCACCGTCTGGTTCGTCCTCAAACGGACCCCGACACCGATCGTCGCGTGACCCGCCCGAGACGCGAAACCGTCCCGGCCCTGTCGGTAGCAGGGCCGGGACGGCGGACACGAACCTATCGCGAAAGAGCGAGCACCACCGGCTTGCCGGCGACGCACAGTGCGCGCGGCGCTGTGCCGCGGCCTCAGATCACCGCGCCGTCTTCGGGCGGTACTGACCCGGCGTCTGCCGCGTCGTGATCGCCACCCGGTTCCAGGTGTTGATGACCGCGACGGCCCAGGTCAGCGCGGCGAGTTCGGACGCGTCGAAGTGCTCCGCCGCCGCCTCCCACACCTCGTCCTCGACGCCGTCCTCCGCGACGAGGGTGATGGCCTCGGTGAGCGCCAGCGCGGCGCGCTCCCGCGCGGTGAAGAACGGCGTCTCCCGCCACGCGTTCAGCGCGTGCATCCGCTGGTGGGTCTCGCCCAGCGCCTCGGCGTCCTTGGTGTGCATGTCCAGGCAGTACGCGCAGCCGTTGATCTGCGAGGCGCGGATCTTCACCAGCTCCAGCAGCGAGTGCTCCAGGCCGAGGTCGCGGACGGCCTGCTCCAGCCCCAGCATCGCCCGGTACGCGGAGGCGGCGTGCTTACCGAGGTCGAGCCGCTGCGGAACCTCGACGGTCTCTCGTGTCGTCGTCGTGCTCATGTCTTCGACCCTAGGCCGGAATTGGTGGAATGCTATGGTCCATTTCCATGGCGCTGGACTGGGCCACTTCCGGGGTCGACCTGCACGTCGACGTCGACCCCACCAAAGGGGGACGCCGTGCCGGGCTGGAGCGCGCGCTGCGCGACGCCATCAGGGACGGGCGGCTGGCGCCGGGCACCCGCCTTCCGGCGACCCGGACGCTGGCGGGCGAACTCGGCATGGCGCGCGGGACGGTCACGGCGGCCTACGAGCAGCTGGTGGCCGAGGGGTACCTGTCCGCCCGGCGCGGATCGGGCACCGTCGTCGCCGAGCTTCCAGCGGGGACCGGCGACCAGCGCGGCGCGGTGGGCGCGGCTCGCCGCACGTCCCGGCCCCGGCACGACATGAGCCCCGGGCGGCCGGACCTGTCCGCGTTCCCGGTGGAGGCGTGGCTGCGCGCGGCCCGCCGGGTGCTGCCGCGGACGGAGGTCACCTCGTTCGCCCTCGGCGACCCGCGCGGGCACCCGTCGCTGCGCACGGCTCTCGCCGAGTACCTGGGCCGGACCCGGGGCGTACTGGCCGATCCCGAGTCGATCATCATCACCAACGGCTTCATGCAGGGCATCGGCCTGCTCGCCCGCGTGCTGCACGATTCCGGACGCTCCGTCGTGGCGATGGAGGATCCCGGACACGCGTTCCACCGCGAGGCGGTGCGCCGGGCCGGGTCCACGATCGTGCCCCTGCCGGTGGACGACCAGGGCGCCTCCCGAGTGCCGGACGGAGCGGACGCGGCGGTGGTGACACCGGCCCACCAGGCGATCCTGGGCATGGTGCTCGCGCCCGAGCGCCGCCGGGCTCTGGTCGGCTGGGCGGGATCGGGCGGCCGGCTGCTCGTGGAGGACGACTACGACGGAGAGTTCCGCTACGGCCGGCAGCCGGTGGGGGCGCTGCAGCAGATGGCGCCCGAGCACGTCGCCTACCTCGGGACGGCGTCCAAGACGCTCGCGCCCGGGATCCGGCTGGGCTGGATGGTGCTGCCGCGCCGACTCGTGGGCCCGGTCGCGGAGGCCAAGTCCTACGCCGACAGCGGTACCGAGGTCATCGGCCAGCTCGTCCTCGCCGAGCTGATCCGCGACCACGAATACGACCGGCACGTCCGCGCGCAGCGGCTGCGTTACCGGCGCCGCCGCGACGAACTGCTCCGGCGGCTCGCCCGCGATGTGCCGGAGGTGCGGGCACGCGGAGCCGCGGCGGGTGTGCAGCTGCTGCTCGAACTCCCACCGGGCGGGGCGTCAGAGGCCGACGTCACGGAGCGCGCGGCGGCCCGGGGGCTGATCGTGGCGGCCACGAGCGCGGTGTGGCAGACCCCCGACCCGCACCGGCCACCGGGCATCCTGGTCGGCTACGCCACACCGCCGGATCACGGCTACCCGGCGGCGCTGGACGCCCTGATCGCGACGCTGCGCGAGGTGCTGGACGGCTGACCGCCGCTGCCGTGCCGGCCGGGGCGCGGACGCGCATCGGGGGAGACGGCGCGCCGTGGCCGGGGCGGCGCTCCGCCCGGGATCAACGCTTCCGGGCGCCCTGCCGCCCCGCCGCGTTCGGGAACCGCCGGGCGGGCGGTCCGTCGGCACGCGCCGGTGCGGACCCGAGGCGCGTCCCGAGCGGGGACGCCCCGTCGATCTCCTGCTGGGTGCGCTCGGGGATGCGCGCGGTCTCGGCGCGGGCGGTACGTTCCGCGATGGCGCGCATGAGTCCGGGGGTCCCGACGGCGGCGTTGCGTCTGCGGCGGGCGCTCTCGATGAGCGCGTTCCGCACGGTGGCGGCCGCCTGGCGGTCCGCGGTGTCCTCGGGTAGGTCGTCCATGTCGTCCTCACCGTCGTGAAGGTGCGCCGGATGGGGCGCGTCGACACGGTACGCCGCGTCCCCGGCCGCCGCCACCCGGGCGGTGCGATCGGCGGTCAGGGCGCGATGGGATGCCAGGCCGGGCCGTCGCCGTCCTGCTCGACCCGGCCGAAGACCACATCGGCGAAGTGCCCGCCGTAACCGATGGTGTCGGGCCGGGCGAGTTCGGCGATGAGGCGGCGGCGGGGGGCCATGGACTGTTCGCGATCGTGGTCGACCGCGGTCCCCCACTCCGGGTGCGCCACCTGGATGGGCGAGTGCAGCGCGTCGCCGAGGACGATCAGCCGCTGGCCGCCCGATGCGATGACGTACGAGGTGTGTCCGGGGGTGTGGCCCGGTGTCAGCAGCACGGTGACGCCGGGGAAGACCTCCTCTCCGTCGGCCACGGTGCGGACCCGGGGCGCGAGCGCGGCCTCGACCTTCCGGCCCTGCTCGTCGGTGAGGCTGCGCTGATCCCACTCCGGCGCGGACACCAGGTAGCCGGCCCCCGCGAACGGGGACGGTTCACCGCCGGGCACAGGGTGCCATGTCCATCCGATGTGGTCGTGGTGCAGGTGGGTGATGGCGACCGCCTCGACGTCCTGCGGCCGGTAGCCGACCTCCGCGAGGTTGTCCGGCAGCGCGCCGCCCCACACGGTGCCGACCGGTGGGCTGATCGATACCGGGCCGATCCCCGCGTCGATGAGCAGCACCCGCCCGGCGTGTTCCACCAGCAGGCCGCCGACCCCCATGACCAGGCTCCCCGCGTCGTCGAGGTGGTCCGAATGTGCGGACCACTCCTCCTCGGAGACGTCGGGGAGCCAACCGCGCCCGTCGAGCCGCCCCTCGCCGTCGGGGATGTGGGTCACCCGGATGTCGCCGATCAGCAGTGAGCGGATGCCGGGCGGCCGGCGCAGGCGGTCATCGGGGCTCGGGACGGAGGAGGACATGGTGCTTCCTTTCCCACTCGGCGGACGGGGGAGCGCGTGCAGGGCGATTTCGGCGGCGAGCCTAGAACATTCAACTTGAATCATGCAAGCTAGAACTATTCAGCTAATAAATATCCATGCTTGAGGGAACTGCTAGCATCGCGGCATGACCACCCCCGAGCCGCAGGCGGCCAGCGAACGGGAGCTCTGTGCGCTCGTTGACGACCTGTCCCGGCAGATCGGGGACCACGAGCGCGAACGCGCGGTCCTCGTCGGGCTGACCCGGCCGCAGGCCAACGCGTTGCGCGAGCTGACCGGACCGCTGACCATGCGCGAGCTCGCGGATCGCACGGGGTGTGAACCGTCCAACACGACGTTCGTCATCGACCGTCTGGAGGGGCAGGGGCTGGTCGAACGCCGGCCGCACCCGACCGATCGCCGCGCCAAACAGCTGGTCCTCACGCCCGCGGGCGTGGAGTTACGGGCCCGGTTGGTCGAGCTGTTCAAGCAGGATTCCCCGCTCGCGCAACTGACGGGCGAGGAACAGCGAATGCTGCGCGGCCTGCTGGAACGCGCCCTGCGGCGACGGTGACCGCCCGGAGAACGGGGCGCCGCGAGAGGCAGCGAAGAAAAGGAAGAACCGGCGGGATGTCCGGTTTGTGATCTACCTCGTACAGACCGGGCGACGCGGGCGCCCCCGGCTCACCCCAGCGCGAGCCCGATCGTGAACAGCAGCCCGAACGCCAACTGCATCTTCCCCGTCTCGCCGAGGCCCAGCACCAGGTCCCGCCCACGCTGGCCGCCCAGGACCCGGCGAACCGGCCGGATCGCCAGCGGGATCGCGAGCAGGGTCAGCAGCGTCCACGGGCCGGCCGCCGCCATGACCGCCGCGATCGCGAACGCGGCCGCCACACATCCCACGTACAGCTTTCGCGTGGCGGCGTCGCCAAGGACCACCGCCAGGGTGCGCTTGCCGGTCTGGGCGTCGGTGTGGATGTCGCGCAGGTTGTTGATCACCAGAACCGAGCAGGACAGCAGCCCGGCCGCGACCGCCGCCGTCCAGCCCTGCCAGGGAGCGCCGCCCACCTGGACGAACACCGTGCCGACCACGGCCACCAGGCCGAAGAACACGAACACCGAGATCTCGCCGAGCGCCCGGTACCCGTACGGCTTCTCTCCGCCGGTGTAGAACCAGGCGGCCACGATCGCCACCGCGCCCACCAGCACCAGCCACCACGCCGACGTCAGCGCCAGCACCAGGCCGGCCACCGCCGCCACCGCGAAGCACGCCCAAGCCGCCGTCAGGACCTGCCGGGGCGCCGCCAGCCGGGTGGCGGTGAGCCGGGTCGGGCCCACTCGCTCGGCGTCGGTGCCGCGCACCCCGTCGCTGTAGTCATTGGCGTAGTTGACGCCCACCTGCAAGGCCAGCGCCACCACCATGGCCAGTGCGGCCTTCCACCACACGGCGGCGTCGGCGCCGATCGCGACGCCCGTCCCGATCGCCACCGGCACGATCGAGTTCGGCAGCGTGCGCGGGCGGGCGCCCGCGACCCACTCGGGGAGCGTGGCCACGCGGGTTCCTACTTTCCACCGGCGGCCCCGGCGCACCGAGCCGGGACCGGTTGGTCGTGTTTCGTCCCTTACCGTATCGCCGCGCACGACGGCATTCGCGCGGGCGGTCCCGGCACGCAGGCATGCCGGAACGCGACGTCAGTCGCCGATCGCGGCGTGCAGCCGGACCATCGGTATCCGCCTGCCGAGGTCGATCTCCCGGCGCGCCCCGTCCGGCCGCCAGCCCGCCGCCTCGGCGAACGCGCGCAGCGGGTTGTCCGCCTCCGGCGTCCAGACGTGGACGGTCCGGAAACCGTCCTCCACCAGGTGGTCCACCGCCGCGTTGAGCAGCCGGCTGCCGTGCCCGCGGCGGACGTGGTCGGCGTGGACGTGCAGCGCGTAGATCTCGGCGTCCGTGCCCGGCCACCGGTCCGGGTCCTCGGCCGGGCCGATGGCGACGAAGCCGACGACCGCGCGGTCGTCGGTGGCGACCAGCAGCCGGTGCCGCGAGGTGGGCGGCCGCTCGATCGAGCTCTGCCACTGCTCCCGGAACCGCGCCCGGGCCTCGTCACCGGACAGTTCGGCGAGCACCGGCTCGGGAAGCAGCTCGCCGTACAGTTCCCGCCACGCGGCGACCTGGATCGCCACGACGGTCTCGACATCCTCGCCGCGCGCGGACCGGACAAAGCGTTGTGTCGACACGTGGACGCCTCCGCTCGCTGGCCGGCAGGCTCCGGCCTTCACCCGCATCGTGGCAGTGCCGGTACCGGTTCGGGAAATCTGCGCCCCGCGCGGGTGCGGCGCCCCCGGCCCGCCGCCGCACCCCCGGACCCGGCACAGCCACCCCCTCCGTGACGCCCCCGAGATTTCCCCCATCCCGTCCCCGGCGACTTTCTCGCGGGCCGGGCACCGTGGGAGCATCGGGCAGGTGAGCATCATTATTCGAATCATCGTGAACGCGGTGGCCCTGTGGGCGGCCGTGCTGCTCGTCAACGGGATCGAGGTCACCACCGGCTCCGTCGTGGGCCAGATCGCCGTGTACCTGGTCGTGGGCGCGATCTTCGGCGTGGTCAACGCCGTCATCAAGCCCATCGTCAAGACGGTGGGCTGCGCCTTCTACGTCCTGACCCTGGGCCTGATCGCGCTCGTCGTGAACGCGCTGCTGCTCCTGCTCACGGGCTGGCTGGCCGGACTGCTGGACATCCCGTTCACCATCGAGGGTTTCTGGCCGGCATTCTGGGGCGCCATCATCATCGCGGTGGTGAGCTGGGTGCTCAGCCTTTTCGTTGGGGGCAACGACGACTGACTCCCGTCCCCCTCAAGCGCGAGCCGCCGAACCTCCGGCCCCGTCGACGCTGATCGCCGGAGGCCGGTCGGCGTCGACCAAGGGCACCGGGTGGCGCGTCCCGGCCGTCCGCCGGTCCGCCACCCGACGGCCTGCCGTTCGTTCGTCCAGGGAGAGCCTCTCGTACGCTCGGTGCGGGAGGCTCCCCGCCCTGACCGGGGCGCTTGGCGCCGTTCGTCCGCCATTCGCGGTACCGTTTGCAGCATGGTAGGCAGCACTACGCCGAACGCGCCTTTCGGCCAGATGTTGACCGCGATGGTCACACCCATGCACGAGAACGGCGACGTCGACTACGACGGCGCCGCCCGACTCGCCACATATCTGGTCGACGAACAGCGCAACGACGGCCTCGTCATCAACGGCACCACCGGTGAGTCGCCGACGACGAGTGACGACGAGAAAGACCGGCTGGTGCGTTCCGTCGTCGAGGCGGTCGGCGACCGCGCCACCATCATCGCCGGGGTCGGCACCAACGACACCCGGCACAGCATCGAACTCGCCCGAGCGGCCGAGCGCGCCGGCGCGCACGGCCTGCTCACAGTGACCCCGTATTACAACAAGCCGCCCCAGGAGGGGCTGCTCCGCCACTTCACGGCCATCGCCGACGCCACCGAGCTGCCGGTGATGCTCTACGACATCCCGGGACGCACCGGCGTGCCCATCGCCTCCGAGACCCTGGTCCGGCTGGCCGAGCACCCGCGCATCGTCGCCAACAAGGACGCCAAGGACGACCTCGGCGCCAGCTCCTGGGTCATGGAGCGCACCGACCTCGCCTACTACTGCGGCTCCGACATGCTGAACCTGCCGATGCTGTCCATCGGCGCGGCCGGGTTCGTCAGCGTCGTGGGGCACATCGTCGGCGCCGACCTGCACGAACTCATCGACGCCTACCACGGCGGCGACGTCGCCCGCGCGCTGGCGATCCACCGCCGGCTGACCCCGGTCTACACCGGGATCTTCCGCACGCAGGGCGTCATCACCACCAAGGCCGTGCTCAACATGTTCGGTCTGCCCGGGGGAGCGGTGCGCACACCGCTGGCCGACGCGTCGTTCGAGCTCCAGGCGCTGCTGCGGGAGGACCTCGCGGCGGCCGGCGTCAAGGGGCCGATCGGGCTCGCGCCGCACCAGGCGGTGCCGGCGAGCGCCGTGGGAGTGGAACGGTTGACGGAAGGATCCGCATGAGCCACCCACACCCGGAACTCGGCCCCCCGCCTCCCCTGCCCGCCGGAACGCTGAGGATCGTCCCGCTCGGCGGCCTCGGTGAGATCGGCCGCAACATGACCGTATTCGAGTACGACGGGCGGCTGCTGATCATCGACTGCGGCGTGCTGTTCCCGGAGGAGGAGCAGCCGGGTGTGGACCTGATCCTGCCCGACTTCGACCACATCCGGGACCGCCTGGACCAGGTCGAGGCCGTGGTGCTCACGCACGGCCACGAGGACCACATCGGCGCCGTGCCGTTCCTGCTGCGCGAGCGTCCCGACATCCCCGTGGTGGGGTCGCGGCTCACCCTCGCGCTCATCGCGGCCAAGCTCGGCGAGCACCGCATCAAACCGGAGCTCGTGCAGGTGGCCGAGGGGGAGCGGCACCGCTTCGGCGCGTTCGACTGTGAGTTCTTCGCGGTCAACCACTCCATCCCCGACGCGCTCGCCGTGGGCGTGCGCACCCCCGCCGGTTCGCTGCTGCACACCGGCGACTTCAAGATGGACCAGCTGCCGCTGGACGGCCGGCTGACCGACCTGGCCGGGTTCGCGCGGTTCGGTGACGAGGGCGTCGACCTGCTGCTGTCGGACTCCACCAACGCCGAGGTGCCCGGCTTCGTCACCCACGAGCGCGACATCTCCGGCGTCATCGACAAGGTGTTCGACCAGGCGAGCCAGCGCATCATCGTGGCCTGCTTCGCCTCCCACATCCACCGCGTCCAGCAGGTCCTCGACGCCGCCCAGGCGCACGGCCGCAAGGTCGCGTTCGTCGGCAGGTCCATGGTGCGCAACATGAACATCGCGCGCGACCTCGGCTACCTCAAGGTGCCCGGCGGCCTGCTGGTGGACATCAAGGAGCTGGACGACATGGCTCCCAACGAGGCGGTGCTGATCTCCACCGGCTCGCAGGGCGAGCCGATGTCGGCGCTCACCCGGATGGCCAACCGCGACCACCAGATCCGCATCGAGACCGGCGACACGGTCGTGCTCGCCTCGTCGCTGATCCCGGGCAACGAGAACTCCGTCAACCGGGTCATCAACGGCCTGACCCGGTGGGGAGCCAAGGTCGTGCACAAGGGCAACGCGCTCGTGCACGTCTCGGGGCACGCGCCGGCCGGCGAACTGCTGTACGTGCTCAACATGGTGCGGCCGCGCAACTTCATGCCGGTGCACGGCGAGTGGCGGCACCTGCGGGCGCACGCCCAGCTCGCCACCCTCACCGGGGTGCCCGAGCAGCGCGTGGTGATCGCCGAGGACGGGGTCGTGGTCGACCTGGCCGACGGGAAGGCGACGATCGTCGGCGCCGTGCCAGCCGGATACGTCTACGTCGACGGCGCCTCGGTGGGCGACGTCACCGAGTCCGCGCTCAAGGACCGCCGGATCCTCGGCGAAGAGGGCTTCATCTCCGTCATCGTGGCGGTCGACTCCTCCTCCGGCAAGCTGGTCGGGGAACCGCAGATCCACACCCGCGGCTCGGGGATCGACGTCGACGCCTACGACGAGGTGGTCCCCAAGATCCAGGACGCGCTGGAACGGGCGGCGGCCGACGGCATCAACGACACCGCGCAGCTCCGCCAGCTCGTGCGGCGGTCCATGGGCCGCTGGGTGAACGAGACCTACCGGCGCCGGCCGATGATCGTCCCGGTGGTGCTGGAGGTGTGACCGGGCGCGGGACCCGGCGGGCGGCCACACGGACGGCTTCGGCGTTCCCGGCCACGCAGACCGGTTCTGCGTTCCCGGCCACGCGGACCGGCTCGGCGTTCCCGGCCACGCAGGCGACACGCCCATGGCCGGTGAGAGGCTGAGCGGCCCGGGGCTTCCTTAGTAGGCTGCCCACCATGGCCACGCGTGTGCCCAAGACCCCCCAGCGTTCCGGAGGTGGAGCGGCCCGGAGCGGTTCCGGCCGCTCCTCGCAGGCCCGCCGCTCCGGGTCCGCCGCCTCGCGTACCCGCAATGCCCCCGCCACCCGCCCGCCGCAGCGCGGCGGCGGCGAGGGGCCCATCGCGCTGCTGTTCACCTGGTTCGGCCGCGGCCTGCTCCTCCTGTGGAAGCTGCTCGCGCACACCGTCGGCGGCCTGGCCCGCACCGTGGGCCGCGGTGCCCGAGACCTCGACCCCGATCTGCGCCGGGACGGTCTCGGCATGGTGCTGCTCGCGGTCGGGCTGCTGGTCGCGGCGGCCGTGTGGTGGGACACCGAGGGACCCCTGCTGGACGTCACCCGCATGGTGGTGCTCGGCGCGTTCGGCACCTTCTCGCCGGTGCTGCCGCTGCTGTTCCTGCCGTTCGCCTGGCGGCTCATGCGCACTCCGGGCAGCGGCCGGACCGACGTCGGGCGGCTGGTCATCGGCTCGGCGGCGCTGCTGGTGGGCCTGCTCGGGTTGATCCACATCGCGCACGGGATCCCGTGGCCGGCCGACGGGCAGACCGCGATGCGCCGGGCGGGCGGCCTGATCGGATTCGTCGCCGCCGGTCCGCTCTCCCAGCTCGTCACCCCCTGGGTCACCGGCGTGCTGCTGTTCATGCTGATGCTGTTCGGGCTGCTCGTGGTCACCGCCACGCCCGTGCACCGCATCCCCGACCGGGTCCGGCAGATGGTCGGCGGCCTCGCGGCGCCGGACCAGGGCCCCGACGTCGGGATGGACATCCTGGACGGCGGGGAGGAGAAGCCGCGGCGCAGGCGGCCCAAACGCCCGGACGGCGCCGACGGCGGCCGGACCGGCGCCCGCTCGCGGCGCACGGCCGAGGCCGACGCCGAGACGGCCGAGCTCGACACCGTGGCCGGCGCGAACGAGCGCCCCTACGACACCCCCGTCGTCGCGGGGGAGCGGCCCGCCGAGCAGCCGGTCGCGGCCGCGGAGACCACCGTGCCGCGCCCGCCCGCCCCCGACCCCACGCCGCCACCGGCCAGCGTGGAACAACTCGCCATCCCGTCCCGCGTCGTGGACGGCGACTACGAACTCCCCGCGCCGCGGCTGCTCAAGCCCGGGACGCCGCCCAAGGCGGGCACCAAGGCCAACGACCTCGTCGTGACCGCCCTGACCGGCGTGCTGGACCAGTTCAACATCGACGCCGCCGTCACCGGGTTCACCCGCGGCCCGACGGTCACCCGCTACGAGATCGAGCTCGGCCCGGCGGTGAAGGTCGAGAAGGTCACCGCGCTCACCAGGAACATCTCGCTCGCGGTCAAGAGCGCCGACGTGCGGATCCTCTCCCCGATCCCGGGCAAGTCCGCGATCGGGGTGGAGATCCCCAACACCGATAAGGACATCGTGAGCCTCGGCGACGTCATGCGCGCGCCCGAGGCCACCTCCGACGACCACCCCATGCTCGTCGGGCTCGGCAAGGACGTCGAGGGCGCCAACGTGGTCGCCAATCTCGCGAAGATGCCGCACGTACTGGTCGCCGGCGCCACCGGAGCGGGCAAGTCCACCTGCATCAACGGCCTGATCACGTCCATCATGATGCGGGCCACCCCGGACGAGGTGCGGCTGATCCTGGTCGACCCCAAGCGGGTCGAACTCACCATGTACGAGGGCATCCCGCACCTCATCACGCCCATCATCACCAGCCCCAAGAAGGCGGCCGAGGCGCTGCAGTGGGTGGTCGGGGAGATGGACCGCCGCTACGACGACCTCGCGGCCTCGGGGTACCGGCACGTCGACGACTTCAACGCCGCGGTGCGCAAGGGCGAGCTGACGGCGCCGCCGGGCAGCGAGCGCACCTACGAGCCGTACCCGTACCTCCTGGTGATCGTGGACGAGCTGGCCGACCTGATGATGGTGGCTCCGCGCGACGTCGAGGACGCCATCGTGCGGATCACCCAGCTCGCGCGGGCCGCCGGAATCCACCTGGTGCTGGCCACCCAGCGGCCCAGCGTGGACGTCGTCACCGGCCTGATCAAGGCCAACGTGCCGTCCCGGCTGGCGTTCGCCACGTCCAGCCTGTCCGACAGCCGGGTCATCCTGGACCAGCCGGGCGCCGAGAAGCTGGTCGGCAAGGGCGACGCGCTCTTCCTGCCCATGGGCTCCAGCAAGCCGATCCGGCTGCAGAACGCGTGGGTGTCGGAGAAGGAGATCCGCGCCATCGTCGAGCACTGCAAGAAGCAGGCGGAGCCCACCTACCGCGACGACGTGGGCACGGCGGAGGCGCGCAAGAAGGAGATCGACGAGGAGATCGGCGACGACCTCGACCTGCTGCTCCAGGCCATCGAACTGGTGGTCACCACGCAGTTCGGCTCCACCTCGATGCTGCAGCGCAAGCTGCGGGTGGGATTCGCCAAGGCCGGGCGGCTGATGGACCTCATGGAGAGCCGCGACATCGTGGGGCCGAGCGAAGGCTCCAAGGCCCGCGACGTCCTCGTGAAGCCGGAGGACCTGCCCGAGACCCTGGCGCAGCTCAGAACGGACTGACGTCCCGCGGCGAACACGAAAGCCGGTTCTCCGCGGCGAATCGCGGAGCACCGGAGAGGGCCGGAGCCCGCTGACCCATTTTTGACCATCCGCCGGGGCGTGCCCAGCGGTCCGCCACGGCCTCGATGCGTCACAGTGAGTAGTGAGCCGACTGCGATATGCGGGGCGCGTGGGTCCGTCCGCGCCCCGGCGGCCGGAAACCGGACTCCAGTGAACGCACGAGGGCGTGCGCGCCCGGACCGGAGGGAAGCGGGAATGACGACGATCGGTCAGATCATCGCCGGCGTCCGCGCGCAGGTGGGCTACTCGGTCGACGAGCTGAGCGCGCGCACCAGCATCCGGGAGTCGGTGATCCGGGCCATCGAGCGGGACGATTTCACCGCGTGCGGGGGCAATTTTTACGCCCGAGGCCATATCCGTGGCCTGGCGCGGGCGCTGGGCATCGATCCGCAACCGCTGATCGACATGTACGACGAGGGCCGGTCCGCGCGCGCCGCGGCGCCGCCCACCTCCGAGGAACTCTTCCGCCGCCGTCGGAACAGGCCGATCGAGACGCCCACCCGCCGCCGGTGGCCGATCGTCGCGGCGGCTCTCGTGGCGACCGTCGGCATAGCGGCGGCGGCGCACGCCTGGCCCCGGCCGGCCGACGACGCCGCCAAGCGCACCCAGCAGGCGGCGGCGCTCGCGGACGCCGAGGAAGCGGGCCGGCAGGCCGAGGAGCGGCGTGCCGGGCAGCCGACGGCGACGCCGGCCACCGAGGAGGTGCGGCTGCGGCTGGAGGCGATGGAACCCACCTGGCTGAGCGTCAGCGACGCCGAGGGCAAGGACCTGTTCACGGGGACGCTCGAATCCGGGGAGAGCCGCGACTGGGTCGCTCCGCAGGAGCTGCGGCTGCACGTGGGCAACGTCGACGGAGTGCGGGTGGAGGTCAACGGGGAGCCCCTGGAGGCGTCCGGGTTCGCGGGCGGGGGCGACCAGCTGACCCTGGGGCCTGAAGGGGTGAAAGGGTGACCGGGGCCTGAGCGGGCGCGGCGGCAACGCTCCGGCGGCCGGTTCGGCCACGCAGACGGGTTCGTCGTTCGGCCACGCAGGCGGGTTCGTCGTTCGGCCACGCAGGCGTCAACCAGACGTCGTCGCAGGGGAACGTCCGGAGGACCTACCCTTGAAGCCGCGGCGGAGCGCCGCGCTCGTGTGTTCCTTTAACCTTGGAAGCTATGTCATCGCGCCGAACCGTCTCGCTCGTCACCCTGGGGTGCGCGCGCAATGAGGTTGACTCCGAAGAACTCGCCGGGCGGCTGGCGGCCAGCGGCTGGGACCTGGTCGACACCGCGGACGGTGCAAGCGCCGACGTCGTCGTCGTGAACACCTGCGGCTTCATCGAGGCCGCCAAGCAGGATTCCATCGAGGCGCTGCTCAACGCCGCCGAGGACGGCAGCCGGGTGGTGGCCGCCGGGTGCATGGCGGAACGCTACGGCTCGGAGCTGGCCGAGGCACTGCCCGAAGCGCAGGTGATCGGCTTCGACGACTACGCCGACATCGACCAGCGGCTCGACGACGTCCTGCAAGGCAAGTCGCTCGTTCCCCACGACCCGCGCGACCGCCGCACCCTGCTGCCCATCTCGCCGGCCGAGCGCCCGGCCAGCGACGTGCACGTTCCCGGCCACGCGGAGTTCCAGCCGCTGCCGGACGGTGTCGCCCCCGCCTCCGGACCCCGCGTGCCGCGGCTGCGGCTCAGCGGAGGCCCGGTGGCGAACCTGAAGATCGCCTCCGGGTGCGACCGGCGGTGCACCTTCTGCGCGATCCCGTCGTTCCGCGGCGCCTACCTCTCCCGCCGGCCCGACGACATCGTCCGTGAGGCCGAGTGGCTGGCCGGCCAGGGAGTCCGTGAGCTGTTCCTGGTGAGCGAGAACTCCACCTCCTACGGCAAGGATCTCGGCGACCTGCGGGCCCTGGAGAAGCTGCTGCCCCGGCTCGCCGCGGTCGAGGGCGTGGACCGGGTGCGGGTCAGCTATCTGCAGCCGGCCGAGGTGCGCCCCGGCCTGATCGACGTGCTCACCGCGACCCCGGGCGTGGTGCCCTACTTCGACCTGTCGTTCCAGCACGCCAGCGGCCCCCTGCTGCGGCGCATGCGGCGGTTCGGCGACCGCGAACGCTTCCTCGACCTGCTGGGCGCCGTCCGCGAGCGGGTACCGGAGGCCGGTGCCCGGTCCAACTTCATCGTCGGGTTCCCGGGCGAGACCGAGGAGGAGTTCGGCGAGCTGGTGGCGTTCCTGGAGGCGGCGCGGCTGGACGCCATCGGCGTCTTCGGCTACTCCGACGAGGACGGCACCGAAGCCGCCGACCTGCCCGGCAAGCTGCCGGAGGACGTGGTCAACGAGCGCGTCGAGGAGCTCAACCGGCTCGCCGAGGACCTGATGGCGCAGCGCGCCGAGGAGCGCATCGGCAGCACCGTCGAGGTCCTCATCGAGGCCGACCTCGGCGACGGCGGCTACGAGGGGCGCGCCGAGCACCAGGCGCCCGAGGTGGACGGCAGCACGGTCGTGTACGGCACCGGCCTCCAGGTCGGCCAGCTCGTGCGGGCCACCGTCACCGACGCCGCCGGCGTGGATTTGATCGCCTCCGTGGCCGGGAACGGAGAACGGGGCTCCGTGGCCGGGAACGGAGAGCGCGCCTCCGTGGCCGGGAACGGAGCGTTCACCGCCTCCGGCGCCGTGCCGGGAGACGTCCGATGAACGCCGCGCCCGACCCTGCCGCCGCCACGCCGCCCACCCCGGTGCCGGTGTGGAACATCGCGAACATCCTGACGATGAGCCGGCTCGTCGTCGTGCCGCTGTTCGTGGTGTTCATGTTCCTGGAGCACCCCGCGTGGCGGTTCGCCGCGTTCGCGGTGTTCGTGCTCGCGGCGATCACCGACCGCATCGACGGCGAGCTGGCCCGGCGCCGCAACCTGGTCACCGACTTCGGCAAGGTCGCCGACCCCATCGCGGACAAGGCGCTCACCGGCGCCGCGCTGGTCGCGCTGTCCGTTCTCGGCGAACTGTGGTGGTGGGTGACCATCGTCATCCTGGTCCGCGAGTGGGGCATCACCCTGCTGCGGCTGGCGGTCATCCGGTACGGCGTCATCCCGGCCAGCCGTGGCGGCAAGCTCAAGACCGTGCTGCAGATCGTCGCGATCAGCGTCTACCTGTTCCCGCTGCCGGACGTCCTGCTCATCGTCGCGCACGTCGTGATGGCCGCGGCGCTGCTGGTCACCGTGTGGACCGGCGCGGACTATGTGCTGCAGGCGATGCGGATGCGCCGCGCGGCCATCGCCGCCGGGGCCGGCGACCCGCGTGCCTGAGATCGAGGACGGCGGTCCGGTCCACCGGGCCGCCGTCGACGTCCACCGGGCGCTGGCCGCCCGGTCGGCGACCGTGGCGACCGCCGAGTCGCTCACCGGCGGGATGATCGGGGCGGTCCTCACCTCCGTCGCGGGCGCCTCCGCCACTTTCCGGGGCGGGGTGATCGCCTACGCGACCCAGGCCAAGGCCGAACTGCTCGGTGTGCGGCCCGCGCTGCTGGCCGAGCACGGCGCCGTCCATCCCGATGTCGCCCATTACATGGCCGTGGGGGCGCGGCGCGCCCTCGTGGCCACATACGGCCTCGCCGTCACCGGGGTGGCCGGGCCCGAGCCGCAGGACGGCCGGCCGGTCGGCACCGTCTTCGTGGGAGTCGCCGGTCCGGACGACCAGGTCACGGTGCGTGAACTCCGGCTGGCCGGCGACCGGGCCGGTATCCGCGGGGCCACGGTCGAGGAGGCGCTTCGGACCCTGCTCGCGATCGTGACGGGAACCACCCTCAAATAGCGCGGTAAAACCCGTTCAACGCCGAGGCAGAGGGGAACAAACCAACACCAAGATCGTGTTACCCCTCCAGCGAACAGGAAGCCGTGAGGTGCGACGATCGGGCTTCAGGCAGGTACGGTGTTTTTTATGAAGGTCGCTACCGGTGGGAGGGAGCGCGAATGATGGTCCTGCTTCGTCACCTGATTGGTGACGTGCTACGGCAGCTTCGGCAGCGGCAGGGCCGCACCCTCCGCGAGGTGTCGGCCGATGCACGAGTCTCGTTGGGCTATCTCTCGGAGGTCGAACGGGGGCAGAAGGAGGCGTCATCCGAACTGCTCTCGTCGATCTGCGGCGCGCTGGGCGTCCCTCTCTCCCAGGTGCTGCGTGAGGTCGCCGATCAGCTGGCTCTGGCCGAGCTTCAGGAGGCGGCCATTCTCAGCGGGTCGGTCCCGACCGAATCCGTCCCCGGACCCGACCGTCTCGGCATCGATTCGGTACCCGACCGCGTTCCCGATGTCGTCGACATGGTGGGTGTGTAGACCATCCGTACGGAGTGAATGAACGCAGACGCCGTCGGCCGCAGCGATGCGGTCGACGCGTTGTGTTTCCGGGCGGGTGCGGTGCCGTCCCCCGATGCGGGCGGCGCCGGCCGCCCGCCCCTCGCGTCCGCCGGCCGGTGTTACTCCGCCCGATCCCCGGGCAGGGCCAGATGTGACGACAGCACCGTCACGCCGAACACCTCAGGGGGTGCACACCATGGCGAAGATCCACAGCCCGCTCAGCGAGGACGCCCGCCGGGTGACCGGGGAAGCGCTTCAGGGGGCGGTCGTCGACCTGATCGACCTGTCGCTCGTCGCCAAGCAGGCGCACTGGAACGTGATCGGCCGCAACTTCCGGTCCGTCCACCTGCAGCTGGACGAACTCGTCGGCGTCGCCCGCCGGCACACCGACGTGCTGGCCGAGCGCGCGATCGCCATCGGCGTCAACCCCGACGGCCGGTCCGGGCGGATCGCCGCCGACACGCACATCGCCCAGCCCGAGGCGGGGTACCTGCACGATGACAAGGCCGTCGCGACGATCACCGACGTGCTCGGCGGCGTGGTCCGCCGGTTCCGCCAGCGGGTGGCCGACACCGAGCGTCCAGATCCGCTCTCCCAGGACCTGATCATGGCGGCCGGGGAGGACCTGGAGCAGCAGCACTGGATGTTCGAGGCGATGGCCGGCCGGTGACGGCCCGGGCCGGCCCAGCCGCACGGCGGGCCGGTCTCAGCTGGCCCAGGCTTCCGGGTCGGCCGCCAGCGCGCGGACCGACTCCGGAAGCTTGCTGGAGGCGACGTGCTCCAGCGTCACCGTCTCCAGGATGGCGCGTTCGCTCGCCCGCAGCGCGATCCAGACCTGCTGGAGGCTGCGCGCGGCACCGTCGTAGTCCACGTGCTCCGGCCGCTCGCCGCGGACGTTGGCCAGCGGGCCGTCCACGGCGCGGATGATGTCCGCGAGTGAGATCTCCGCCGCCGGGCGGGCCAGCCAGTAGCCGCCCACCGGCCCCCGCTGGCTGCGCACCAGACCCGCGCGGCGCAGCTGGGTGAGGATGTTCTCCAGGAATTTTCCGGGTATGGCCTGGGCGCGCGCGAGCTGTTCGGCCGTAACCGGGCCGCCACTGGCGGCAGCGAGTTCGGCCGCGGCGCGCAACGCGTAATCGACCCGGGCAGAAAGGCGCATGCTGCGATTATGCCGTGAATCGTGAGGCGGCCGGGTCAGCGGTTCGCCCTCGTGGTGGGCGGGGGGCGGTCGTGGAGCGCATATCCAGTTCTCCTACCGGGATTTCGGTGCTACGGCCGCGCGGTCGAGCGCGGTGAACATCACGTGCGTCCGCCGGCCGGCGGTGTCCGCGTGCGGACTCCGCGGAGCCGCGGCGAACGGTGCCGGCGCGCGGC
Organism: Marinactinospora rubrisoli; assembly: GCF_042664915.1. Classification (NCBI taxonomy): domain Bacteria; kingdom Bacillati; phylum Actinomycetota; class Actinomycetes; order Streptosporangiales; family Nocardiopsidaceae; genus Marinactinospora; species Marinactinospora rubrisoli. Next base: position 155,127 of record NZ_JBHTBH010000008.1, read on the forward strand.
GCATGGCACCCACACCGGCGCGCGATGGCCGACGTCCCTCCAGCCTATCCGGACGGCACCGGAACGGCGGCCGATGCTCAGCTGCCTTCCTGGCGGGAACGGAAAGGTTCAGTCTCCGCGCGGCGACGGCCGTGCGTCGTGTGCGGCGCGGGCGGGAGGATCCAGGTCGCGCGCCATGACGACCCGGGGCGCGACCACGATCCCGAGCTCGACTTCGCGCCGCCACTGTTCCCGCAGCTCCGGCCCCCAGTCGTGTTCGGGCACCGGCGTGAACCCGCGCCGGGCGTACCAGGGGGCGTTCCAGGCGAGGTCCCGGAAGGTGGTGAGCGTCATCCGCCGGTAGCCGCGGTCCCGCGCGTCGGCGCACGCTGCCGCCAGCAGCGCACCTCCGATCCCGCGCCGGCCGTGCGCCGGATGCACCGCCAGCTGCTCCAGGTGCGCCGAACCGTCGAGCACCCCCAGCACCGCGAACCCCACCGGGGGCCGCCCGGCCGCCCAGAGCCAGTCGGCGTGCGCGAGGAGCGGGAGGGGATCGTCGGGCGGCAGGACCAGGCCGGCCGCCGCGAACATCCGGTCCGCGGCCAGGCTCACCTCGGCCAGCCGCCGCCGCTCGGCGGACGTCAGCTCCGCCGCCGGCCGAATGGGCGTCCCGGAGATCCCGGCACCGCCATCGGACACGTCACGTCCCCCTCTCATCCGAAAAACGCACCCGGTGCGCGTCCCATCATCAGTGTCCGGCGGTGCGGCGTCGAACCGTTTTCCGGCGCCGATGCGGCCACGGCCGCCGCCCGACATGCGCGCCCACGATTTCGCCGCCGACAGCGCGTTCGGTATAACCGAGGGACCCGACCGCGTCCGGAGGAGCTCAGCAACCGTGACTGACAGCGGCACCCCCCGGCTGGCGCCCCTCACCGCCGACGACCCCGAACAGGTCGGGGCGTTCCGGCTCATCGGCCGGCTCGGCGCCGGCGGCATGGGCGTCGTGTACTTCGGGCGGGACGCCTCCGGCTACCCCGCCGCGGTCAAGACGGTGCGCGCCGAGTACGCGGCCGACCCCGGCTATCGCAGCCGCTTCGAACGCGAGGTGCAGCTCGCCCAGCGGGTCCGCGGCCGCTGTGTCGCGCCGCTGCTGGCCGCCGATCCCCGCGCCCGGCAGCCGTGGCTGGCCGTGGCCTACGTGCCCGGCCCGACCCTGCGCGACTACATCGACCGGGACGGCCCCCTGACCGGCACCGACCTCACCTCGTTCGCCGCCGGGCTGGCCGAGGCGCTGACCGCGATCCACCGCGAGGGGATCGTGCACCGCGACCTCAAGCCCGACAATGTGATCCTCGCGCCGGACGGCCCCAAGGTCCTCGATTTCGGTATCGCCCAGGCGCTCGACGAGGCGTCGATGACCCGCACGGACATCGTCGTCGGCACGCCCGGGTGGATCAGCCCGGAACGCTACGACGGCCACCGGGCCGGGCCTGCGTCCGACATGTTCTGCTGGGGCGGCCTGGTCGCCTACGCCGCCAGCGGCCGGCAGCCGTTCGGCACCGGCCCTATGGAGACCCTGCGCTACCGGACGATCAACGAGGCCCCCGACACCGCCCAGGCCGAGCTTCCCGCCGCGCTGCACGAGGTGGTGGCCCGCTCGCTCAGCCGCGCCCCGGAGGACCGGCCCGACGCCGCCGGGGTGTTCGCCGCCATCACCGGTTCCGCCGTGCCCGCCGACGCCGACGTCGAGGGAGTCACCCGGGTGGCCACCCGCATGCTCGACGCCGGCTGGACGGTCGCGATCCCCGACGACAGCGTCGACTTCCCCGACGCCCCGCTGCGCACCACCGGTGTCCGGCCGCCCATCACCTTCGCCGGCCACAGCGTGCGGGAACCCGCCGAACTGGGGCGGCTGTTCGCCGAGCACCACGACCGCGCCGAGCGGTGGCTGGGCGGCGACGGCGCCGCGCGGCTGCGCGCCTGGCTGGACGAGATCGGCGACGGCGACTATGACCGCGACTACCTGGCGGGCATCGACGGCCCCGACCGCGCCGCGATCGCCGTCACCGCGTTCATCGCCGCCTACCTGCCCGACACGCCGCCGCGCTTCCGCGGCCACGACGTCAGCGCCGATGGCCTGCGCCGTCTCGCCGCGCGCGGGCCGGCCGAACATCAGGTGCTCAGTGCGGCCGTGCTCGGCGAGGTCCCGCTCATCGCCGCTGGCCATCGGTGCGGCCACCCCGAGTGCGGCGAGCGGTGCGCCCGGCTGGAGCGCATCGGCCTGCAGGCCCGCGAGACCATCGACGGGGCGCTCATCATCGCCGCGAACATGGGCTTCCGGCTCGCTCCGAGCGAGCGGGACCGCGCCGTCGCCATCGGCATCGAGACCGTCGACGAGCCGGGCCGCCGCGTCGCGCTGCGCACCGCGCTGCGCGGCTGGACGGCGATCTCCGTACCGTGGTGGCGCACGCTGGCCGGCGACGCGCTCTCCGGCGATCCCGGCACCGCGGAGGGGCGGTCCCGCATCGCCGCGCTGCGGCTGCTCACCCCGTTCGCCCAGAAGGCGGCGCCGCACGCCTGGCGCGCCCTGCTACGGCCGCGCGCCTGGCTGAGCCCGGGCATGCCCCGTGCCGCGGTGCTGATGTTCCTGCTGTGCTGCCTGACGGGGTTCGTGCTCTCGGGACTGCTGGGCGACCGGTATCCGGAGCATCCGCTCCCCGGCGCCGACGGCTACGCCCGCGGACTCGCGTACCAGATGGAGCTGTGGCCGGTCTATGTGCCCATGGCGGTGTGCGTCGCCGCGATGCCGCGCAGATTCCGGGTCGGCGCCGTCCTGTACACGGGGCTGCTCGTCCTCCTCGCCGGCGCGGTGATCGGGGTGCTGCCGCGCGCGCCCATGCTGGTGCCCTCGATCATCCGGGACCCACTGCTGGACGGTCTCACCGGGATCGGGGGCTTCGGGGGGCTCGTCGTGTTCCTGGCGTTCGCCGCCGCCATGAGCTGTTTCGTGTCGCTGCTGGTCTGGGCCGCGTCCTCGGCGCCACCCGCCCCCGTTCCCGCCCCGCTGCTGTCCCGGCAGAGCGCGCTCGTGCGCGCCGCCGTCGGAATGCCGGCCGTGGGAGTGGCGATCTGGCTGCCGTTGTGGGCGCTGACCATGCTGTTCGCCGCCGTCAGCCTGGAGAGCGAGCCGGAGACATCGGCGGCCGAGGTCCAGGCGACCTTCGCGATCCTCACGACCGTGGCGCTGCCGGCCGCGCTCGCGCTCGGCGCGGTGAGCTACCTGCTGTGGCGGTGGACCGGGGCGCACGCCGTCTACCTGTCGGCCATCGCGCTGGTCTTCCTGCTGTCCGGCCTGATCGACTCGGGCCTGGCCGTGCCGATCCCGGGCGCGGGCACCCTGAGTCAGGGACTGCTGGACACCTACGGCACCGGGTTCGGCTGGGTGGTGCTGCTCATCCTGCTCCCCGGCGTCTTCGTGCTCACCGCGTGGCTGAGCGAGCGGCTCCGGTACCGCAGGCCGCGCCCCCGGCCGCGCGGCGGCCGGCCGCCCTACCAGCCGCCGGTCCCGCCCTACCATCCGTCGGGGTACACCGGGCCGACCCCGCCGCCCGGCGGCGGTCACCCGCCGGCGGGGTGGACCGGGCCCAACGCGTCCTGGCCGACGCATCCGCCGACCTATCCGCCGAATCCGCCGCCCTACCGGCCCTGACCGGCACGGACACGTCATGAATTGACTTTCGATAGATGTACATCGAAAATCGATACATGAACCAGGTCTTCATCGCCATACTCCGGGCCGGCATCATCGCGGCGATCCTCATCGGACTCTTCGGGCAGATCGTCGTTATCCCGACGACCGCGGCCGACGAGGTCGAGCGGTTCCCCCCGTACGCCCCGTTCGCCGTCCCCTACGTGACCGTGGCGATCATCGGCGTCGCCTGTGTCCAGGTCGCCTTCTTCGCGGCGTGGATGCTGCTCGCCATGCTCGGGCGCGACGCGCTCTTCAGCGCCAAGGCGTTCCGCTGGGTGGACGTCATCATCGGGGCCACCATCGTGGCGACGCTGCTCGCCGCCGGGGTCACCGTGCACCTCGCCTTCGCCGAGATCCCCTCACCCACCGACATGTCGGCGATCGGCGCGCTGGGCGCCGCGGTCGTGACCACCGGCGGGGGAGCGGCCTTCGCGATGCTGCTCGTCCTCATGCGCGGGCTCCTGCGCAAAGCGACCGAACTCCAGAGCGAGATGGCCGCGGTGGTCTGATGGCGATCATCGTCGACCTCGACGTCCTGCTCGCCCAGCGGAAGATGTCGGTGGGCGAGTTCGCCGCCGCCGTCGGGATCACGCCCGCCAACATCGCCGTGCTGAAGAACGGCCGCGCCAAGGCCGTGCGGTTCACCACGCTCGACGCGATCTGCCGCGCACTCGAATGCCAGCCAGGCGACGTGCTGCGCTGGGTGCCCGACGGCGAGGCGAACGACGGTTAGTCAGCGGCCGTAGTGATAGCGGCACGCGGCGATGCGGATCTCGTCATTCGATCAGCTCACGCTGAATCCCGCCGCCGGACTCCAGTGCTTCGATGGCGGCGACGAGCCGTCGTGCGTTCTCGGGACTCCGGAGAAGATAGCCGGTTTCCTGAAGCGACCGGTGGTCATCGAGTGACACCACGGCCACGGGGTCGTGGCCGGCGTGGGCGATCGCGACTTCTTCGAGGTCGTCGACCACCGAATCCGGGGACTCCACATGCTCGGTGCGAGACTCGGGCTCACTCATGGCATTCATCGGTTCCGGAGTGTACGGGCACCCGTACGTCCTCCGGGGTGTCGTGGCAAGGAATACTCTGATCACCCCGTCACCGGCGCAGTCGCAGCCCTCTCGGCGTCGCGTGGAATCCCGCCTCGGTAAGCGCGGCGGCCAGCGGGGTGTCGAAGACCGGCACCCCGTCGGCGCGTTCCACCGACAGCGCGTCCAAGCCGCCGTCGTGAACGGCCGACGCCAGGGCGTCGGCGGCCCTGGCCAGCGCGTCGGGGCCGGCGCCGAACGTCAGCACCGTGCGCCCGCCGCGCTCCACGTACAGCACCAGCTCACCGTCGTCCAGCACCACCAGCGCCCCCGCCTTGCGGCCCGGGCGGGCCGCGACGTCCGGCTGCTCGGGCCACGGAAGGGCGGCGCCGTAGGCGTTCGCCGGGTCGGCGGCCGCCAGCACCAGCGCCGGGCCCCGCTCGCGGGCGTCCCCGGCCACGGAACGCAGGTGGTCGACCGCCCCCGGGAGCGCGAACTGCGCGGCGCCCAGGCCGTCCACGAAGTAGCCGCGCCGCGCCCGGCCCGCCTCCTCGAATCCGCGCAGCACCGGGTACACGGCGCTGAACCCGCCCGCCCCGGCATCGTTCGGGCCACGAGCGGAGCCCGCCCGCCGGTCCTGCTCGGCCACCACCGAGCCCCGGGTCAGCACACCGTGCCGGTCCAGCAGCGCGGCGGCGCCCGCGTGCGCCCGGCGGGTCGGGTCCGCGGCGCGCGGGGGCAGCGCCCACCACCGGCCGGCGACGGTCGGCGGGCCGGTCCGCGACGGCATCGCCGGCCGCCGCCGGCGGCTCCGGTGCGCGGTACCGCCCGCGCCCAGCACCGCCCGCAGCGGAGCGAGCGTGTCATTGCCGATCCGGCCCGCCCACACCAGATCCCACAGGGCGGCCACCAGCGCCGCGTCCGACGCCGCGGCCGTGCCGACCTCGCGCGCCACCCGGTCCGCGATATCACGGAAGAACAGCGCCCCGCCGCCGTCCAGCGCCGCCAGAACGGACGCGTGCAGCGCCGACTCGTCGAGGTCGCCCGGCTCCGGCAGGACCAGCGGCGCCTCCTCGGCCGGTGCCAGGCAGACCCACCCGTCATTGCCCGACAGCCGGCCGGCGCCCGCCCACACGACCTCGCCGGCGGCCGTCAGCTCGTCCAGCAGCGCGGGAGCGTAGTCCGCCACCCGGGCCGGCAGCACCAGCGACTCCAGCGCCGACGCGGGGACCGGCGCCCCACGCAGGGCCTCCACCGCCGTGAACACCGCGTCCGGCCCGCGCAGCCGCCCCCGCGTGCGCGCCCCCGTTCCGGCAGGCGCCGCGTGCTGCCACTCCGGCAGGAACCGGGCCAGCGCCCGCTGCGGGACCGGCTGCACCTCGCGGCGCAGCCGCGCCACCGAACGGCGCCGCAGCATCCGCAGCACCTCCGGGTCGCACCACTCCGTCCCCCGGCCGCCCGGCCGGAACCCGCCCTCCACCAGCCGCCCGGCCGCGGTCAGCCGCCGCAGCACCTCGCCGGCCACCGCCCGGCCCACGCCGAACCGTGCGGCCACCTCCTCCGCCGTGAACGGCCCGTGCGTGCGCGCGTGCCGCGACACCAGGTCACCGAGCGGGTCGGCCACCGGCGCCGCGAACGCCTCCGCCGTCCCGGCGAACGCGCCCGAACCGCCGTCCCGCCCGGCCGCGGTCAGCCACCCCGGCAGCTCCGTCCCGAGCCCGTCGCGCAGCCGCGCGGCGTCCTCGACCGCCGCCCACCGTGCGACCCCCGCCACCCGGACCTCGATCGCCCGCCGCTCCGCGACGAGTTCGGCGAACCACTCCGGCCGCACCCCGCACTCGGCCCCCTCCTCGGCCGAGAGCGGCCCGAGCACCCGCAGCAGGTCGGCCGTGTCCTCCACCCCGTGCTCCGGACGCGCCCGCCGCCCCGGCGCCGTGTGCCCCAGCTCCGCCTCGCACGCCGCCACCGCCTCCGGGTCCAGCAGCTCGCGCAGGTCGGCGTGGCCGAGCAGTTCGGCCAGCAGCGCGGAGTCCAGCGTGAGGGCCTGGGCCCGGCGCTCCGCCATCGGGGCGTCGTTCTCGTACATGAACGCGGCCGTGTAGCCGAGCAGCAGCGACTGCGCGAACGGCGAGGCGTGCGGCGTCTCGACCTCCACCATCCGCACCCGGCGGGCGGCTAGGTCGGACATCAGCTCGGTCAGCCCCGGCACGTCGAAGACGTCCTGCAGACACTCCCGCACCGCCTCCGCCACGATCGGGAAGGAGCGATACCGCGACGCCACCGACAGCAACTGGGCGGAACGCTGCCGCTGCTGCCACAACGGCATCCGCCGGCCCGGGTGGCGGCGCGGCAGCAGCAGCGCCCGCGCCGCGCACTCCCGGAAGCGGGCCGCGAACAGCGCCGACCCGCCCACCTCGGCCGTGACGGCCTCCTCCACCTCATCCGGGTCCAGCGTCAGCAGCCCGGCCAGTGCCCGCGGCACCTGGCGGGCCTCGTCGACGTCCGGCAGCCGCAGCACCAGGCCGTCGTCCCCGTGCACCACCTGAGCGTCCATCCCGTACCGCTCCCGCAGCCGGGCCGCGACCACCAGCCCCCACGGGGCGTGCACCCCCGCGCCGAGCGGCGAGTGCACCACCACCCGCCAGTCGCCCAGCTCGTCCCGGAACCGCTCGACCACGATCGTGCGGTCGTCTGGAACCACACCCGTGGCCGCGCGCTGCTCCGCCAGGTAGCCGGCCAGGTTGCCGGCCGCCCAGTCGTCCAGGCCGGCCGCGCGGGCCCGCCGCACGGCCGCCGCTTCATCCATACCGGCCAGGTCGCGGGCCAGTCCGCCGATCGCCCGCCCCAGCTCCGCCGGCCGGCCGAGCGCGTCCCCCTTCCAGAACGGAAGCCGCCCCGGACGGCCCGGCGCCGGTGAGACCAGCACCCGGTCGGCCGTGATGCGCTCGACGCGCCACGAGCTCGCGCCCAGCACGAACACATCGCCGACCCGCGATTCGTACACCATCTCCTCGTCCAGCTCGCCCACCCGCGTCGGCGCCTTCGCCGCGGAGGCGTCCGCCGGACCGCCCACCAGGTGCACGCCGTAGCTGCCGCGGTCCGGGATGGTCCCGCCGCTCGTCACCGCCAGCCGCTGCGCGCCCGGGCGGCCCCGCACGGTGCCGGCCTCGCGGTCCCAGACCACCCGCGGCCGGAGCCCGGCGAACTCGTCCGAGGGGTAGCGGCCGGCCAGCATGTCCAGCACGGCCGAGAGCGCCGAATCGGGCAGCGAGGCGAACGGCGCGGCGCGGCGCACCAGTGCCGCCAGCTCCGGCACCGACCACTCGTCCATCGCGCACATCGCGACGATGTGCTGGGCCAGGACGTCCAGCGGGTTGTGCGGCATCCGCAGCGCCTCGATCCGGCCCGCACGCATCCGCTCGGCCACCACGGCGGCGGCCAGCAGATCGCCCCGGTACTGCGGGAAGAACACGCCCCGCGAGACCTCGCCCACGTGGTGCCCGGCCCGGCCGACCCGCTGCAGCCCGCTGGCCACCGACGGCGGCGACTCCACCTGGACCACCAGGTCCACCTCGCCCATGTCGATGCCCAGCTCCAGGCTGGAGGTGGCCACCACGCACGGCAGCCGGCCCGCCTTCAGGTCCGCCTCGATGGCGGCGCGCTCGCTCTTGGAGACCGAACCATGATGGGCGCGGGCGATCACCCGCCCGGTGCCGCCGCCCTGCCCGGCCTGGCCCATGAGCTCGGCGGGGACAGCCTGCGTGGCGGGAATGGGAAGCGCGCTCTCCGTGGCGGGAACGGGGGAGCCGGACACCGCCTCGGACACCGCCGCCCGTTCCGCGGCCAGGTCGTTGAGCCGCGCGCACAGCCGCTCTGCGACCCGGCGGGAGTTCGTGAACACGATCGAAGACCGGTGCCGCTCCACCAGGTCCAGGACCCGCTCCTCCACGTGCGGCCAGATCGACGTCCGCGCCTTGCTCGCGCGGTCGTCACCTCGCCCCGGCGCCACCGCATCGGCCGGCTCCGTCATGTCCTCCACAGGGACGACGATCCGCAGGTCCAGCGACGGCGCGCTCGGCGGCGCCACAACGGCCGCCGGCCGGGACCCGCCGAGGAACGCCGCCACCTCCGCCGCCGGGCGGACCGTCGCCGACAGCCCGATCCGCTGCGCGGGCCGGTCCAGCAGCGCGTCCAGCCGCTCCAGGCTCAGGGCGAGATGGGCGCCGCGCTTCGTGCCGGCCAGCGCGTGCACCTCGTCGACGATCACCGTCTCGACGCCGGCCAGCCCGGCGCGCGCCTGCGAGGTGAGGATCAGGAACAGCGATTCGGGGGTGGTGACGAGGATGTCCGGCGGCCGGGTGGCCAGCGAGCGGCGCTGGTCCGCGGGGGTGTCGCCGGTGCGCACCCCGACCGAGGGACGCCGCACCGGCGCTCCGGCGGCCTCCGCCGCCCGCCGGATGCCCGAGAGCGGTACCCGCAGGTTCCGCTCGATGTCGACGGCCAGCGCCTTCAGCGGCGAGACGTACAGCACCCGGCACCGGTGCGGGGGGTGCTCATCCTCGTCTGGGACGGACGCCCCGGGCCCGGGCACGCGGGTCAGCCCGTCCAGCGCCCACAAGAACGCCGCCAGCGTCTTGCCGGAGCCGGTGGGCGCCACCACGAGCGCGTGCTCGCCGCCGCCGATCGCCTCCCACGCCCCGAGCTGGGCGGGCGTGGGGCCATCGGGAAAGGCCGCCCGGAACCACGCGCGGGTGGCCGGCGAGAACCGGTCCGGAATCTCCCGCGCACCGTCCCCGATCGGCGCCCGGGGGTTCGTCCCATCCGTCACCCTTCCAGTCTGCCCGCCGGTGGTGACAGCGGCGCGCGAGGTCACCGGGACGGACCCGGATGACACCGCCCTCCGCGGCGCCGATACTGGGAGGTGATGAGACTTTCGCACTTCTGGCAGCGGATGCACGAGCAGTTCGGCGAGGTCTACGCCGAGAGCCTGGCTCGCGACTACGTGATCGAGGAACTGGGGTCCCGCACCGTCCTCCAGGCACTGGACGACGGCGTGGGGGCCAAGGAGGTCTGGCAGGCCGTCTGCGAGGCGTTCCGGCTGCCCGCCTCGGCGCGCTGAGCGGGCGGCGGGGCTTCGCGGCACCGGTTCCCCGGCGCGCTCCGGGGTGTGTGGCCGCAGAGAATCGAACACAGGTTCGGGTACAGTGGTACGGGTACCCGACTCGGCGGCGTCCGCGTCACCTGCGGACACGGTGACCGCCGAACCCGGTCGGGGGCGCGTCCTGCGGTTGTCCACAGGCCGGCGGTGACCGTCGCGAACTGTCGTCGTCGCCGCGTAGCGTCGTCCCGACATGAAAAAGAAGACATCGACCCAACAGGGGTTCCCCGTGGCACCAGCTGCTGACCGAGAGAAGGCTCTCGAAACCGCGCTCGCGCAGATCGAGCGCCAGTTCGGTAAGGGCTCGATCATGCGCCTCGGCGACGATGACCGCCCGCCCGTCGAGGCCATCCCCACCGGGGCGATCTCGCTCGACGTCGCCTTGGGCATCGGGGGCATCCCCCGGGGCCGCATCGTCGAGATCTACGGTCCGGAGTCCTCAGGTAAGACCAGCCTCGCGCTGCACGCGGTCGCCAACGCCCAGCGCGCCGGCGGCATCGCCGCGTTCATCGACGCCGAGCACGCGCTCGACCCGGAGTACGCCAAGAAGATCGGCGTGAACACCGACGACCTGCTGCTGTCCCAGCCGGACACCGGCGAGCAGGCGCTGGAGATCGCCGACATGCTGATCCGCTCGGGCGCGGTCTCCGTGCTCGTCATCGACTCGGTGGCCGCGCTGGTGCCCCGGGCCGAGATCGAAGGCGAGATGGGCGACAGCCACGTGGGTCTGCAGGCCCGGCTGATGTCCCAGGCGCTCCGCAAGATCGCCGGTGCACTGCACCAGACCGGCACCACCGCCATCTTCATCAACCAGCTGCGCGAGAAGGTCGGCGTGATGTTCGGGTGCATGCATTACAACACCCGCGTCACGCTCGCCGACGGCACGCAGGAGAAGATCGGCAAGATCGTCAACCAGAAGCTGGACGTCGAGGTCCTTTCCTATGACCCCGACCTGGACCAAGTGATCCCGCGCCGGATCGTGAACTGGTTCGACAACGGCAGGACCGACCACTTCCTGCAGTTCACCGTCGCCAAGTCCGGCGGAAACGGCAAGTCCCAGTTCGCCGCCACCCCGAACCATCTGGTGCGTACCCCGGGCGGATGGCGCGAGGCGGGCGAGCTCATCGCCGGTGACCGGGTGCTGACCACGGAGAAGCGTTACCTCAGCGAGCAGCAGCGCCAGGTGATCTACGGGTCGATCATGGGCGACGGCAACCTCTCGCCGAACCGGCGGGGGCGCACCGGCGTGCGGTTCCGCATGGGCCACGGTGCGCAGCAGGCGGCCTACCTCGACTGGAAGGTGTCGCTCCTCGGCAACGTCTCGCACTCCCGCACGACCAACGCCAAGGACGCGGTATTCGCCGACTTCCGCCCGCTGCCCGAGCTCCAGGAGCTGCACGAGGTGGTGTACTTCGGCGACGGCAAGAAGCACTTCACCTGGGAGTTCCTCAAAGCGCTGACTCCGCTGGCGCTGGCCGTCTGGTACATGGACGACGGCTGCTTCACGCTCCGGTCGAAGGGCGTCCAGGCGCGGACCGAGGGCGGCAGCGGCCGCATCGAGATCTGCGTCGAGGCGATGAGCCCCGGATCCCGGCAGCGGCTGGTCGAGTACCTGCGGGACACCCACGGACTCGACGCCAAGCTCGTGCTGCGGGGTTCCGCTAAGAAGAACTTCATCCAGTTCAGCACGGCCGCCTCGGCGCGGTTCCAGAAGCTCGTCGCGCCCTACGTGCACGAGTCCATGGCCTACAAGCTGCTGCCGAGGTACCAGGGCCAGTGCGCCGTTGAGCCGCAGTTCGAGGAGCCGACCGACCAGCTGGTCGCCGCGCCGATCCTCGACGTCCACGTGAAGCCGGAAACCCGCGGCATGCACCGCTTCGACATCGAGGTGGAGGGCTCGCACAACTACTTCGTCGACGGTGTCATGGTGCACAACAGCCCCGAGACCACCACTGGTGGCCGGGCACTGAAGTTCTACGCGTCGGTGCGATTGGACGTACGGCGAATTGAGACACTCAAGGACGGAACGGATGCTGTCGGAAATCGCACTCGTGTGAAGGTTGTGAAGAATAAGGTCGCTCCCCCGTTCAAACAGGCCGAATTCGACATTCTGTACGGTGTCGGCATTTCGCGCGAAGGCGGACTTATCGACCTCGGTGTCGAGCACGGCATCGTGCGCAAGTCCGGCGCCTGGTACACCTACGAGGGCACCCAGCTCGGTCAGGGCAAGGAGAACGCGCGGAACTTCCTGCGCGAGAACGTCGACATGTCCAACGAGATCGAGAAGCGGATCAAGGAGAAGCTCGGCGTGCCCACCGGCGGCGACGACAGCGCCTCCGCGCCCGCCGACGCCGCGGCCCAGGCGGGCAAGGACGGTGGCAAGGACGGCGCCGCGGCCAAGGAGCCGGTGACGGCGGCGGCGGCCAAGCGCACGGCGCGGAGCAAGGCGAGCCCCGCCGCGGAGGGCTGATCGGGTGGCCGCCGACCAGGAGTGGGAGCACCCTCCGGCCGCGCGGGAGCGGCCGGAGGAGGACCCCGAGGCACGCGCGCGGGCCATCTGTCTGCGGCTGCTCACCGGGGCGCCGCGCACCCGGGCACAGCTGGAGCGTGCGCTGGCCCGGCGGGGCATCCCGGAGGAGGTGGCCGAGACGGTACTCGGCCGGTTCGGGGAGGCCGGGCTGATCGACGACACCGCGTTCGCCGAGGCGTGGGTCGACTCCCGGCACGCCGGGCGGGGGCTGGGGCGGCGTGCGCTCGCCGCGGAGCTGCGGCAGCGCGGGGTCGCCGACGAGACCGTGCGCGAGGCGGTCGAAGAGCTCACCCCGGAGCAGGAGGAGGCCACCGCGCGCCGGCTGGTACGGCGCAGACTTGACGCCACCCGCGGCCGGCCGGTCGAGGTCCGGGTGCGTCGCGTCATGGGCATGCTGGCGCGCAAAGGGTATTCCGCCGGGCTGGCGTACCGGCTGGTCCGTGAGGAACTGGAGGCCGTGGAGGAGGAGCTGGCGGGTTTCGAGCCCCCCGACCTGGACTGAAGGCCGGCCTCCGCACTCCACGCCGAGCCGTGCGCGACCGGATCCGTGCGGCACCACCCGGGCGGCGGCGCTCCCGGACGCTTGCCGCGGTCCCGCAGCGGGTCCTAACCTCGCCGCAGCGAGGAGTCAACTTCGCGCGCAGCGGGTAGCCATAGGCTCAACGGGCAACGTGGGTACCGAGATGCACAGGCCGTGTGGCCCCGTCGCACGGCCGTGCCGATCCCGGTGCCGGCGGGTCCTCTGCCGTCCGTTCCCGGTCGCGGAGGCGGGTCGTCCGTTCCCGGCCACGGAGGCGGGTCATCCGTTCCCGGCCACGGAGGCGTTGACCACGGCGACCGGGGGCGACCACGTGTGCGCGGAGTGGCCCAGGGACGCGGGCACGGTTGGGGGTAGGGCCATGGACGGGACGACCACCCTGCTGATCGTCGGCGGTCTGGTCGTCCTGGGAGTGGGCGCGGTCGCCGTCCTCGGTTTTCTGAGGGCGTCCGGGGCCGCGCGCGAGCGGCGGGCCGCCGCCATCGAGCGGGAGCTGGCCGACGCCCGCCGCCAGGCCGACCAGATCCGCGCCGCGGCCGAGGAACAGGCCGGCCGGCGGACGCGTGAGGCCGAGGAACGGCTGGCGCGTCGGCAGGCCGAGGCCGAGGCCGCGCAGGCCGCCGCCCACGGCCGGCTGGCCGAACGGCTCGCGGAACTGGAACGCCGCGAGGAGCGGCTGGCCGAGCGGGAACGGCGGCTGGACGGCGAGAGCCGCCACCTCGCCGACGTGCAGCGGCGCGCGGAGGAGCGCGCGGCCGCGCTGGACGAGCGCGAACGGGACCTGTCCCACCAGGAGGACCAGCGGCGGGCCGTCCTGGAGGCCACCGCCGCGATGACCGCCGAGGAGGCCAGGGCGGAACTGGTGGCGGCGGTCCAGAACCAGGCCAAGCGCGAGGCGGCGCTGCTGGTCCGCGACATCGAGAAGGACGCCCGGAAGAACGGCGAGGCGCGCGCCCGCAAGATCATCACCCTGGCCATCCAGCGGCTGGCCACCGAGCAGACGACCGAGTCGGTGGTCTCGGTCGTGCACCTGCCCGGTGACGACATGAAGGGCCGGATCATCGGCCGGGAGGGCCGCAACATCCGGGCCTTCGAGACGGTGACCGGGGTGAACCTGATCATCGACGACACCCCCGAGGCGGTGCTGCTGTCCTGTTTCGATCCGGTGCGCCGCGAGGTGGCCCGGCTCACGCTGGAGAAGCTGGTCCTGGACGGCCGCATCCATCCGCACCGGATCGAGGAGGTGTACGAGGCGAGCCGCGCCGAGGTGGATCAGCTGTGCGTGCGCGCCGGCGAGGACGCGCTCGTGGACGTCGGCCTCACCGACATGCACCCCGAACTCGTCACCCTGCTCGGCCAGCTGCGCTACCGCACCTCCTACGGGCAGAACGTGCTGAAGCACCTCGTGGAGTCGGCGCACCTGGCCGGCATGATGGCGAGCGAGCTCGGCATGGACCGGCAGCTGATGAAGCGGTGCGCACTGTTGCACGACATCGGCAAGGCGCTCACCCATGAGATCGAGGGCAGCCACGCGCTGATCGGCGCGGAGATCGCCCGCCGGTACGGGGAGTCCGAGGACGTGGTGCATGCCATCGAGGCGCACCACAACGAGGTCGAGGTCCGCACGGTCGAGGCCGTGCTGACCCAGGCGGCCGACGCCATCAGCGGTGGCCGTCCCGGCGCCCGCCGCGAGTCGCTGGAGGCGTACGTGGAGCGGCTGCAGCGCCTGGAGGAGATCGCCATGGCCAACGAGGGCGTGCGGAAGGTGTTCGCCATGCAGGCGGGCCGGGAGGTGCGGGTCATGGTGAAGCCCGAGGAGGTCGACGACGTCCAGGCGCAGGTGATCGCACGGGACATCGCCAAGCGGGTGGAGGAGGAGCTCACCTACCCGGGCCAGATCCGCGTGACGGTGGTGCGCGAGTCGCGCGCTACCGAGACGGCGCGCTGACCGGAACGCCCCCGCACGGCTCGGCCGCGCGCTCCGGCACCGCCGGCCGTGGCGCCGAGCCACGGAACGTCGCGCGGTAGGTGCTCGGCGGCACCCCGAGGACGGCCTGCAGGTGCTGGCGGAGGGAGGCCGCGGTGCCGAAACCGGAGTCGAGCGCGATCCGGTCGACCGGCAGGTCGGTCTCCTCCAGGAGCTGCCGGGCGCGTTCGACCCGCTGGAGGGCGAGCCAGCGGCCGGGGGAGACGCCGACCTCGTCGCGGAACCGGCGGGTGAAGGTGCGCACGCTCATCGACTCCTGTTCGGCGAGTTCGCGCAGGCTGATCGGCCGGTCGAGGTGCCGGAGCGCCCACGCGCGGGCCCGGCCGGTCGAGGAGATGCCGGGTTCGGGGACGGGGCGCCGGATGAACTGGGCCTGGCCGCCGTCGCGGTGCGGGGAGACGACGGTGCCGCGGGCGACCTCGTTGGCGACGGCCGCGCCGTGGTCGGAGCGGATCATGTGCAGGCAGAGGTCGATGCCGGAGGCGACGCCGGCCGCGGTGAGCACGCCGTCCTCGTCGGTGTAGAGCACGTCCGGGTCGAGGTCGACCCGCGGGTACATCCGGCGGAACTGCTCGGCGGAGCGCCAGTGGGTGGTGGCGCGGCGGCCGTCCAGCAGCCCCGCGGCCGCCAGAACGAACGAGCCGGTGCAGATCGAGGCGATCCGGGTCCCTGGCCGGATCAGGGTGAACGCGGCCGCCAGCGGCGCGCTGAGGGCTCCGCAGCGGGGATCGTAGTCCTCGTCGGAGGCCGGGACGATGACGGTGTTCGCCTCGGCCAGCGGCTCCGGGCCGTGCGCGACGTGCAGGGTGACGTCGGCGTCGGTGCGCAGCGCGCCGGGCTCCGTCGTACAGGTGACGACCTCGTACAGCGGGGTGCCGTCGGCGGACCTGGCCTGGCCGAACAGCCGGTGCACGATCCCGAACTCCATGGTGAGCAGGCCGTTCCGGACGAGGACGGCGACGCGGTGGCGGCCGGGGTGCGTAAAGGCGCCGGGCATGGCGGTGCTGCCGGTCATGGCCTGATTCTTGCACATGTTGGCCATCGGGCCACTCGTGCGGGCCGGCCGCGCGGGCGCATGATCTCGGTGCACGCCAGGGCCCCGGCCCTAGCCGGGCCCGCCGACCGAGGAGGGACATCGCGTGAAGGTGCTGTGGATCTTCGCCCACCCGGAGCGGCGCTCACTGAGCGCCGCCCTGCGCGACGAGGGGCTGCGCGCGCTCCGGGCGCACGGCCACGAGGTCCGGGAGTCCGACCTGTACGCCATGGGCTGGAACCCGGTGGTCGACGCCGCCGATTTCGGCCACGACCCCGGCGAGCGGCTGCTGGTCGCCGCCGCCTCCGAAGGGGCGTACGCGTCCGGGGGCCTGAGCGCCGATATCCGGGCCGAGCACGCCAAGCTCGCCTGGGCGGACACGGTGGTCGTGCAGTTCCCGCTCTGGTGGTTCGGGATGCCGGCCATCCTCAAGGGCTGGTTCGACCGGGTCTTCGTCAAGGGCCTGGCCTACGGCGTCGCCGAACACGGCCCCGGCGGCCGGCGCACCCTGCGCTACGGAGAGGGGCGGCTGGCCGGCAAGCGCGCCATGGTGGTGGTGACCGTGGGCGGGACCGCGGCCGCCTACGGCCCGCGCGGAGTCAACGGGGAGCTGGCGGACCTGCTCTTCCCGCTGCAGCACGGGACGTTCTTCTACACCGGGATGTCGGTGGTCCCGCCGGTCCTGGTCTCCGGCGCCGACCGGCTCTCGGAGACGGAGTACGCGGCCGCCGCGGCCGAGCTGCGCGAGCGGCTGCTCGCCCTTCCGGACACCGACCCGATTCCGTTCCGCCCGCAGAACGGCGGGGACTACGACGCCGACCTGACGTTGCGGCCGGAGCACGAGCCCGGCCGCACCGGCCTCGCGGTGCACGTCGGACCGGCGCCATGCCCGGCGGAGGCCGGGAGCCCGGCGGCCTGAGTCCGGCCGCCGGACGCCGGAACGGGTGTGGCCGCCTCCCACCGGAGGCGGCCACACCCGTTCCGCGCGGTTCCCCCGCGGCGCCCGTTGCCGAGACCGGTCACGGGCGCCGCGGCGGGGTCAGGCTCTCGGGGTCCCGGTCCCGTCGGCCGGTCCGCCGTCGGCCGGGGGCGCGGCGGCGGACACGCCCACCTCCGCCGGTCCCGTCACGGCCGCCGCCTGGGTCTTGACGCTGCGCTGGTTGCGCCGCTCCAGCCAGGTGGCGAGGTAGCCGAGCGCGACGTTGATCGCGATGTAGATCAGCGCGATCACGATGGCGGCCGGGATGAGGTTGATGTACGCCGAGCTGAGGTTGCGCCACTGGTTGAGCAGGTCGGAGTAACCGATGACGTAACCGAGCGCGGTGTCCTTGAGCAGCACCACGAGCTGGGCGATGATCGCCGGGAGCATGGCGGAGATCGCCTGCGGCAGCAGGATCAGCCGGGTCACCGCGCCCTTGCGCAGGC
Organism: Marinactinospora rubrisoli; assembly: GCF_042664915.1. Lineage (NCBI taxonomy): Bacteria > Bacillati > Actinomycetota > Actinomycetes > Streptosporangiales > Nocardiopsidaceae > Marinactinospora > Marinactinospora rubrisoli. The sequence goes on from NZ_JBHTBH010000008.1 coordinate 172,556, forward strand.
CGATAGAGAAGGCCGCCTCGGACTGGCCCTTGGGGATCGACAGGATGCCGGCCCGCACGATCTCGGCGAGCACCGAGCCGTTGTAGAACATCAGGCCGAGCACGACCGCCCAGAACGTGCTGATGGAGGTGCCGAACAGCGCCCACGAGCCGCGCATCAGGAAGAAGATCATGATGAGCAGCGGGATCGCCCGGAAGAACTCCACCACCACCGCGGCCGGGATTCGGACCCACGCGTGGTCGGAGAGCCGCGCGATGCCGAACACCATGCCGAACGCCAGCGCGAGCACCGCCGCCACGGCCGCGGCGCCGAGCGTGCCGCCGAGACCGGGCAGCACGTAGGTGGTCCACAGCTCCGGCGTGAGGAACGGCAGCCACTTGTCGGCCTCCCACTGCCCGCGCTCGCCCATGCGGACGAACACGAACCAGGCGACCAGCAGCAGCACCAGGATGGTGAGGAACGTGTAGACGTTGTAGCGCAGCCGCGCCTGGGGGCCGGGGGCGTCGTAGAGCACGCTCGCCCTGCCCGCGCGCCGCGGGCGCTTGGCGGCTCGACCGTTCGTGGTCGACTCGTCGTTCATGACATCCGTTCCGCTGGTCATCGCGCCACCGCCAGCCGCTTGGACAGCCAGCCGAAGAAGAAGCCGGTGGGCAGGGTCAACACCATGAAGCCGAGCGCGAAGCCGAGGAAGATCGGGATGACGGCGTTGCCGTTGAACTCGATCAGCGTGCGCATGCTGGCCGCCGCCTCCGCCACGCCGATCAGCGAGGCGATGGTGGTGTTCTTGATCAGCGCGATGAACACACTGCCCAGCGGGCCGACGACGCTGCGGAACGCCTGCGGCAGGATGATGCTGGTGAGGGTCTGCCCGAAGGTCAGGCCGATCGAGCGGGCGGCCTCGGCCTGGCCCATGGGAACCGTGTTGATACCGGCGCGCAGCGACTCGCAGACGAAGGACGCGGTGTAGGCGGACAGGCCCACCACGGCCAGCCAGTAGCTGTTCACCGTCACGGTGTCGGAGAACTTCAGACCGAGCGTGTTGCCCAGTCCCAGGCCGCAGAAGAGCAGGACGAGGGTGAGGGGCGTGTTGCGCATCGTGTTGACGTACAACGTGCCGGATGCTCGCAGCACCGGGACCGGCGAGACGCGCATGCCGGCCAGGACCGTGCCGAGGAGCAGCGCCCCGATGCCGCTGGCCACGCTCAGCAGCACGGTCGACCAGAACGCCTCACCGATCGGCCCCAGATTCTCTAGGACTACGTTCATTGTTCCAACCGCTCAGGCGGGTGCCGACGGCTGACCGCCGGCACCCGCGGTGTCGCAGATTCGGACAGGGCGGATGCCCGTGATCAGGCGCAGGGCTCCGCTTCGGGCAGCTCGGTGGCGTACTCGAAGTTCGCCTCTCCGAAGTTGTTCTCCAGCAGGGTCTCGGCCTCGCCGTCCTCGTACATCGCGGCGATGGCGGCGTTGACCGCCTCGCAGGTCTCGGTGTCGCCGAGCGGCATGCCGACCCCGTAGCGCTCCTCGGAGAACTTGTCGCCGACGATCTGGAACTCACCCGGCTGCTGGGCGGCGTAACCGGCGAGGATCGTGTCGTCGGTGGTGACGGCGTCCACGCCGCCACCGGACAGCAGCTCCAGGCACTCGGAGTAGCTGCCGGCCTCGCGGAGCTGGGCGTCGATCTCCATGGTCTCGGTGACGTTGAACGCCGAACGGGAACCGCTGGCCGAGCACAGGGTGCGGCCTTCGAGGTCCTCGACCGACTGGATCTCGTCCTCACCGTCGCGCACCAGGATGTCCTGCTGGGCGACGTAGTAGGGGCCGCCGAAGGAGACGCGCTCCTGGCGCTCCTCGGTGATGCTGTAGCTGGCGAGGACGAGGTCGACCTGGCCCTGCTCCAGGAAGGTCTCCCGGTTCTGGGAGGTGGTCTCCACGAATTCGATGTTGTCCTCGGACACGCCCAGCTGCTGGGCGACGTACCGGGCCACGTCGACGTCGAAGCCGGTGTAGGAGCCGTCGGGCTCCCGCAGGCCGAGTCCCGGCTGGTCGAACTTGATGCCGATGGTCAGGGTGCCCTCTTCCTCGGCCTTCTGCACGACCGACTGGGCCTCGCCGCCGCCGTTTCCGGCGAACAGGCCGCAGGACGAGAGGGCCATGGTCATCGCCGCCGCCGCGGACGCGACTGTTGCGATACGGCCTACGCGCATGGTCGAAACCTCATTCTCTTGGGGTCCCACCTGGTGGGGGACGGACCTGGCTTGGGGAAACGGGGTGGGGAGTGGCGCCGGGGCGGGCGGTTTCGGGGACTCAGTGGGTGAGGATCTTGGACAGGAAGTCCTTGGCCCGATCGGTTCGGGGGCTGCCGAAGAACTCGTCGGGGGTGTTCTCCTCGACGATCTGGCCGTTGGCCATGAAGACGACCCGGTTGGCGGCGCGGCGCGCGAAGCCCATCTCGTGGGTGACCACGACCATGGTCATGCCGTCCTTGGCCAGGTTGACCATGACGTCGAGGACCTCCTGGACCATTTCCGGGTCCAGCGCCGAGGTCGGCTCGTCGAACATGATCACCTTGGGGTCCATGGCGAGCGCGCGGGCGATGGCCACGCGCTGCTGCTGGCCGCCGGAGAGCTGGGCGGGGTACTTGTGCGCCTGGTTGGCGATCCCCACCCGGTCCAGCAGTTCCAGCGCGCGCTTGTCGGCGGCGTCCTTGGGCGTCTTGCGCACCTTGGTCGGGCCCAGGGTGACGTTCTGCAGCACCGTCTTGTGGGCGAACAGGTTGAACGACTGGAACACCATGCCGACGTCGCTGCGGAGCCGGGCCAGACCGCGCCCTTCGGCCGGGAGCGGCTGTCCGTCGATCGAGATCGTCCCGGAGTCGATGGTCTCCAGCCGGTTGATGGTGCGGCACAGCGTCGACTTGCCGGAACCGGACGGTCCGATGAGGACGACGACCTCGCCGCGGTGCACGGAGAGGTTGATGTCCTGGAGTACGTGGAGTTCGCCGAAGTGTTTGTTGACGTTCTCCAGCACAACGAGAGGAGTTGCGGTCATGACTGCGGAACCTAGCTCCCGTCACGTCCGGTTGTCACCCGTGAAGAGGCGGTTTGGGAGGCAAGTAGCAGACTTGTTACGCCGCAATCTGTACAAACGTTATGAAGTTTGGAGGTTAGGTGGCCGCTTTGGTGAAAACGTCCTGCAGAACGTAAGGTAGACGATCCGTCGGGTGTCCGACGTGCCGGCACCGGAGCGGTCGGGCCGGGGGTCGGCAGCGACTAGCCTGGAGCGGTGAGCCAGAGTCGTACCTACCGAGTGCGGACCTACGGCTGCCAGATGAACGTCCACGACTCCGAGCGCCTGTCCGGTCTGCTGGAGGACGCTGGATACGAGCGCGCAGCCGAGGACGCCACGCCGGACGTCGTCGTTTTCAACACGTGTGCGGTGCGCGAGAACGCGGACAACCGCCTCTACGGCAACCTCGGGCACCTGCGCCCGGTGAAGGACGCCCACCCGGGCATGCAGATCGCCGTCGGCGGCTGTCTCGCCCAGAAGGACCGTGGTGAGATCGTGCGCCGCGCGCCGTGGGTGGACGTCGTCTTCGGCACCCACAACATCGGCTCGCTGCCCGCGCTGCTGGAGCGGGCCCGGGTGCAGCGCGAGGCGCAGGTCGAGATCCGCGAGGCGCTGGAGACCTTCCCCTCGACCCTGCCGACCCGCCGCGAGTCCGCCTACGCCGCCTGGGTGTCGATCTCGGTGGGCTGCAACAACACCTGCACGTTCTGCATCGTTCCGGCGTTGCGCGGCAAGGAGAAGGACCGCCGCCCCGGCGACATCCTGGCCGAGGTGCGCGCCGTCGTCGCCGAAGGGGCCGTCGAGGTCACCCTGCTCGGTCAGAACGTCAACGCCTACGGCTCGGAGTTCGGCGACCGTCAGGCGTTCTCCAAGCTGCTGCGCGCCTGCGGCGAGATCGACGGCCTGGAGCGGGTCCGCTTCACCTCCCCGCACCCGCGCGACTTCACCGACGACGTCATCGCGGCCATGGCCGAGACCCCCAACGTCATGCCGCACCTGCACATGCCGCTGCAGTCCGGCTCCAGCCGGGTGCTGCGCGCCATGCGGCGCTCCTACCGGCAGGAGCGGTTCCTCGGCATCGTGGAGAAGGTGCGGGCCGCTCTCCCCGAGGCCGCCATCACCACCGACATCATCGTGGGCTTCCCCGGCGAGACCGAGGAGGACTTCGAGGAGACCCTGAACGTGGTGCGCGAGGCGCGGTTCGCCCAGGCGTACACGTTCCAGTACTCCCGCCGTCCCGGCACCCCGGCCGCCGAGATGGGGGGGCAGCTGCCCAAGGAGGTCGTCCAGGAGCGGTACCAGCGGCTGCTTGACCTGCAGGACGCGATCGCCTGGGAGGAGAACCAGGCGCTCGTCGGCCGCCGAGTGGAGCTGCTCGTGGCCGAGGGCGAGGGGCGCAAGGACGGCGAGCGGCGCCGGCTCTCCGGACGGGCTCCGGACAACCGGCTGGTGCACTTCGCGGTGGACGGGGACCAGGGCGACCTCGCCACCGGGCTGCGGCCCGGCGACATGGCCACCGTGGAGATCACCTACGCCGCCCCGCACCACCTGGTCGCCGACTCCGGTGTGCTGCGGTCCCGCCGCACCCGCGCCGGGGACGCCTGGGCGGCGCGCAACGGCCACCCCTCCGCGCAGCCGGCCCCCGCAGGCGTGCTGCTCGGCATGCCCCGCGTCGGCGCCCCCGCGCCCGACCCCGCCCCGGCGGGCGGCTGCTGCGAAAGCTGAGACTCCTACGGAGCGTCCGGCCGCGGGCGGTGTGCCGCCCGCGGCCGGACGTCGCGAGGCCGCCTCACCCCTCCAGCCGGACCGGAAGCCGGGCCAGCCGCCAGTTCAAGGGGAGGGGGACCCGCTCCAGCCGGTGGGCGGGTACCGCCAGCCGCAGGTCCGGGTACCGCCGCAGCAGCGCGCCGAACGCCACCTCGCCCTCCTGGCGGGCCAGGGCCGCGCCCAGGCAGTAGTGCAGGCCGTGGCCGAACCCGACGTGGCTCTCCCCGCGGCCGGCCGGCCGCCGGGTGACGTCCAGCCGCTCGGGCTCGGAGGTGTGCCGCGGATCGTGGTTGGCCGACACCAGGATCGGCTGCACGGCCTCGCCCGGCCGGATCGTCACACCGCCGAGTTCCACCTCCCGCGTCGCGTAACGCAGCCGGGTGCCGTGCACCGGGCCGCACCAGCGCATCAACTCGTGCACGGCGCCGGGCAGCAGCGAGGGATCGGACCGCAGCAGTTCCGCCTGGTCGGGGTGCGTGAGCAGCGCGGCGGTGCCGTTGGAGATCAGGTGGGCGGTGGTCTCGTGCCCGGCGAGGACCAGGGTGAGGACCATGGCGATCATCTCGGTGTCGGAGAGCCGGTCCCCGTCCTCGTCGTGGGTGCGGATCAGGCCGGTCAGCAGGTCCTCGCGCGGCGCGGCGCGGCGCAGCTCGATCAGGTCAGCGATGTAGTCGACGATGGCGCGGACGACTGAGCCGAACCGCGAGGGGTCTCCCGAGACCATGCCGCGGCCCCACTCGCGCCACTGCGGCCGGTCGCCCTCGGGGATGCCGACCAGCTCGCAGATGACGGTGATGGGCAGCGGGTAGCCGAACTCTTCGACGAGGTCGACGACGCCGTCCTCGGCCCGTTCCGGGAGCCGGTCCAGCAGGTTTTCGGTGATCCGCTCCACCTGCGGGCGCAGCTCGTTCACCCGCCGGACGGTGAACGTGCGCGAGACGAGTTTGCGGAGCCGGACGTGGTCGGCGCCGTCGTAATCCAGCAGGGTGCCCATTACGTAGGGCCTCAGCTCCTCCGCCAGCCCAATCTGCTCGATGAGCTTCTGCCGGCTGGCGGCGGCGTCCTCCGCCGCCGGCGGGTTGTTGACAAAGCGGGCGTCGCCGAGCACGGTACGGACGTCGTCGAGCCGGGTGACCAGCCAGACCGGTCCGCCGTCCAGGTAGCGGGCCCGCAGCACGGGCGCCTGCTCGCGGAGGCGGCCGTAGCCCGTGAAGGGGTCGGCGATGAACTCGGGGTCGGCGATGTTCGGCTCCCCCGGGTGCTCGCCGACGTGGGTGGTGAAGATGTTGCCGCTGGCCGTCATGACCGTGTCTCCAGTGAATGAGTACCGGATGGTGTCCCGTCAGGCCCGGAAGTGGCGGTGCAGTTCCGCCAGGTACCGCTCCTCCAGGCGCTGGTAGAGGGCGGCGGCCTCGGAGGCCGCCGCGGCGAGGCCGCCGGGGTCGGGGGTGGTCTCGAAAGCGGTGCGGACCGTGTGCTCCAGCGTGTCGGCCTGTGCTTCGGCCTGCTTCGGGACGAAGGGGGCCCCGAACGTGGGGAGCAGGAAGAAACCGGTCATGGTCGCGTGGAAGGCGTAGAGCTGGGTCTCCAGGTCGAGATCGGTGGTGACCAGCCCGTGCTCCCGGAGCAGTCGCAGGTGCTCGACACTGACCCGGCTCGCCTCCGCGCGGAGCTCCTCGAAGCCGCCGAGCGCGGTCCGGGAGAGCCGGCCGAGCGTCTCGGCGTCCCCGAAGTAGCCGACACGGACGACCGGGTCGTCGGTGAAGTCCAGGTACATCGCCCGGGCCATCCGGCTGAGCAGCACCTCCGCGGGATCGGCGGTCATCCGCCGGCCCTGGGCGCCGATCGCCCGCCCCTTCGCGCGCAGCAGCACGCTGAGGAACAGGGCGTCCTTGGTCTTCCAGTGCAGGTAGACCGTTCCCTTGCCCACGTCGGCACGCCGCGCCACGTCCTCGATGGTGACGCGCCGGTACCCAAGAGTGGTCAGCAGCTCGCCCGCGGCGTCCAGGATCCGGTCCGCCCTCCCGTCCCCGCCGCGGTCACGTTCGGCCCGGTCCACCGTGGCCGCCGTATCGGGCTGCATCACATCTCACCGTCCTGTCCGTGCCGAATGGCCTGACTGTATGACCGAAAAAGCATTTCCAGTCATACGGTCGACGCTAGGTTCGCGATGGCCGGTGCGCAAGCGCGGAGCGTGACCGGATCCGGCCGCGGCCACCCCGGCGCGCCGAGGCCCGCGCACGGAATCGCGCACCTCCAGGCAGCCGATAACCTCGGCCTGTGCTGATCGCTGCGGCCGTCTGCCCGCACCCCCCGCTGCTCGTTCCGGACCTCGCGGGAGCCGCCGCGCACGAACTGGACCCGGTGCGCGCCGCCTGCGACCGTGCCGTACGCCTCCTGGCCGCGGCCACGCCGGACCGCCTGGTGGTCGTCGGCCCCGGCGGCCGGACCGCGCGCCACCCGGCCGACGCCGCGGGCGGCCTCGCCCCGTACGGCGTGGACCTGCGGGTGGGTGTGGGGCCGGCGGTGCTCCCGCTCGCCCTGACGGTGGGGCGCTGGCTCGCCGAGCGCAACGGGATCGAGCCCGCAGGGTTCGTGGAGCTCGCCGCTGACGCGGGACCGCGGGAATGCCGGGCGGCGGGTGCGGAGCTGGCCGCCTCCGCGCCGCGGGTGGCCGCTCTGGTGATGGGAGACGGCAGCGCCCGGCGCACCGAGCGGTCTCCCGGCCGGTTCGACGACCGCGCGGTCGGCTTCGACGACGCGGTGGACGCGGCTCTGGCGGCGGGCGACGTCGCGGCCCTGGCCGGCCTGGACCCGGATCTGGCCCGGGAGCTCATGGCCGCGGGCCGCCCCGCCTGGCAGGCGCTGGCCGGGGCGGCGGAGGGCGCCGGGCTCGCCGCCGAGCGGCTCGCCTACGAGGCGCCGTACGGGGTGGGCTACTTCGTCGCGCTGTGGCGCTGAGCCCGGGGAGCGGGCCGTCCGGGATCAGTGCGGCCGGGGCTCCGGTTCGGAGGCGGCGAAGTGCGCGCCGAACGGGTCGGCGAGCATCGTCCAGCGGCCGTACGGTGAGTCCGCGGGGGCGCGCAGCACCCGGCCGCCGGAACGGGCCGCCCGGTCCGCCGCGACATCGGCGCTGGCCACCGCGAAGTACGGCAGCCAGGCGCCGGGGCCCTCGTTGACGCGTTCCGCGCCGCCGTAGACCCCGCACACCGCGGTGCCGCCGACGTAGAGGGTCACGAAGTCGAAGCCGGGAAAGCGCTCCGGCCGGTACCCGAACGTCCGCACCAGGAACTCCGCGGTCACCTCGGTGTCCGGGCTGGTCACCTCGGCCCATACGTGCCCGCCGAGCATCCCGAACCCCTCCGAGCCGGTCAGCCCGTCCCCCTCCCACAGCGCGACGACCGTCCCGGCGGGCTCCCGGACGACCGCCATGCTGCCGAAACCGGGGACGTCGCGGCGCTGCGTGAGGACGGTCCCGCCCGCCGCCGTCGCGTCGTGCAGGGTGGCGCCGACGTCGTCGGTGGCGAGGTAGGTGGTCCAGCAGGGCCGGTCGGGCGGGCCGGTCTCCTCGTTCCAGGTCTCGGTGAGCGCGGCCACCCGGCGCCCGGCGACGCCGGCCAGGGCGTAGGGACCGAGGTCGAACTCCCACCCCAGCAGTTCGGAGTAGAAGCGCTCGGCGGTGCGCAGGTCGGGAACCGTCATGTCGAACCACGCCGGTGCGCCGGGCGGGTACCTGCTGGTGAAGGACATCGCAACTCCTCACGCGACAGCCGATGCCGGTACCACTGCCCGCCGGTGCGGGCGACGGCGCGCGGGCGCCCGCAAAGTCGGGGCAAAGCTAGCCGGCGTCCGGGGCCTCCACCAGGCGCAGGGCCCGCTCGGTCAGGTCCGGAGCGTCGTAGGGGAGCCAGTGGATGCGCGGGTCGCGGCGGAACCAGGACTCCTGGCGGCGGGCGAACTTTCGGGTGGCTCGCACGGTCTCGGCGCGCGCGGTCTCCTCGTCGCACTCGCCGGCCAGGAAGCGCAGCACCTGGGCGTAGCCGAGCGCGCGGGAGGCGGTGCGGCCGTCGCGCAGCCCGGCCTTCTCCAGCTCGCGGACCTCCTCGACCAGCCCGGCCGCCCACATCCGCCGTACCCGCAGTTCGATCCGCTCGTCGAGTTCCGGACGCGGCACCGACAGGCCGATCTGCACGCACGGGTAGCGGGACACGTGCTCGGGGAGGGTCGCGGTGAACGGGCGGCCGGTCAGTTCGATGACCTCCAGGGCGCGGACGATGCGCCGGCCGTTGCTGGGCAGGATCGCGGCGGAGGCGGCGGGGTCGAGCCCGGCCAGACGGGCGTGCAGGGCCGCCGGCCCGCGCTCGGCGAGCTCCTCCTCCAGCCGCCGGCGCGTCTCGGGGTCGGTGCCGGGGAAGTCGAGTTCGTCCAGGACCGCCCGCACGTACAGCCCGGAGCCGCCGACGAGGATCGGCGCCCGGCCTTCGGCGCGCAGTTCGTCGACCCGCAGGCGGGCCAGGCGCTGGTACTCGGCGGCGTTGGCGGTGGCGGTCACTGGCCAGATGTCGAGCAGGTGGTGCGGCACGCCCCGCCGCTCGGGCAGGGTGAGCTTGGCCGTGCCGACGTCCATGCCCCGGTAGAGCTGCATGGAGTCGGCGTTGACGATCTCCCCCGGGGTGCCGCGCGCGCCGAGGGCGAGCGCGAGGTCGACGGCCAGGTCGGACTTGCCCGCTGCGGTCGCTCCCACGACCGCGATCACTGTGCTCACCTCTCCAGTCTGGCAGCGTGCCGGTACTGCCGGGGCGCTGTCCTGTTCGTCCCGCATCGTCCTCCTGGGCAGGCCGTAGGATGATCGGCATGCGATTCGCCAAAGGCCACGGCACCGAGAACGACTTCGTGATCCTGCCGGATCCCGACGGTGCGCTGGACCTCACTCCGGCCCAGATCGCCGCGCTGTGCGACCGCCGAGCCGGCGTCGGCGGCGACGGAGTGCTCCGCGTGGTGCGCACCAAGGCGCTGGGGGAGCGGCTGAGCGCGGACTCGGCCGCCGTGGAGGCGTGCGAGTGGTTCATGGACTACCGCAACGCCGACGGCAGCATCGCCGAGATGTGCGGCAACGGCGTGCGGGTGTTCGCCCGGTACCTGGTGCGGGCCGGGCTGGTGGCCGGCGACGTGTTCGAGATCGGCACCCGGGCGGGCGTGCGGCGGGTCACCATCGAGGACGACGGCGAGATCACCGTGGACATGGGGCCGGTCCGGCTGCTCGGCGAGGGCGGCGCGGTCCTGGCGGGCGGCCCGGTGCGCGGTGCCCGGGTCTCGGTCGGCAACCCGCATCTGGCGTGCGCGGTGCCCGGGCCGGTGGCCGAGGTGGATCTGAGCGCGCAGCCGGAGCTGGACGCGGCGGAGTTCCCGGAAGGGGGCAACGTCGAGGTCTACCGGGTACTGGAGCCGGGGACGCTGGAGATGCGGGTGTACGAGCGGGGGTCGGGGGAGACCCGCTCGTGCGGCACGGGGATCGTGGCCGCCGCGGCCGCCGCGGCGGCGACGCCGGGCGCACCGGGCTCCGATGTGTGGCGGGTGCGGGTCCCCGGCGGCGAGTGCGTCGTCACGCTGGAGGCCGGTACGGCCCGCCTGCGCGGCCCCGCGGTCATCGTCGCCGAGGGTGACGTCCACCTGGCCGAGTGACCGCGCGGCGGGCGGGCACGGTGTGGCGTTTCCTGCTGAACAGGCTGCTGGGGTACACGCTGCTCCTGGTGGTCTCCGCGAGCTGCTGCTATCTGCTCGCCGCCGCCACGCTCGACGCGCGCGAGAACTACGAGGGGCAGCGTCCGCCACCGCCCGACCACGTGATCGACGCATTGCTGGCCGAGTACAACCTCGACGACCGCGTCCCGCTGGCCGAACGCTATGCCACCTGGGCCGGTGGCGTGCTGCGCGGCGACCTCGGCCGCACGTGGGACGGCCGGTCGGTGAACGACGAGATGGCGCGCCGGCTCGGGGTGAGTGTGCGGCTGCTCGCCCTCGGGGCGGTGACCGGTGCGGTGGCCGGGGTCCTGCTGGGGGCGTGGACGGGCGGCCGGCGGCACGGGACGGCGGACCGGCTGACCGCCGCCGGGGCGGTCGTCGTGGTCTCCGTTCCCACCGTGGTGATCGCGGTGTGCCTGCAGACCGGGGCGGTGTGGCTGAACCAGGCGGCCGGAGTGGACCTGCTGCGCACCACGGGCGAGTTCACGCCGGGGGCCGCCTCCGGTTTCTGGGACGGGCTGGTGAACCGCGTGCAGCATCTGGTGCTGCCCACGGTGACGGTGGCGCTGCCGTTCACGGCGGTGCTGAGCCGGTACCAGCGAGGGCTCATCGCGGACGAGACCTCGGCCGGATACGTGCGCACCGCGCGGGCCAAGGGCCTGCCGTGGCGGACCGCGGTGCGGCGGCACGCGCTGCGCACCGCGCTGGTACCCGCCGTCACCTACGCCGGGTACACCGCGGCGGCGCTGGTCACGGGGGCCGTCATCACCGAGTCGGTGTTCGGCTGGCACGGCGTGGGGGAGTTGCTGATGACGTCGGTCGTCCGGGGGGACGTCAATGCGGTGGCGGCGGTGTGCTCGGTCAGTGCACTCTGCGTGATCGCCGCCTCGCTTGTGGCCGACGTGGCGCGGTACCTGCTGGATCCGCGGGTGCGCACGGGCTGATCCCGGCCGCACGGACCCCGGTCCGCGTGAAAAGCCGATGAAGTCCGCGAAACGATCGCTGGACGACGACCCCCACACAGTAGTATTTCCTAATTGTTCGATAAGTGCATTTAGGTCGGTTGGTCACGGGGAGTTACCCTCGTGGCAGCGCCACCGCCGGAACCGCGCCCTGCGCGCGGGTCCGCCGGTGGTGTGCGGCATTGGGGGACAGGTACGGGTGCGATACGTGCGTCGGACTCTCGCCGGAGCCGTGGGCGTGGTGCTCGTCGCCGCACTTACCGCGTGCCAGGCCGGCCCCGGTGACCCGGCGGACGTGGCCGCCCCCCAGCTTCCGCCGTCGGACACCAACCCGGCCGACCGCTCCGAACTCGCCGACGGCGGCACGCTCCGGTGGGGCATCAGCGACCTCCCGGCGCAGTGGAACCCCCACCACGCCAACGGCACCGTGGGCACCGTCAGCACCGTTGTGGAGGCGCTGCTGCCGACCCCGTTCGACCTCGACGACCAGGCCCGGCCGCAGCCCGATCCGGACTACGTCGAGGACGTCACGGTGGAGACCGAGCCCCGCCAGACCGTCACGCTCCGGCTGAACCCCCGGGCCCGGTGGTCCGACGGCACCGCCATCACGTGGCGGGACTACGCACAGATGGCCGAGGCGCTGTCCGGGCGCGACCCCGAGTACCAGATCAACAGCGCGGTGGGCTACCAGCAGATCTCCGGCGTCACTCGCGGCGCCGACGACCACGAGGTCGTCATCTCCTTCGAGCGCCCCTTCGCCGACTACGCGTCGCTGTTCAACCCCCTGCTGCCGGCCGCCTACACCGAGAGCGCCGAGCGCTTCAATACCGGCTACCTCAACGACATCCCGGTCACCGCGGGCCCGTTCGAGCCGGCGGAGACCGACCGCACGGCGCGCACCGTCACCCTGGCCCGCGACGACGACTGGTGGGGCGAACCGGCCCGGCTGGACCGGATCATCTACCGCGCCATGGGCACCGACGCGCTGGACAGCGCGTTCCAGGACGGCGGCATCGACGTCTACGCGCTGCCGGTGGACGCCGGATCCTACGAGCGCGCCCGCTCCGCCCCCGACGGCGAGGTGCGCGCCGCCCTCGCACCCGATTACCGGCACCTCACCCTCAACGGCGAGAGCCCGGCGCTGTCCGACGTCGCCGTCCGGCACGCCGTGTTCCTCGGTATCGACCGCACCGCCGTCGCCGAGTCCGCGTTCAGCGCAATCGGCTGGCCGCCGACCGTGCCGAACAACCACCTCCTGCTGCCCGGCCAGGACGGCTACGCCGACAACAGCGGCCCGTGGGGCCGCCATGACCCGCAGCGCGCCGCCGAACTGCTGGAGGGCGCCGGGTGGACCAGCGACGGCCCCGGCGAGGTGCGGACCCGCGACGGCGCCCCGCTCACCCTCCGCTACGTCGTGCCCCAGGGCTTCCAGCCGGGGCAGAACGAGGCCGAACTCGTGCAGGCCATGCTCGGCGACATCGGCGTGCAGGTGCAGATCGAGGCCGTGCCCGGCGACGAGCTGTTCAGCGGGTACGTGGTCCCCGGCAACTACGACCTGGTGTCGTTCGTCAACATCGGCGGCGGCTTCCCCGTGTCGCAGTCGATGCAGCAATGGTCCGACGCCGTTCCCGATGCCGACGGCGACCCCGAGTGGCGGACCAACGTCGGGCGCATCGGCTCGCCGGAGATCGACGCCGCCCTGGCCGACGCGATCGGCACGCTGGACCCCGCCGAAGCGCTCATGCACGCGAACGAGGCCGACCGCCTGCTGTGGGAGGCCGGCCACACGCTCCCGCTCTACCAGCGCCCGGAGCTGGTGGCGGTCCGCCGTGACGTCGCCAACCTCGGCGCGGCCGGATTCGGCAGCCTCGACTACTCCGCCATCGGATTCGTCGAGTAGCCCCCGGGGCCGGCCACCGTCACGCGCCGAGCAGGTGCGCCGGAGGCAGGCCGCGGATCGAGGCGTCCAGCACCTGCACGGTGTGCACGGTGCTGATGGGGACCGGATCCCCGGCGGTCGCCGCCTCATCGCGCATCGCGGCGGCGATCTGCATGGCACACCCGGGATTGCCGGCGACCAGCAGCCGCGCGCCGGTCGCGCGCACATCGGCGCCCTTACTCCGGCCCAGGTCGCGGGCGGGGCCGGGCTGCAGCAGGTTGTAGATGCCGGCCGAGCCGCAGCAGATGTCCGGATTCGGCACGTCGACGAGGTCCAGCCCGGGCACGGCGCGCAGCAGCGCGCGCGGCTGCTCGCGCACGCCCTGCCCGTGCGAGAGGTGGCAGGCGTCGTGGTAGGCGGCGCGCACGGGCAGCGGGTGCCGTTCGGCCGCCGGGCCGAGGTCGGCCAGGAACTCGGTGACGTCGCGCACCCGGGCGGCGAGCCGCTCGGCCCGGCGCGCCCAGCCGTCGCCGCCGGGCGCGTTGGCGAGCACCTCGGCGTAGTGCTTCATGGTGCTGCCGCAGCCCGCCGAGTTGACCACGATCGTGTCCACACCGGCCCGCTCGAAGGCCGTGATGGTCGCCCGCGCGAACCGTGCCGCCTCCTGCGCGCGGCCGGCGTGCGCCGACAGCGCCCCGCAGCACCCCTGGCGGCGGGGGATCACCACGTCGCAGCCGTCGCCGGCCAGTACCCGCGCGGTGGCCGTGTTGACCTGCGGGAAGAACGCGGCCTGGACGCAGCCCGTGAGCATGCCGACCACGGCGCGGCGCCGGCCGCGCGCCGTGACCCGCTCCGGCAGCCGTGGCGCCGGCCGTGGCGCCGGGGCCAGCCGTTCCATGGCGGCCAGCGACGGGGCCAGCCGGTCCAGCAGGCCGGTGCGGCGCAGCAGCCCGGACAGCCCGCTCGCCTGGTAGCCGCGCAGCGGCCCGCGGAGCAGCCGCAGCCGATCCCGGTACGGGAAGAGCGCGAAGATCGCGGCGCGGAGCAGCCGCTCGCCCGCCCCACGCGCGTGCTCGCGCTCGACGTCGGCCCGGGTGGTCTCGATCAGCGCGTCGTAGCGCACCCCCGACGGGCAGGACGAGACGCAGGCGAGGCAGCCCAGGCAGTTGTCGAAGTGCCGCACGGCGGTCTCCGTGAGCACGCCGTCGCGCCGGGACTGTCCCATGAGGTGGATCCGGCCGCGCGGGGAGTCCATCTCCTCGCCCCACAGCACGTAGGTGGGGCAGGTCGGCAGGCAGAAGCCGCAGTGCACGCAGTCCGACAGCAGGTCGTCGAACGTCGCGGGCCGGCCGCCGTCGTGGGCACCGCCGGCGGGCGGTCGCGGGTCCGGGGTGGTCTCGGGCATGAGTCAGATCCCCTCCATGAGTCGTCCGGGGGACAGCCGGTGATCGGGGTCGAACCGGTCCTTGATCGCGCGCATCAGCGCCGCACCGGGCACCGCGCCCCACAGGTCCAGCCCGGCGGCCCGCACCGGGGCGGCGGCGTGCGGAACCGTCACGGAGCCGCCCGGCGTCCCGTCGAGCGCGGCGCGCGCCCCCGCGACGACGGCCGCCACCGCCTCCGGCGCGGCGTCGCCGGGCAGGGCGGCGTGCAGCACCCCGGCCCCCAGCGAGCCGCGCACGGCCACCGGTACGCCGCGCGCCCGGCCGGTCTCGCGCACCGTGCCGGCGACGCGCACCGCCTCGGGGACCGGCGCCACCAGCCGGACGAGGGTGTCGCCGGGGGCTCCGGGGAGGGCACCCCACCCGGCCGGCAGGGCGTCGGCGGCGCGCGGCGGCTCCGGCAGTACGGCGGCCACCGCGGCACCGCGGGCGGCGAGGCCGGCCGCGGTGCCCTCCAGCAGGACCGCGAGTTCGGGCTCGCCGTCGGCGGGCCAGTCCAGCTCCACGGCCGAGGGGACGGTGGGGGAGTGCAGTACGGCCGCGGCCGCGTCGCGCAGGGCGCCGGGGTCCGGCACGGTGGCGCGCAGCAGCCGCAGGGCGGGCGGCACCGGGTGCAGCCGGAAGGTGACGGAGGTGATCACGCCGAGCGTGCCGTAGGCGCCGGTGTGCAGCTTGGCGAGGTCGTAGCCCGCCACGTTCTTCACGACCGCGCCGCCGGACCGCGCGGCGACACCGTCGGCGCGCAGCACCGTCATGCCGATCACGAGGTCGCGGAGCGGGCCGTGCAGGATCCGGCGCGGCCCGGACAACCCGGTGGCGATCATCCCGCCGACCGTGGAGCCGGGCACCACGGTGTCCACCGAGAGCCGCTGGCCGGCGCTCTCCAGCGTGGCCTGCAGTTCGGCCGTCCCCACCCCGGCGCCGACCCGCACGACGAGGTCGCCGACCGCGTGCTCGATTTCGGTCAGCGCGGTGGTCGCCAGGACCAGGTCGCAGCGGCGCGGCGGGTTCCCCCAGTCGATCTTGGTGCCGTTCCCGCGCGGCACCACGGCGAGCCCGTGCTCGGCGGCGGCCCTCAGCACGGCGGCCGCGGCCGCCGCGTCGCCCGGCTCGGCCACGTACCCCGGCCGCACGCCGCCCACCGCGTCCGCGGCCGACCCCGCCCGGACCTCCGCACGGCCGGGCGCCGCCGCGGCCAGGGCCGCTCCGGCCGCGGCCGTGCCGCCCCGGGGGATCGACCCGTGTGCTCCTGCCGTCTCTCCCATGCCGCCTCCGTGGCCCGGTCCGCGCGGCCGGGCCGTGCTCGCACGTCAGAACAGTTCGGCCTCGCCGGACGCCACCAGTGGGTGCACGCCGGTGCGCGGGCCCGGCGGCTCGCCGCACAGCCGCGGCGTCGGCAGCAGCTTCTCGGGGTTGGCGATGCCCGCCGGGTCGAACGCCCGCCGGAACAGGTCCATGGTGGCCAGGTCGTCGGGGGCGAACATGTCCGGCATGTGGCACGCCTTGTCCACTCCCACCCCGTGCTCGCCGGTGATGGAGCCGCCGTGTTCGACGCAGAGGCCGAGGATCGCCCCGGACACGTCGGCGGCCCGCTCCGCGGCGCCGGGCTCGGTGTCGTCGAACAGCACGAGCGGGTGCAGGTTGCCGTCGCCGGCGTGGAACACGTTGGCCACCCGGATCCCCGACTCGGCGGACAGCGCGGCGATACGGCGCAGCACCTCCGGCAGCGCCGCCCGTGGCACCACCCCGTCCTGGACGATGTAGGAGGGGCTGATCCGGCCGACCGCGGCGAACGCCGACTTGCGCCCCTTCCAGATCCGGGCGCGCTCGGCGGCGTCGGTGGCGGCGCGCAGTTCGGTGGCACCGGACTCGCGGCAGCGCGCCGCGGCGGCCTCGAACTGGGCGTCCACGTCGTCCGCCGGGCCGTCGAGTTCCACGATGAGCACGGCGCCGGCGCCCTTCGGGTACCCGCACGCCACCGCCGCCTCCGCCGCCTCGATCGCCAGCGCGTCCATCATCTCGATCGCCGCGGGCAGGATCCCGGAGCCGATGATCGCCGAGACGGCCCGGCCGCCGGCGTCCATCGTGGGGAACGCGGCCAGCAGGGTGCGCACCCGCTCGGGGGCCCGCAGCAGCCGGACGGTGATCTCGGTGGCGATGCCCAGCGTGCCCTCCGAGCCGACGAACGCGCCGATCAGGTCGTAGCCGGGCGCCTCCGCCGTCTTGCCGCCGAGGCGGACCACCTCGCCGGCCGGGGTGACGATCTCCAGCCCGAGTACGTGGTTGACGGTGAACCCGTACTTCAGGCAGTGCGCGCCGCCGGAGTTCTCGGCGACGTTGCCGCCCACCGAGCACACCTGCTGGCTGGAGGGGTCAGGGGCGTAGTAGTAGCCGTGCGGGGCCGCGGCGCGGGTGACGTCGAGATTTACCACGCCGGGCTGTACCACGGCGCATCGCGCCGCCACGTCGACCTCCAGGATGCGGCGCATCCGCGACGTCACGATCAGCACGCCGTCGGGGCGCGGCAGCGCCCCGGCGGACAGCCCGGTGCCCGAGCCCCGCGGCACGAAGGGGACGCCCTCTTCCGCGCACAGCCGGACGACCGCGGCGACCTGCGCGGTGGTCGTGGGGAGCACCACCACGCCGGGCAGCGCGGCGTGGTAGGTCAGCCCGTCGCTCTCGTAGGTGCGGCGCTGGGCGGGGTCGGTGAGCACCCCTGCGTCGCCGCAGATGGCGCGCAGCCGCGGCACCAGCGCCTGCGGGTCGGCCGGAACGGGCATCGGGTTCGCCCCCTTCGGACGCGGATTCGGTGCGGGCCGCCGGTCAGGGCATGCGTTCGTAGGCCGGCAGCGTCAGGAAGTCGACGTAGTCGTCGGCGAGCGCGACCTCGGTGAAGAGCCGAACCGCGCGGTCGAGGCGTTCGCCGTCGACGGCCGCGCCGGCCGAGCCGCGGATCCGGTCCAGTTCCTCGGCGATGACACGCTCCAGGAGGTCCCGGGTGACCCGGGTGCCCTCCTCCAGGGTCACTCCGGTGTGCAGCCACTGCCAGACCTGGGACCGGGAGATCTCAGCGGTGGCGGCGTCCTCCATGAGGTTGAAGATCGCCACGGCTCCGTTGCCGCCGAGCCAGGCCGCCAGGTACTGGATGGCGACGCTGACGTTGTTGCGCAGCCCGGCTTCGGTGACGCCGCCTGCGGCGCTGTCCACGGCGAGCAGGTCGGCGGCCTTGACGTCGACGTCGGGGCGGAGCCGGTCGATCTGGTGCGGACGGTCGCCGAGCGCTTCGTCGAAGATCTCCCGGCAGACCGGGACGAGGTCGGGGTGGGCCACCCACGAGCCGTCGAACCCGTCACCGGATTCCCGGGCCTTGTCGTCGCGGACCTTCGCCAGGGCGGTGCGGTTCACCTCGGGATCGCGGCGGCTGGGGATGAACGCGGCCATCCCGCCGATCGCGTGCGCGCCGCGCCGGTGGCAGGTGGCGACGAGCAGTTCGGTGTAGGCGCGCATGAACGGCTGGGTCATGGTGACCGCGTTGCGTTCGGGCAGCAGGAACGCGCGGCCGCGGGTGCGGTGCGTCTTGATGATGCTGAACAGGTAGTCCCAGCGGCCGGCGTTGAGGCCGGCGGAGTGCTCCCGGAGCTCGTAGAGGATCTCCTCCATCTCGAACGCGGCCGGGATCGTCTCGATCAGCACGGTGGCGCGGACGGTGCCGCGGGGGATGCCGAGCGCCTCCTGGGCGTGCAGGAAGACGTCGTTCCAGAGCCGGGCCTCCAGGTGGCTCTCCAGCTTGGGGAGGTAGAAGTAGGGCCCCTTGCCCTTGGCGAGCTGGCGGTGCGCGCAGTGGAACAGGTACAGGGCGAAGTCCACGATCCCGCCGGCGGTCCGCTGGCCGTCCACGAGGATGTGCTTCTCGTCGAGGTGCCAGCCGCGCGGGCGCACGACGATGGTGGCGAGCTCGGCGTCGTCGCGGAGCGCGTAGCTCTTGCCCTCGGGGGTGGTGAAGTCGATGGTGCGGTCCAGCGCGTCACGCAGGTTGAGCTGGCCGCCGATCATGTTCTCCCACAACGGGGTGTTGGCGTCCTCGAAGTCGGCCAGCCACACCTTGGCGCCCGAGTTGAGGGCGTTGACGGTCATCTTCCGGTCGGTGGGGCCGGTGATCTCGACGCGGCGGTCGGTGATGCCGGGCGCCGGTGGGGCCACCCGCCAGTCGGGGTCCGCGCGGATGTGGCGGGTCTCGGGCAGGAAGTCCAGGTCGGCGCCCGCGGCGATCTCGGCCTGGCGCCGGCGGCGGGCCGCCAGCAGCTCCTGGCGGCGCCCCTCGAACCGGCGGTGCAGGCCGGCGATGAGCGCGAGCGCGTCCTCGGTGAGGATCTCCTCGTAGCGGTCGTGCAGCGGGCCGGTGACCTCGACCCCGGTGGTGGTACCCATGAGGAGCCTTCCACAAAGCGGAATTGGTTTCTGTGATACGGAATATGTACGCTATCCGGCGGCCGTGCGGGCGGTCAACGACGCGTGCGGTGCGGCGACACGCAACATCGCGCGGGCTTCCTCCGGGCGGAAAGATCGCCGTTCTTGCCCCGGCAACGCCACGGACCCCCGGCGGAATGCGCACCGAACGGCGCCCGGAGAAATGCCGCCGAAAAAGAGCTGCCATGTGCGTGTTGGGATGGCACCATCGCAGGGAAGAACGAGCGGCGAGCCCGCGTTGACTCTGGATGGATATGACTGACTTCAACGAACGTGATCCCTTCGACGCGCCGGACGCCCGGCGGGGCGCCGTCGTCGTCGACGACACGGAGATCGACGCGCTGCTCGCCGCCGAGAGCGGAGCCCGTACCCGAGACATTCCCGAGCGCGGCGAACTCGAACTGGCCGACCGTCACGCGCTGCGCCGCGTCGCCGGGCTCTCCACCGAACTCGCCGACATCACCGAGGTCGAGTACCGGTCGCTGCGCCTGGAGCGCGTGGTGCTCATCGGCGTGTGGACCAGCGGTACCCAGCTCGACGCCGACAACTCCCTGATCGAGCTCAAGCAGCTCGCCGAGACCGCGGGCGCCCTCGTCCTCGAAGGCGTCACCCAGCGCCGTCCCAAGCCTGACCCCGCCACCTACGTGGGCGCCGGCAAGGCCGACGAACTGCGCGAGATCGTCGAGGCCACCGGGGCCGACACCGTGATCTGCGACGGAGAGCTGACCCCCGGTCAGCTGCGGCAGCTGGAGCAGATCGTCAAGGTCAAGGTGATCGACCGGACCGCCCTGATCCTCGACATCTTCGCCCAGCACGCCCGCAGCCGCGAGGGCAAGGCCCAGGTGGAACTGGCCCAGCTCACCTACCTGCTGCCACGGCTGCGCGGCTGGGGTGAGTCGCTGTCCCGGCAGGCCGGTGGCCGTGCCGGCAGCAACGGCGGCGTGGGGCTGCGCGGTCCCGGTGAGACGAAGATCGAGACCGACCGCCGGCGCATCAACAGCCGGATGGCCAAGCTGCGCCGCCAGCTCGCACAGATGGCCACCGCCCGCGACGTCATGCGTGACCGCCGGCGCACCCGGCAGGTCCCGGCCGTGGCCATCGCCGGGTACACCAACGCCGGCAAGTCCAGCCTGCTGAACCGGCTCACCGGCGCCGGAGTGCTGGTGGAGGACGCCCTGTTCGCCACCCTCGACCCCACCGTGCGCCAGGCGCGCACCCCTGACGGCCGGGCGTTCACCTTCAGCGACACCGTCGGATTCGTCCGGCATCTGCCGCACCAGCTCGTCGAGGCGTTCCGGTCCACGCTGGAGGAGGTCGCCGACTCCGACCTGATCCTGCACGTCGTCGACGGTTCGCACCCCGACCCCGAGCAGCAGCTCGCATCGGTGCGCGAGGTGTTCGGTGAGATCGGCGCGCGTGACGTCCCCGAACTCATCGTCATCAACAAGACCGACGCCGCGGACCCGGTCCTGCTCAAGCAGCTGCGGACCAAGGAACCCGACGCGGTGGAGGTCTCGGCACGTACCGGCGCCGGGATCGAGGAGCTCGTGGCCGCCATCGCCGAGCGGCTGCCGCGTCTCGACCGCGAGATGCGCGTGCTGGTGCCCTACGAGCGGGGCGACCTCGTCTCGCGGGTGCACGAGGAGGGGCGGATCATCACCGAGGAGCACACCGGCGAGGGCACCGCGCTGCACGCCTTCGTGCCCGCGGCGCTGGCCGGTCAGCTCGACGACTACACCGTAGCCGTGCGGTAAGGGAATTTCGGTCCGAACGGCGGAACACCGGAGGGTGTTCCGCCGTTCACTGTTTACCCGGAGAGCTATACATCACGTCGACGAATGAACTACGGTTTCCTTCACTGGAGCGAGACCGTCACCCCCGGCATTCCAGGCACCCCCGAGAAACCCCCTACCCCCTGGGTCAGGCCACCCGAAGACGAGGTCGCGTAATGACTGTCCACGTGTCTTTGCATGCCGAATCGGCCGCGGCATGCCGGCCGTGACGACTCGGGCGGGCGAGCGGTGAGACGATGACGGTACGACTGCTGACGAACATCGGGCGGCTGTGGACGGGGACCGACCTGCTCAGCAACGCCGCGATGATTGTGCAGCACGACCGGGTCGCGTGGGTGGGGCCGGCCGCGGAGCTTCCCCAGAGCCTCCCCGGCGTGATCGACGACATCGTCGACGTCGACGAGGTCGAGAACCTCAGCGGCGGCCTGGTCACTCCCGGGCTGATCGACGCGCACACCCACCCCGTCTATGCGGGCAACCGCTGGGCGGAGATCGCCATGCGGGCCAGCGGCGCGTCCATGGCCGAGGTCACCGCCGCGGGCGGCGGAGTGGCCTCCACCGTCACGGTCACCCGCGGGACCGATCCGTGGACGCTCTGCAACGGAGTGCGCGAGCGCCTGCGGCACTGGCTGCTGTCCGGCACCACCACCGTCGAGGCCAAGACCGGGTACCACCTGACCCGGGACGGCGAACTCGCCGACGTCCGGCTGCTGCGCTCCCTGGAGGAGGAGCCGGGCATGCCCCGGCTGCACGTCACGTTCTTCGCGGCGCACGCCGTGCCGCCCGAGTACTTCGGCCGGCCACGCGACTACGTCGACGCGGTCGGATCGTGGCTCGGCGACGCCGCGCAGGCCGGTGCCGACGGAGTGGACGTGTACTGCGACTGCCAGCAGTTCACCCCCGACGACGCGCGCTGGCTGCTCTCGATGGGCCGCTCGGTCGGGCTGCAGGCCCGCATGCACGCCTGCGCCAAGCCGCGGCACGGCGCCGTGCGGATGGCCGCCGACATCCAGTGCTCGTCGGTGGATCTGCTGCACGAGACCGACGAGGACGACGTCCTCGCGCTCGCTAAGTCGAGCACGCCCGTCGTGATCTGCCCCAGCTCCTCGCTGCACGAGCGCCGCACCCCGCCGGTGCGCGCCCTGCTCGACCACGGCGTGCCGGTCGCGCTCGGCACCGACCACAACCCGGCGCACTCCGGCTCCACGGTGATGTCGCTCGCGGTGTGCATGGCCGTGGCGATGTTCAACATGAGCGTGCTGGAGGCGCTGCGCGCCGCCACCGTCGGCGGCGCCATCGCCCTCGGGGCGACCGACCGCGGCGTGCTCGCGCCCGGCCGGTACGCCGACATGGTCCAGTGGGACGCCGACCACGAAGGCGCGTTCGCGTGGGCGTACGGGCTGAAGGCGCTGCGGGTGTGGCGGGGCGGGGAGACGATCCGGTAGGGGGCGAGAGGGACCGGGCGACCAGAGAGGCCGCCCGGTGAGCTACCAAGCAGTCAGTTCAGCCGGAACGACCCGGATCGGGAACGGCTGTGCCGTCTCGAATACTTCGTCGCCGACAACGTGGGCGGTCTGCTTGTAGTCGTCCGCGATGAGCTCATAGACCGTCAGAACGGGCAAGTCGGGGTCGGGGTCGATGATCCAGTACGCCGGAACGCCGAATTTGAGATAACGATCCTTCTTGAGGTTGCGGTCGTACAGGCTTGTACTGTCTGATGTCACCTCTACCACCAGTGCCGGTGGCCCGCTGCTGTATTTGTGCGTGTAGTCGGACCTTTTCATCAGCGTCACATCGGGGATGTACTGATTGTGCTGATTGGGGGACAGACCGACGGCGCTGAACGCCCGATACTGCGAGTGCTGACGTCCGGCGTGCCGAAGCAGCGCTACCACGTTGTCCGACACGAGCTGGTGGATGTTAAAGGGGGCTGCGCTCACGATCAGTTTCCCGTCAACCAGCTCGTAGCGCTTGCCGTCGTTGGGCAGCAAGGCGAGATCGTCCACCGTGAGCGGCCGAAGCTCGTTCTCGTGCAGCAGGTCCTCGCTGGTCGTCGCCATGATGGTCATCATGCCTCCTTATACGCATGGATGCCAGTGTGCGGCGTGGCGGGCAAGTTACGGGCGAGTATCGAACAATCTGTGGATAACCGGCTTCGGAGCGTTATCGTCGCTGGCCACGCGCCGTCGCGATCTCGATCACCGCGCGCTCCAGCGCGTAGGCGGGATCCCGTCCGGCGCCCTTGATCAGCGCGTCGGTCTCGGCCACTACCTGCATGGCGCGGGCCACCCCCTGCGGACTCCAGCCGCGGGCCTGCTGGCGGAGCGACTTCAGCTTCCACGGCGGCACCTTGGCGCGCTTGGCCAGTTCCGCGTCGGCGACTCCCCGCGGCGGCTGGACCACCACGGCGAGGCCGCGCACCGCCCCGGCCAGGGCGCTGTTGATCAGCACCGGCGCGGTGCCCACCGCGAGCGACCAGCGCAGCTGCTCCAGCGCCTCGGCGAGCCGCCCCTCCACGGCGCGGTCCGCGACGGTGAAGCCGGTGGCCTCGGCCCGGCCGGTGTGGTACCGCGCCACGGCCTTCTCGTCCACCCGCCCCTCGGTGTCGGCGACGAGTTGCGTGCACGCGGCGGCGATCTCACGTAGATCGGTGCCGACCGCGTCCAGCAGCGCCTGGGCGGCGTCGCGGGTGATCTGCCGCCCGGCCCGGCTGAACTCGCCCTTGATGAAGTCCAGCCGTTCGGCCGCCTTGGTGGGCTTGGCGCAGTTGATCCGGGTGGCGCCCGCCTTCAGGGCGGCGTCCAGTAGCGCCTTCCCCTTGGCGCCGCCCGCGTGCACCAGGACGAGCACGACGTCGTCCGCGGGCGCCTTCAGATAGCCGGTGACCTCCGTCGCGAGGTCCTTGGTGAGGTCCTGCGCCGCGCGCAGCACCACCACGCGGCGTTCCCCGAACAGCGACGGCGACGTCACCTCCACCAGCTTGCCGGCGCTCACCTGGGCCGGCACCAGGTCGTGCACGTCCACCTCGGGGTCGTCGGCATGGACCGCGGCGACCAGTTCGGCGACCGCGCGATCCACGAGGAGCTCCTCGTCGCCCACGACGACGGACAGCGGGGAGACGGGGGTGGTGCTCATGTACCCGAGCATGCCACGCCGTGCCGACCGCGACGGCCGGGACGGAGTTGCCGACTCGGAGAAGGATTAAGCATAATGCCGAAATGATCGAGCTCAGCGTGGCCAAAGCCCTCGCGAACGACCGTCGGCTGGCCATCCTGGACTGGCTGCGCGACCCGGTCGCGCACTTCCCGCCGCAGGTGGACGGCGACCTTGAGCGCGACGGCGTCTGCGCTCTGCTCATCGCGCGCAAGCTGGGGGTCAGCCAGCCCACCGCCGGAGAGCACCTGCGGGTGCTGACGAAGGCGGGACTCGTCACCGGCACCCGGATCAAGCAGTGGGTCTTCTACCGGCGGGACGAGCAGCGCATCGCCGTGGTGAAACAGCGGCTGTCCGGCGACTGGTGACCCGCGCGGGCGGGCGCCGAGACGCACCGCTCCTGCCCGGCGGCACGCCTCCGGCCACCGGCCGGCCGGACTCGCTCGCGCGGGGCGGCCGGACCGTCCGGCAGGAGCCGGGCCGGGCCGCGGTGCGGCTCCCTCCACCGCCCGCCGTCCGCCGGGGGGCGGACCCGTGGTCGCCCCGGTGCGGACCCGCGTGGCCGTCCCGTCCGGCGCGGCCCGAGGGGCGCACCGGGTGCGGGCCGGTTCCCGGATGGCCCCGTCCCGACCGGGCGAGCCGGGGCGTACGCCTCAGGGGAACGTCCATCCCGGCGGGGACCACGCGGGTCACGGACCGCCGCTTGGACGCCGTCGGCGGGGTACGGACTTCGCCATCACGTGTCGTCCTCCTTGCGGTGGGCGACGCTGGGGCCGTCGGGGCCGCTCAGCACGGCGACGTTCCCGTGCAGGTCGGTGCGGTAGTTCGCCGTGGTCAGGGACTCCAGCAGCCGCCAGGTGCGCGGGGCCGGATGACCGTAGGGGTTGCCCGCGCCGACCGAGGTGAGGGTGATCCGGGGGCGGGCGGCCGCCAGGAAGGCGGGCTCCTGGGTGCGGGCCCCGTGGTGAGGGGTCTTCAGCACGTCGACCCCGTGCACGGCAGGCTCGCTGAGCAGGGCGCGCTGCGCGGGCTCCTCGATGTCGCCGGTGAGCAGGACGGTGAGCGGAGCGCGCGCTCCGTCGTCGGCCGGGGTCCAGCGGGCGTGCAGCACGATGCTGCCGTCGTTGGATCCGGTCTCCGGGGCGCCGGACCGTGGCCACAGCACCGTGAACCGCCACGGGCCCGCCGTGAAAGCCAGCCGCGCGGTTCCGGTACGCAGCGGGACCTGTGCCGTGGCGAGCCGTCGCGCCGTGGCGGTGGCCGCGAAGCCGGGCGGCGCCAGAGCGGCGTGCACGGTCCGGCCGCGCACCACCCCTTCGGTCCCGCCGACATGGTCGGAGTCGTCGTGGGTGAGCACCAGTAGCGACACCTCGTCGACCGAGAGCCGCCGCAGACATCGGTCCACCGGGACGGGATCGATGCCGGCGTCCACCACCACCGCCCGCCCCGCCCCGGTGGCCAGGACGACGGCGTCTCCCTGGCCCACGTCGCAGGCCACCAGCAGCCAGCCGCGTGGCGGCCACGACGGGGCGATCCGGTGCACCACCAGTGCCGACAGCACGACCACCACGAGCACGACGCCGACCGCCCGCCGCATCCGTCCGCGGATGGCGATCAGCGCGACGGCGAGGACGGCGGCTCCGGCCAGCCCCAGCAGGTCGTCCCGCCAGGGCAGCGCGGCGTGCGGTGTCCGCGCCGCGACGGCCGCGACCGCAGCGATCCACGCCACCGCGGCCCCCGGCAGCCACACCAGGGCCCCGGCCAGCGCGGGCGACAGCAGCGCCACCCCGGCCACGGCGAAGCCGCCGACCGTGGCTGCCGGCACGGCGGGCGCGGCCGCGAGGTTCGCGGGCACCGCCACCCAGCTCACCTCGGCCGCCAGCAGCACCAGGACCGGTGTGCAGGCGAGGTGGGCGGCCAGGGTGACCGCCAGCGCGTCGGCCAGTGACCGTGGCAGCCGCGCCGACCAGCGTTCGGACCAGCGCGGCGCCAGCACCAGGATGCCCGCCGTGGCGAGCACCGAGAGCGCGAACCCGTACGACCGGGCCAGCCCGGGATCGAACAGCAGCAGCCCGACCACCGTTGCGGCCAGCGCGGCGATCCCCGTCCGCTCCCGGCCGAGCGCGAGCGCGGCGATGGCGACCGTCCCCATGAAGGCGGCCCGCAGCACGCTGGGCTCCGGCCGCGCCACCAGCACGAAGATCCCGATCATCGCGGCTCCGGCGGACACGGTGCACCAGCGCGGCCACCGGCACCAGCGGCCCACGGCGAGCGCGACACCGGTCAGGACGGCCAGGTTGGCCCCGGAGACCGTCAGCAAATGCGTCATACCGGCGGTGCGGAAGTCCTCGGCGGTGAGCACGTCGAGACGGGACACGTCGCCGACCACGAGCGCGGGAACCAGCCCGCGCTCCGGCTGCGGGAGCGGCGAGGCCGCCTCGCGAAGCCGCTCGCGAGCGACTCCCGCCAGGGCCTGCGCGCGCGACGGCGGGCCGACCTCCTCCGGCGGGCCGCGCACCAGCACGAGCGCCGCCGTCAACTCCCCGGATCCGGCGGGCACCGGTTTTCCGCGGAGCCGCACCCGCTGACTCGGCACGAGCCGGCGCCACTCCTCACCGGCCACCAGCAGCACGACGGGCACCCGTTCGCGGTGCGCGGCACCGTCCACCACGACGCGTTCGGTGCGCGCCTCCACGATGACGCCGAGCCGCCCCGGCACGGCGGGCCCGGCACGCGAGCGCGGATCGGAGGTGACCACGACGTCCATCTCGGCGCGCCCCTCCCGTGCGGCGACCGCCACCGTGGCACTGCCCTCGACGGAGGCCAGCCGCCCCGCCACCCCGAAGGCTCCGGCGCTCGCACAGACCAGCACCGCCACCAACGGCGCCGCCCACCCCTCGGACGAGGGACGGCGCACCGCCGGAGCGAGGATCACGGCCGCCACCGCGAGCACCAGCCCCACCACGGCGGCCACCCGGGCGGTCCCGCCCAGCAGCACGAACGCGACCAGCCACAGCCCGACTGCCGGCGCCGCGAGCCGCAGATCGAGAACCCGCGGCGCATCGGGGGAGTCGGTGCCCAGCTGGATCACGGTACGGCTCCAGTGAGTGCGGGGACGTGGTGGTCAAGGAGTGCGAGGTGGCGCTGTTCTTTCTCGGCGGATCCCATGAGCCGTTGCCACACCGGGGTGTGGTGGTCTCCAGTGGTCGGAGACGCGGTCGGCCGGGCCGTCCGGGTCAGCGGCGTTCCTGGCCCGGAGTTCACCTTGACGGCGGCGACGTTCCGGTGTGTCCGCGTGATCGCGGACGGGCAGCTGATCGGGAAGTCGCGCGAGATTCGTGGCCGGTGCGCGGCACCCCTGGGGGCCGGGGCCGCCGGAGGCATGACACGCGACGGACCTCGATGGCGCTGCGGGACAACGGCCCGATGTCTCGGAGCGAATCGACGGGCGCGACCGCCCCGGCATACGCCACCCGGCGTCCACACGGCACGACAGCCGAGGACGCCTGATTCCTCCGGGGAGCATGTAGGGGCGGGCCATCTCAGAGCCCTGCTCCGGTCCGAGAGCCGGTGACCCGGGGCCGGTGGACGAGCGGTGGGCAGCGGACGCCGTGTTCCGCCGAAGCGCACCACCGCTTCGGCCGGGGTGGAGCCCCGGCTCGCCTCGTGCGGGGGCCGACCGAGGTGGCGCGAGCTCCGGCAGCTGGTGGCCATCGCGACCCTGATGGCTCGGGCCCGCCTGAGGAGGGACAGGTGACCGGCGCTTGATCGGGAGGACGGCGGCCCGATGTTCGGGGGCGAGCCGACGGCCGCGGCGATCGGGGATACGCCGCTCGGCGCGCTCACGGTACGGCTCCGGTGACCCGGACGAGGTCCCGGAGTTCGGCGAAGCGGCGCTCGCCGATGCCCGTGACGTCCTGCAGCTGTTCGACCGTCCGGAATCCTCCGCTGGTGGTCCGGTGGGCGAGGATCCGCTCGGCGAGCACCGGGCCGATTCCCGGCAGCGCGTCGAGCTGTTCCAGAGTCGCCGTGTTGAGATCGAGCGGCACCCCGGCGGCCGTGCCGCCCGGGTCGGGAACGGAGGCCGGGCCGGGTGCGGGCGGGTTGGGGGAGGGGGTCACTCCCACCAGGATCTGCTCGCCGTCGACGAGAAGCCGTGCCAGGTTCAGCAGGCCGGTCTCGGCGCCGTCGTCGACACCCCCGGCCGCCTCGACGGCGTCGGCGACCCGGGAACCGGCCGGAAGGGTGACCACGCCCGGGCGCTCGACCTCGCCCCCGACATGGACCACCACTTCGCCCACGGGAGTCGGTGAGGCGTCGGCCGCGGGAACCGGCGCACTCGGCGCGGCACCGGCGGCGACCGACGGCACGGCGGCGTCCGGCAGCGGGGGCGCCTCCTCGGGCCGCGCGCGCGAGCGGAGCATGAACCAGCAGGTCACGAGGACGGCCACGACGCACACGAGGACGAGTGCGCGCACCCCCGCGTACCCCAGACGCGGGCGTTCGATGTCGTCCGGCAGCAGCCGGGCCAGCCACGAACGCACGGCCCCCGGTGAAGCGGGATCGCCGCCGACCTCGACATAGCCGGGCGGCGGCCCCACCGCCCGGCGCGGCCGGACGGGACCGCGCGCGAGTCGGCCATCCGCCGCCGGATGGGCCTCGGCATCGGCCGTGGCGCCAGCGGCCGGGGGCGGGGATTCGGCGACGGCGTACGGCGGTGTCGGCACGGTGGGGATCGCTGAACCGCCGGTGCGCCTCGGTCGTGGCGCGGAGCCGGAGTCCGTGCTCCGGGCCGCCGCGCGCGGGTACGGAGTCTCGGCCGCGGTGCCGCCCCCGGCCGCGATGCGCCCGGGCGGCGGTCCACCCGCGCGCGGGGACCGGCGTGGCTCCGGGGCGAGCGGCGCGCCAGTGCCCGTTGCGCTGGGCACGGCGCGTTCATCCGCCAGTGCGGCCGTCGCAGGAGAACGCCGGATCTCGGCGGCGTGGGCGGCGCCGCCGGGCCCGGCATGGCTCGGCGGTGTGTCATCGCGCCGGGCACGTGCCCGCTCGGATCCGTGCCGCCGATCCTCGCGCGGCCGTGCCTCAGGAGCGCCCGGGGCGCTGCCGCCGCGAGGCAGCGGCCGGCGGCCCGGGGTGACGTGCGGAGGAATCGGCGCGACACGTGGTGGCGTACCCTCGGCGTGCCGTGGCCGTGGCCGTGGCCGTGGCCGTGGCCGTGGCATGGCCTGCCCGTCCGGTGGCTCGGCCGGAGAACCCGAGACTTCGCCAGCGTCGGCGGGAGCGTCGGCTTCGACGTGCCCCGGCGGTGGTCCACTCCCGGAGGGGCGCACTGCGGAGCCGGCCGGAGGGGCGGCTCCGGGATCCAGCGGCTCGGCAGCGGAGGCGGCCCGGTGCGGGTTCCGCGCGGTGGCGAGCGGCCCCTCTTTGTCTTCGCCCGCTGCCTTGGCGCCGAGGCGCCGGGCCACCCGGCCGCCGGATGTGCTCGGCCGCTGTGCCGGAGGCGCAACGGCGGAGGAAGGTGGGCCCGCAGTGTTGCCCGCCGTGGGCGCCGGGCGCTCATCCGCGGGTCCGGCCGTCGCTCCGGGGCGGGGAACCCCGGCCCCGGCCGGGGGACCGCCGTCGCCCCCGCCATGCCCGGGAGCCCCGTCCTCGCCGTGGGGCGGGCGCCCGGCGGGTGGCCGCGCTCCGGTGCCCGCCGCCCAGGGGCCGGTGACCGCGTACGGCGGTGTCGGTACGGCGGCGGAGAGACCCGCGGCCCCGGTGTGGGCGCCGAGCGGTTCGAGTGGGGGCGTTCCGTGCCCGGCGTGCCGTCGCGGCGTGGCGGTGGACGGCCGCCCGGCGTCTTCGTGCGGTGGGCCGTTCGCCCCGTGGCGCCGGGCCGGCTCGTCCGGCTGCCGACGCCGCCCGGGCGGTGGCGTTTCACCGGTGGCCACGATGGCGGAGGCGGGCGGAACCGGACGAGGGACGGCGTAGGGCGGGCTGGGGACGGCCGGCGGTGGTGCCGGATCGGGGGCGGGCTGGCCGGGCGGCCGGTGGCGCCGTGCGGTCCGCGGTGCGGCGGCCGACGGCGATGCCGCACGGCCGCTGCCGTGCCGCCCGGGTGGCTGGTCCGGTGGGGTGCTCGCCGGACGCGGGGCCTCGGCGAGCGCGCGCAGGCGGCGCAGGGCGGCATCGCCGCCGGACGCGCCGTGGTCCCGGTGCTTCGATCGCATGCCCGCACGTTAGGCGGGCGGACACCGCGCCGGCCCGGCCGATTTCGCGGCTGTGGAAAAGTCCCGCACGCGCGCCCGTGACGGGCGGCCCGGACCGCCCAGCCGGCGCCCCGAACCGTCGCCCCGCTACGGCAGCGGACCGCCGTCGATCAGGGCGCGGAGCCAGCGGGCGACCTGGAGGAGGTGCGCGTGGCGGACGGCCGGGCGCAGTTCCGGGAAGATGCGGGACCACGAGACGGCGCGGCCGACCGGGGCGAGGGACAAGGCGAGACGGAGCTCTTCGTGGAGTTCGGCGGCCGGATGATCGGCGGTCCAGGGTTCCAGGAACGCGGCGCGCAGGCGGGACAGCTGGTCGCGGTCGGCGCCGAAGGCGTTGGCGGCCATGCGCAGGGGGACCAGCAGGCTGCTGAACGGATGGGCGACGGCGGAGTCGCCCCAGTCGAAGAAGCGGTACCCGCCGTCGCGCACCAGCACGTTGCCGATGTGCAGGTCGGCGTGGTCGAGGGAGGGCGGGATCGCCGATCCGGTCAGGAGACGGCAGTGCGTATCGAACTCGGGGCGCTGCTTCACCAGCGTCGAGTGGTCGGCGCCCAGTGCTTCCACGACCGCAGGGTCGTCCAGGAAGGCGTCCAGCCGGTCGCCGAGCGCGGTGGGCCGGAGATCGGGGACGCCGAGGTCGAGCAGGTCCGGCACCCGGCCGGTCAGCGTCCGCTGCAGCTCGGCGTAGGCGGCCAGCATCGCCTCCCACGCCCGGAAGTCGTCGGGTGCGGATACGTGGTCGCGGAGCGGGCGGGCCGTGCCGGCCAGCAGTGACCAGCCGCGTTCGGCGTCCACCGCGAGCGGAGTGGCTACCCAGCCGGGCGTCCACACGCTGAGGGCGCCGGTGAGCGCGGCCTCGAACTCGCCGCCGGGCGCGTTCGCCTTGAACCAGACCGCGCCGTCGCTGGCGGTGAACCGGGCGGTGGTCGACCATGGCCGGATCCGCACCTGCGGCGGATCGGCGAGCAGCCGGGCGCCACGCGCCGCGACGTGTCCCGCGACCCAGCCGATCAGCTCGTCGCGGAGTTCGGGGTCGTCCCACAGGGAAAGGCGCAGGTCCTGGTACTCCACGG
The DNA here is from genome assembly GCF_042664915.1 of Marinactinospora rubrisoli. NCBI lineage: Bacteria > Bacillati > Actinomycetota > Actinomycetes > Streptosporangiales > Nocardiopsidaceae > Marinactinospora > Marinactinospora rubrisoli. Next base: position 204,154 of record NZ_JBHTBH010000008.1, read on the forward strand.
GGGACCAGGCTAGTCCGCGCGCCCTGCGGAGGGGGCGCTATACCCGTGTCCCGTGTCGCGCCGTGCCGGCGAGTCGCACGGACGTGAAACGGTCCCGCCGGCGGAGCCGACGGGACCGATTCACGGAAGAGATTCGGCCTGAACTCAGGCGCTCTTCACCAACTGGTCCGCACGGCGGGCGATGGCGGACTTGCGGTTGGCGGCCTGGTTGCGGTGGATGACGCCCTTGCTCGCGGCCTTGTCGAGCTGACGGGCGGCGGCGCGCTGCAGAGCGACGGCCTGCTCGGTGTTCCCGGCCTCGGCAGCCTCACGGAACTTGCGGATGGCCGTCTTCAGCGACGACTTCACCGCCTTGTTGCGCAGGCGGCGCTTCTCGTTCTGCCGGTTGCGCTTCTTCTGCGACTTGATGTTCGCCATGCGAAAACGTGCTCCAGTAGCTTGATCAGTACGCCGGTGACGGGGGCCGCGACCTGCGGGCAGCCGATCCGCGGGCCGGGCCGGGGACGCGCCGGCGCCAGGTGTGTGAGTCCGAGGGGCTCAAACCGAACGTGGAACGTCCGAGACACGGATCTCCATTATGCAACGACCTGCGCAGTGCTCGCGCCGTACGCGCCGCTCACCGCCCGGGCGCCAGCCAGCCCTCCCGGAACGCCCGCCAGTCCTCGTCGCTCGTGTCGTCCAGCACGTACACCGCCATCCCCACCGACTCGCGCCGCTCGCCCGCGTTCGTCAGCCCGATGCGCACCGCCTCCGTCGCCGTTGCCACGGATTCGGCGGCGGACACCTCGCCCCATCCCTCGTGGCCGAAGGACGGCACCCCGAAGCGCAGCGTCACGTCCTCGGGCACCGCGTCCACCGCGAGTTCGGCCTGGCGGACCATGAAGCCCCCGTACAGAGAGGTGAACGGCATGCCGGTGCCGTGTCCCCGGATCACCAGCTGGTCGGCCTGTTCGGCGACCCGTTGCAGGTAGCCCGCCGACCAGTACCGCTCGCCGCGCGCCACCAGGTGCACCGGCAGCCGCAGGCCCGGAATCAGCTCGACGTGCTGGGCGTCCACCGACATCACCGCGTCCTCACCGGCCTCCTCCCGGGTGCGCTCCAGCAGGTCCGGAAGGGTGGGGTCGTTGGAGGACACCGGGTACACGGCGTAGTGCACCCCGTCGAACCCGGCGTCGACCACGTCCCCGGCCGCCGCGGCGAGCGCCGCCCGGCCCGCGGCGTCGATGCGGTCCTCCACCAGCGAGGAGCCGCTCGCGGTGGAACTCAGCCAGCCCAGGACCCGCGTGTCCGGCAGCTCCGCGCGCAGTGTGTCCAGGAACCGGCCCGCGGCGGCGTACCCCTCGGGGTCCACCGTCCCGTCCGCCCCGATGTCGCCCGCGTGCACGTACAGGTCGGCGAACCCGGCCTCTTCCAGGCGCGGCAGCAGCGCGGCGATGTCCCGCTCGTCCCGGTCACCGTTCACCCACGCGTTTCCCAGCCAGGCCGCGTCGTCACCGGTGGAGGCCGCCCACGGCGCGGGATCGCCCGAGTACTGCATCCCCAGGAGGGCGCCGGCGCCCGCCGCGACGACCGCCACGGCGGCCAGACCTGCGAAGATGCGTTGCAGCAGCCATTTCACCAGCGTGCCTCCCGTTCATTCGCCACGCAGGGTCCTCTCTCGTTCACTCGCCACGCAGGCGCCTTTCTCGTTCACTCGCCACGCAGGCGCCTTTCTCGTTCACTCGCCACGCAGGCTCCACCCGCCTCTCCCGGCGTCGCGTAGCCTTGTCAGCGTGTGTCCCGGACCGGTTCGGGCCATTGTCCCGCGGTGCCGGCCTGACGGACGTCGTGGGACCATGGACGCGTCACCCCGGGAACGCCGCGCGGCACCGCCGCAGCGCTCGCCCCTGTCAGCTTCGAGAAATGTGAACGGACCACGGTGCCACAGCCAAACCGGACCGATCCCGCGCTGATCCGAAACTTCTGCATCATCGCGCACATCGACCATGGCAAGTCGACCCTGGCCGACCGCATGCTGCAGCTGACCGGCGTCGTCGAGGACCGCCAGATGCGCGCGCAGTACCTCGACCGGATGGACATCGAGCGCGAGCGCGGCATCACCATCAAGTCGCAGGCCGTCCGGCTGCCGTTCACGGCGGTCGACGACGTCGAATACGTGCTCAACCTGATCGACACTCCCGGACACGTCGACTTCAGCTACGAGGTGTCCCGGTCGCTGGCCGCCTGCGAGGGCGCCGTGCTGCTCGTGGACGCGGCGCAGGGCATCGAGGCACAGACCCTCGCCAACCTGTACCTGGCGCTGGAGAACGATCTCGCCATCGTCCCGGTGCTGAACAAGATCGACCTGCCGGCCGCCCAGCCCGAGAAGTACGCCGCGGAACTCGCCAACATCATCGGCTGCGACCCCTCGGAGGTGCTCCGGGTCAGCGCCAAGACCGGCGAGGGGGTGGCCGAACTCCTGAACGAGATCGTGCGGCGGGTGCCACCGCCGGTCGGCGACGCCGACGCCCCGGCCCGCGCGATGATCTTCGACTCCGTCTACGACACCTACCGGGGCGTCGTCACCTACGTGCGCGTGGTCGACGGCCAGCTCGGCACCCGTGAGCGCATCGCGATGATGTCCACCGGCGCCACGCACGAGATGCTGGAGGTGGGCGTCATCTCGCCGGAGCCGACCCGGGTCGAGGGGCTCGGCGTCGGCGAGGTCGGCTACCTCATCACCGGTGTGAAGGACGTCCGCCAGTCGCGGGTCGGCGACACCGTCACCTCCGCGGCCCGCGGCGCCACCGAGATGCTGTCCGGGTACCAGGACCCCAAGCCCATGGTGTTCTCGGGCCTCTACCCCATCGAGGGCACCGACTACCCGGTGCTGCGGGACGCGCTGGAGAAGCTTCAGCTCAACGACGCCGCGCTGGTCTTCGAGCCCGAGACCTCGGCCGCGCTCGGATTCGGTTTCCGCTGCGGCTTCCTCGGCCTGCTGCACCTGGAGATCACCCGCGCCCGCCTGGAGCGCGAGTTCAACCTCGACCTCATCTCCACTGCGCCCAACGTCGTGTACCAGGTCGCCATGGAGAACGGCGAGGAGCACACGGTCACCAACCCGAGCGAGTTCCCGGCCGGCAAGATCGCGGAGGTCCGCGAGCCGGTGGTCCGGGGCACGCTGCTCGCCCCCGCCGACTATGTCGGGCCGATCATGGAGCTGTGCCAGGCCCGGCGCGGCGTGCTGCTGGGCATGGACTACCTGTCCGAGGACCGGGTCGAGATGCGCTACACGCTGCCGCTCGCCGAGATCGTGTTCGACTTCTTCGACCAGCTCAAGTCCCGGACGAAGGGCTACGCTTCGCTGGACTACGAGCCGTCCGGCGAGCAGGCCGCCGACCTGGTGAAGGTGGACATCCTGCTGCAGGGCGAGACGGTCGACGCCTTCTCCGCGATCGTGCACAAGGACAAGGCGTACTCCTACGGCGTGGAGATGACCAAGAAGCTGCGCGAACTCATCCCGCGGCAGCAGTTCGAGGTACCGGTCCAGGCCGCCATCGGCTCTCGCGTGATCGCCCGCGAGAACATCCGTGCCATCCGCAAGGACGTGCTCTCCAAGTGCTACGGCGGTGACATCAGCCGTAAGCGCAAGCTGCTGGAGAAGCAGAAGGAGGGCAAGAAGCGCATGAAGATGGTCGGCCGGGTCGAGGTCCCGCAGGAGGCGTTCATCTCGGCGCTGTCCACCGAGCCGGCCGGCGAGAAGGACAAGAAGAAGTAGCCGGCCGGGGCGGTCTGCGCCGCCCCGGCCGGTTCCGGTCAGTCCGCCAGCCACACCGCGGTGTCCGGCGGCAGGGTCAGCGACGCCTCGCCGTCGTGCCGCGTCACCGGTCCGCTGGCCAGCAGCACGGTGCCCTCCAGCGGCAGCCGCACCGGGGCCTCGCCGAGGTTGACCGCGCAGCGGAAGCCCGGCTCCCGGCGGAACAGCAGGACGTTCTCCGGCGCCTCCTCCCAGGCGAGCGCGCCGTCTCCGAGCGCCGCCAGCTCACGGCGCAGCCGCAGCGCGGCGGTGTACAGCGACAGCGTCGACTCGGGGTCGGTCTCCTGCAGCGCCCGGGACAGTTTCTGCCACTCGGCCGGCACCGGCAGCCACGGCCGGCTTCCCGCGGGCCCGAACCCGAACGGCGGCTCGTCGCCCTCCCAGGGCAGCGGCACCCGGCAGCCGTCGCGGCCCCGGTCGGTGCGCCCGGAACGTTCCCAGGTGGGGTCCTGCAGCGTCTCCTCGGGCAGGTCGGTGACCTCGGGCAGCCCCAGCTCCTCACCCTGGTACAGGTAGACGGAGCCGGGCAGCGCCAGCATCAGCAAGGTGGCGGCCCGCGCCCGCCGCGTGCCGGTCTCCCCGCCGCCGAACCGGGTCACGTGCCGGGTGACGTCGTGGTTGGACAGCACCCAGGTGGTGGGGGCGCCGACCGCGCTGTTGGCGGCCAGCGAGGCGTCCACGACCCGGCGCAGGCCCGCCGCCTCCCACGGCGCGGTCAGGTACTCGAAGTTGAACGCCTGGTGCAGTTCGTCGGCCCGCAGGTAGCGCGCCACCCGGGAGGCGTCCTCCACCCACGCCTCGGCGACCATGGCGCGGTCGCCGGGGTACTCGTCGGTGATCCGCCGCCAGTGCCGGTAGATCTCGTGCACGCCCTCCTGGTCGAAGTAGGGCAGCTGGGTGTGACCGTCCAGCATCCCGGCCTGCTGGCCGGGGAGGATGTCGGGCAGCGCGGGGTCCTTCACCATGCCGTGCGCCACGTCGATCCGGAAGCCGTCCACCCCGCGGTCCAGCCAGAACCGCAGGACGTCGTCGAACTCCGCCCAGACCTCGGGGTTCGACCAGTTGAGGTCCGGCTGCTCGGCGTCGAACAGGTGCAGGTACCACTGCTCGGGTGTGCCGTCGGGACGCTTCAGCCGGGTCCAGGCCGCCCCGCCGAAGATGGAGTTCCAGTTGTTCGGCGGCTCGTCGCCACCGGGCCCCCGGCCATCACGGAACACGTAGCGTTCGCGCTCGGCGGACCCGGGTTCGGCCGCGACCGCCTCGCGGAACCAGCGGTGGGCCGAGGAGGTGTGGTTGGGGACGATGTCGATGATGAGCCGCAGGCCGAGCTCGTGCGCGCTCGCCAGCAGCGCGTCGAAGTCGGCGAGGGTGCCGAAGCGCGGATCCACGTCACGGTAGTCGGCGACGTCGTATCCGCCGTCGGCGAGCGGGGAGACGTAGAAGGGGGTCAGCCAGATCGCGTCCACGCCGAGCGCCGCGAGCTTGGGCAGCCGCTGCCGGATGCCCTCCAGGTCGCCCTCACCGTCCCCGTTGGAGTCGGCGAAGCTGCGCACGTACACCTGGTAGATCACGGCGTCGCGCCACCACAACGCACGTCGGGTGGCGGGGGCCGCGGTTCCGGGCTGGGGGGTGAGCTGCATGTGGATCCCTCCGTCATCGCCTGGCGAGGCCGAGGCTGAAATCACTTGCGCAAGATTACCGACTTCTTTCAGGGGAGCGACAGCCCGTCGACTAGAGTGCTGTCATGGGCCCACGACTAGCCGACATCGCCCGCCACGCCGGCGTAAGCGAGGCCACGGTCTCCCGGGTGCTCAACGACAAGCCCGGGGTCGGGGCCGATACCCGCAAGGCCGTGCTGGCGGCGCTGGACGTGCTGGGGTACGAGCGCCCGGCACGGCTGCGGCAGCGCTCCGCGGGCCTGGTCGGCATGGTCGTCCCCGAGCTGGAGAACCCCATCTTCCCGATGTTCGCCCAGGCGGCCGAAGGCCCGCTCGCCCAGCACGGGTACACCCCGGTGCTGTGCACGCAGACCCCCGGCGGCATCGTCGAGGACGAGTACGTCGAACTGCTCCTGGAACGCAACGTCTCCGGCATCATCTTCGTCTCCGGACTGCACGCCGACACCACCGCCGACCACGAGCGCTACCGCACCCTGGTCTCCCGCCGGCTGCCCATCGTCCTGGTCAACGGGTTCGCCGAGAACATCCCGGCCGCCTTCGTCTCCTGCGATGACCGGGCCGCCAGCCGGCTCGCCGTGGACCACCTCACCGCGCTCGGCCACACCCGTATCGGCTTCACCAGCGGCCCGCACCGCTACGTGCCCGTGCGCCGCAAGCTGGAGGGCTACCGGGCCGCCATGGCCGCCAACGGCCTCTCCGAGGACCTGGTGGAACTCTCGCTCTTCGGCGTCGAGGGCGGCCACGCGGCCGCGCTCCGGCTGCTGGACCGCGGCGTCACCGCCATGGTGTGCGGCTCCGACCTGATGGCGCTGGGCGCGGTCCGCGCGGCGCGGGAGCGCGGGCTCTCGGTGCCACGCGACTTCTCCGTGGTCGGCTACGACGACTCCCAGCTGATCGCCTTCACCGACCCGCCGCTGACCACGGTGCGCCAGCCGATCCAGGCCATGGCGCTGGCCGCCGTGCGCGCGCTGTGCGACGAGATCGCCGGGCACGCCGCCTCGCGCACCGAGTACATGTTCACCCCCGAACTCGTGGTGCGCGGCTCCACCGCGGCGGTCCCCGCCCGCGCCTCCGCCGTCCCGTCCCCGGCGCGCGCCGGATAGCCGCGCGTTCGTCCACAGCCCGGGCCCCGCGCTGGTGGGCGCCCGAGCGGGTCGCCTACCGTTCTGCTCATGACCACTCCCACCGTGCGATCCGTCAGCGTCGGCCGCGCCCGCGACGCCGCCTGGGCCGGCCGGCTGCGCCGCACCGCCATCGACAAGCGGCCGGTCGAGGGACCGGTCGCGGTCCGCTCCCTGGGCCTGGCCGGCGACGAACAGGCCGATCTCGTCAACCACGGCGGCCCCGACCAGGCCGTGTACGCCTACGCCCGCGAGGACCTGGACCACTGGGCGGAGCGGCTCGGCCGCGAACTCCGCGACGGTATGTTCGGCGAGAACCTCACCACGCACGGCGTCCAGGTGAGCCGGGCGCTCATCGGCGAGCGGTGGCGGATCGGCACCGCCCGGTTCGAGGTGGTGCTGCCGCGCGTCCCCTGCTCGGTGTTCGGCGCCTGGATGGCGGAGCCCGCCTGGGTGAAGCGGTTCACCGCCGAGGCGCGCACCGGCGCCTACCTGCGCGTGCTCGACGAGGGGCACCTCGCCGCGGGCGATCCCATCACCGTGGAGTACCGGCCCGGCCACGGCATCGACCTCGCCACCGCGTTCCGGGCCCGCCACGACCGCGACCTCGATCTGCTGCGGCGCGTGCTGGAGCTGCCCGGCAGAGCCGAGGAGTGGCAGCGGGCCTACGACCGTGTCGCCAGGCAACTGGGGCCGGCGTGACGGCGGCCGCGGCGCCGGGTGACATCCGCGTGCGCTGCTTTCCGCCGTCCCGCGAGGTGATCGTCACCGGATCCGCGGACGCCCTGCACGCGCTCGCCCACACCGTGGCCGCCGGCGGCCGGTGCACCGCTGGGCCGGGCTCCGAGGACGGCGCCGTCCTGCTGGTCGCGGTGGAGGCCGGCACCGCGCCGGGCCCGGTACGCGTCGAGGCCGACCTCGCCGAGCGGGTGCTGCGCATCCACGGGGCCGGCGAGTACCGCGCCGTGCTCGGAGCCGCCCTGCACGACACGGCGGCCATGACCGACGGCGGCCACCTGCACGTCGACCACTACCCCGACCATCCGTATCTCGCCGAAGGGTCGGCGCCGCTCATCGTGGAGAGCCCGCACGGCGGCATGCCGCGCCGCCCCTGAGACGCCTGCCGCGCCGGGCCCCGCCACCGGTCCGTTCGGTGGTCACGATGACCGACACTGGGAGCATGCCTTCCGTGCCTCTCGACGGCGACCCGGTCCCCCGCGACGGTTCGCTGCCCGCGCGCTCGCTGGCGGGCGTGGGCGCCCGGCCGTTCGGCGTGTACGTGCACGTGCCGTTCTGCGTCACGCGGTGCGGCTACTGCGACTTCAACACCTACACCGCCGACGAGCTGCGCTCCGCCGACGGCACGGCCACCGCCTCCCGCGCCACCTACGCGGACCAGGCCGTCGCCGAACTCCGGCTCGCCCGCCGCGTGCTCGGCGCGGCCGATATCCCGGTGCGGTCGGTGTTCGTGGGCGGAGGCACCCCGACCCTGCTCCCGCCCGAAGACCTCGGCCGGATCCTCGCCGCCGTCGACTCCGAGTTCGGCCTGGCGGCCGGCGCCGAGGTCACCACCGAGGCCAACCCCGAGACCGTCGACCGCGACCGCCTGCTCCGGCTGCGTGACGCCGGTTTCACCCGCGTCTCCTTCGGCATGCAGAGCGCCCGCCCGCACGTGCTCGCCGTGCTGGACCGCGCGCACACCCCCGGGCGGCCGGAACAGTGCGTGGCCTGGGCGCGCGAGGCCGGATTCGAGCACGTCAACCTCGACCTGATCTACGGCACGCCCGGGGAGAGCGACGACGACTGGGCCGAGTCGCTGCGCGCGGCGATCGGCGCCGGGCCCGACCACGTCTCCGCCTACTCGCTGATCGTCGAGGAGGGCACCCGGCTGGCGGCCCGGGTCCGCCGCGGCGAGCTGACCGCGCCGGACGACGACACCATGGCCGACCGCTACCTGATGGCCGACGAACTGCTGGCCGCCGCCGGGCTGCACTGGTACGAGGTCTCCAACTGGGCGGCCACCCCCGAGGCGCGCAGCCGGCACAACCTGCTCTACTGGACCGGCGGCGACTGGTGGGGCGTCGGACCGGGCGCGCACAGCCATGTCGGCGGGACGCGCTGGTGGAACGTCAAGCACCCGGCCGCCTACGCCGCCCGCCTCGCCGACGGCGGCACCCCCGCCCAGGCGCGCGAGGTGCTCGGCGCCGCCGACCGCCGGTTCGAGCGGATCCTGCTGGAGCTGCGCATCGCCGAGGGCTGCCCGCTGGAACTCCTGGACGACGCCGGCCTGCGCGCGGCCAAGGCCGCGGTGGCCGATGGCCTGCTGGACGCGGCCGCACACGCCCGGGGCCGGGCCGTCCTCACCCGGCGCGGCCGGCTGCTCGCCGACGCGGTGGTGCGCGACCTCACCTGACTGCGGGGTGAGCCGGCACGGCCGGCCCACCCGGCACGCCGGGTTACTTCACCATCCGGATGCTCATCGGATAGCGGTACAGCTCGCCGCGGTTGGCCGCCATCGTGGCCATGATCGCGAAGACGATGATCGCCACGTAGACCGCGAGGAACGTCAGGATCCCGATGAACACGATCATCAGGAACCCGGAGACCACGAGCCCGATCGCCATGGTGATCTGGAAGTTCAGGGCCTCGACCGCGTGCGCGCGCACCCACGGCGATTCGTCCTTCTTCATGATGAAGACGATGAGGGGCGCGACGAAGCCCAGGATGATGCCACCGACGTGCGCCATGAGCGCGTACATCTGGTCGTCGGTGCCCGGCCGGGGCCGGGGATTCTCACCCTGCTGGGCGTAGTCCTGGCCGTACCCCTGCTGTCCGTATCCCTGCTGGCCGTAGGGGGCGGGCGCGGGCGGCTGGCCGTAGGGCTGCTGGCCGTACCCCGGCTGCCCGCCGGTCGGCTGCTGCTGGCCGTAACCGGGCTGTCCTCCCGTCTGGGGCTGCTGGCCGTACCCGGGCTGCCCGCCGGTCTGCGGGGCGCCGTAGGAGGGGCCGCCGCCGGGGGGCGGGCCGTAGCCCCCGGGGTAGCCGTGCTGGCCTTGGCCACCGTCGTAGGGCGGCTGAGGGTAGGGGTTGCTCATGCTCTTCCTCGTTGTTCCTGCCCGCGCGGTCGAGCACGGACGTACGGAGGCGGATGATCCACCGGACGGGCCGCCGGCCCCTCGTCTGCGGGGCGGTCGGGGAAGGCCGTGCGGACGCGGCGCGACCGCTCCCACCGACACCCCCGGCCGTGGTCCGTGTGGTGATGTGCTGTCGAACCTACCCGCGCGACGTCACGGTACGCGAACGGCCGGTGCCGTCCAGGAATCGGACGGCGCCGGCCGTTCGGCGGTTCCACCCCGCGCGACGGTGCGCGGCGGTCACCTCACGAGGCGCACCGCCACCGGGTAGCGGTACCAGCGCCCCCGCGTCACCCCGACCGCGGCGAGGATCCCCAGCACGATCGAGACCAGCCACACCGCGACGATCAGCAGGGACCCGATCCAGGACCACGTGTAGGCGTACATGCCCAGCCCGATGTACACCGCCCACATGACGAGGTAGGGCACCACCAGCGTGAGCTGGAAGTTCAGCGCCTCGGCGGCGTGGTGGCGGACGAAGGACCGCTGCCCGGACGGGCCGGGCCGGCCGCGCCTGAGCAGGTACACCACCAGCGCGGGAAGCCAGCCGGCGCAGCCCATGATCACCCCCGACAGGTGCGCGATCATCGACCAGGTGATCTCGTCGGCACCGCCCTCCGTCGGCTGCTGCGGACCCGCGGCCGGCTGCGGAGCCCCCGCCGGCGGGTAGGACTGCGGGCCGGCGGCCTGCGGCGGATACCCGCCCGGCCCGCCGAAGCCCGGCCCGGGGTAGCCGGTCTGGGCGGGCTGCTCCCCGGTGGAGCGGGCGTGCCCCGGCCGGTCGCCCGGCTCGGCGTACCCGCCCGCGCGCGGCGGCTGCGGCTGCTCGCCGGTGGGCCAGGCGTGACCGGGCTGTGGGCCGGTGCCGGGGTGTCCCGCGTAGTGCGGCCGTCCCGGATACCCCGGCTGCCCGCTAGGCGGGGGGAACCCGGGCCGGCCGGTACCGGACTGTTCGTGTTCGGCCTGGAACGGGGGAGCCGGCCGGCCGTAACCCGCCGGTGGCTGCGGAGTGGGGTACGCCGGCTGCTCGCCCGTGGGCCGGCCGTAGCCGGGGCCGGGCGGCTGGGGAGCGGAGTACCCTCGCTGCTCGCCCGTCGGCTGGCCGTACCCGTAGCCGGGCGGCTGAGCGGCCGGCGGGTGGTGTCCCGGATGCGCCGGCTGCCCGCCGGTGGGCGGGCCCGCCGGGGGCGGCGGCGCGTCGGAGGGATACCCGCCCCGCGGCCGATCCGGGTGGCCGGCCGGCTCCCCGGGTGCGGGCCACGAGGCGCCGGGCGGGCCACCGGCGTCCGCCCGCCCGTAGCCGGGCTGGCCGCCCGTGGGCGGTTCCTGGGGCGATGGCTGGTTGGGCGGTGTCTCGCTCATGCTGTCCCTTGGCTGTGCCGGTTGCGATCGGGCGGAGTAGCGTGCGGACGCTCTCCGCGGGCGGGCGCGGCGAAAGCCCGCCCGGGCGGCGGCCCGCCCGCGCGAGTCGCCTCGCCGGCGCATCGGGCCGCCCGATGGGCCGGCGCGCTCCGGCGGCGCCGTCCGCCGTGGAAACGACCCATCAGACCGACCCTAACCTCCGTCCGCGTGCGCGGCGGTGACGAAGTCGATCAGTTCTTCGACGCGTCCCAGCAGCTCCGGTTCCAGATCCGTGAAAGAACGCACCGATCCGAGGATGCGCCGCCACGCCGCGCCGGTGTCCGCGGGCCAGCCGAGCGCCGCGACGACGCCCTCCTTCCACGGCACTCCGCGGGGCACGTCCGGCCAGGCGGCGATCCCCACCGCGGCCGGCTTCACCGCGGCCCACACGTCCACGAACGGGTGGCCGAGCACCAGCACGTTCGGTGACGCGACCCGCCCGGCGATCCGGCTCTCCTTGGAGCCGGGGACCAGGTGGTCCACCAGGACGCCGAGCCGCCGCTGCGGACCGGGGGCGAAGTCCGCGACGAGTTCCGGAAGACGGTCCACGCCCTCCAGGTACTCCACCACGACCCCCTCCACCCGCAGGTCGTGGCCCCAGACGCGCTCCACCAGCTCGGCGTCGTGCAGGCCCTCGACGTAGATGCGGCTCTCCCGGGCCACCCGCGAGCGCAGCCCGCGGACCGCGATCGACCCGGAGGCGCTGCGCACCGGCCCGGACGGCGCCGAGGGAGCCGGCCGGACGAGGGTGACCGGCTCGCCGTCGACCAGGAACGCCGCCGGGGCCAGATCGAAGACTCGGTGCCGGCCGTGCCGGTCCTCCAGCGTCACCGTGGCCTTGTCCACACCCACGACCGCGCCGCAGAAAGCCTCGTCCGCGGACTCCACCACCAGCCCGTGCTCGGCCGGGACCTCGCGGACCCGGCCTCTGCGCGGCCGCCGCCAGTCGCCGGCGAGGACGTCGCGGCCGTACCTGCCGCCGGAGTCAGTACCCACGGCCCGCGATTGTACTGATGTAGGGCGGCGGTGCCGGCGCGGCGGCGACCGGAGCCGGACGGGCGCCGGACGCGCGGATCGTCATGGGCTCGTGATCTCGCCGAATCGGGGCCGTCGGTCGGCCGTGAAAGGATCAGCCGACCCGGATTCCGGTCCTTTCCCCCGTCTCGGGCGGCCCGCGACGAGACGAACCCCCGTTTACGGGGAACACCATTCGGCGAGGCCTCGGCCGCCAGGAGGGGGACCGCGTCGACGGAGCCGCATAGAATTAGCACTTAAGACCACGGAGTGCCAGGAGGTGAGCGCGTGCTCGACGACCGAAAACTCGCGGTGCTGCGTGCCATCGTCGAGGACTACGTGTCCACGAACGAGCCGGTGGGGTCGAAGGCGCTTGTCGACCGGCACGGCCTCGGTGTCTCGCCTGCGACCATCCGCAACGACATGGTGGCCCTGGAGGAAGAGGGCTACATCGCCCAACCGCACACGAGCGCGGGCCGGGTGCCCACCGACAAGGGCTACCGGCTCTTCGTCGACCGGCTGTCCACGGTGAAACCCCTGTCCGCCGCCGAACGCCGGGCGATCGAGACCTTCCTCTCCGGCGCCGTCGACCTCGACGAGATCGTAGGCCGCACGGTCCGTCTGCTGGCGCAGCTGACCCGTCAGGTCGCCATCGTGCAGTACCCGTCGCTGACCCGGTCCTCCGTGCAGCACGTCGAACTCGTGCCGCTCGGGCAGCAGCGGGTCATGATGGTCCTCATCACCAACACCGGCCGCGTCGAACAGCGGGTCATCGACGGTCTCGACCGGGTCACCGACGACTCGGTCGAGAACCTGCGCACGGTGCTCAACCAGGCGCTGGTCGGCAGATGGCTGACCGACGTGCCCCCGGCGGTCTCCGATCTGCCGGGGCGGCTGCCCGCCGAGGACCGGGTACTGGCCGCGTCGGTGCTGTCGGTGCTGCTGGAGAGCCTCGTGGAGAAGCACGAGGAGAAGATCGTGCTCGGCGGAACCGCCAACCTCGCCGCCGTGGACTTCTCGGCCAGCCTCCGCGGTGTGCTGGAGGCACTGGAAGAAAACGTGGTTCTCATCCGTTTGCTGGGTGAGGCCGGGGATCCTTCCATGCTCACGGTCCGCATCGGCGCGGAGAACTCCCACGAGGGCCTGCAGTCGACCTCGATCGTGTCAGCGGGTTACGGCATCGGCGACCGGTCGCTGGCGAAACTGGGTGTGGTCGGCCCGACTCGAATGGACTACCCGGGAACGATGGGAGCGGTACGCGCAGTGGCAAGATACGTCGGTCAGATCTTGGCGGGGCAGTAAGTGTCCAGGGACTACTACGAGATCCTCGGGGTGCGTCGCGACGCGTCCAAGGACGAGGTCAAGAAGGCATACCGCCGCCTGGCGCGCGAACTCCACCCCGACGTCAACCCCGATCCGGTCACCCAGGAACGCTTCAAGGAGGTCACCCAGGCGTACGAGGTGCTCTCCGACCCGGAGAAGCGCCGGATGTACGACATGGGCGTGGACCCGTTCGCCCCGGCGGGCGCCGGCGGCGGCCCCGGCGGGTTCGGCAACGCCGGGTTCCCGTTCGACGACATCGTGAACGCCTTCTTCGGCGGGGGAGCCACCGGCCGGCGCGGCGCCCGCGACCGGGCGCGGCGCGGGCGCAGCATCAAGGTGCGCATCGAGCTCGACCTCGCCGAGACCGCGTTCGGCGTCACCAAGGACGTCACGTTCCCCACGGCCGTGCTGTGCGACACCTGTCAGGGTGAGGGCACCGCCAAGGGCAGTCACCGCGAGACCTGCGACATGTGCTCGGGCCGCGGTGAGATCTCCGAGGTCGCGCGTTCGTTCCTCGGCCAGGTCATGACGACCCGGCCCTGCCCCCAGTGCGCCGGACAGGGCACCGTCATCCGCAACCCCTGCCCGGACTGCGCCGGGGAGGGACGGGTGCGCGAGACCGTCACCCGCAAGGTGCAGATCCCGGCGGGCGTCGAGGACGGCACGCAGATCCAGCTGGCCGGCGAGGGCGAGATCGGCCCCAACGGCGGCCCGCGCGGCGACATCTTCCTGGAGGTGGTGCAGCGTCCGCATCCGCTGTTCGAGCGCCGCGGCGACGACCTGCACTGCACCGTCGCCGTTCCCATGACGGCGGCGGCCCTGGGCGCGTCGCTGACCATCGAGACGCTCGACGGCACCGAGGAGATCGACCTGCGGCCGGGCACCAACTCCGGCCACGTGATCACCCTGGACGGGCGCGGCACCCGGCACCTCAACGCGCCGGGGCGCGGCGACCTGCTGATCCGGGTCAACGTCGAGACCCCCAGCAAGCTCGACGAGGAACAGGAGGCGTTGCTGCGCAAGTTCGCGGAGCTGCGCGGCGAGGACCACCCGCCCGGCAAGTTCAGCCCGGGGCACGGAAACTTCTTCTCACGGCTGCGCGACGCCTTCAACGGCTCGCGGTGAGGCCGACCGCACGCCGTCCCGTCCCGACCGACCCGGCCACGGCCGGATCCGCCGCCCCCGCCGGGCGTGCCGGGTCCGGCCGTCGCCCGTGAGGGCGGCAGAACCCACGGAGAGCAGATGACACCCCCGGTTTTCCTGACAGGCTCCGGCGATCTCGACCACGACCGGGTGGTGCTCGCCGGCCCCGAGGGCCGGCACGCCGCGACCGTTCGGCGGCTGAGGGTGGGCGAGCGTGTCGATCTGGCCGACGGTGACGGGACGCGGGCACGGTGCGTGGTCACCGACGTGGGCCGGGACACCGTCGCGCTCGCCGTCGAGGAGCGGCGGCACGAACCGGCGCCCGCCCCGCGGCTGACGGTGGTGCAGGCGCTGCCCAAGGGCGACCGCGGTGAACTCGCGGTGGAGGTCATGACCGAGGCGGGGGTGGACGCGATCGTGCCGTGGCCGGCCGAGCGCTGTGTCACCCGCTGGAAGCCGGACCGGGCCGCCAAGGCGCTGGGCCGGTGGCGTTCGGCCGCGCGCGAGGCGGCGAAGCAGGCGCGGCGCAGCCGGGTCCCCGAGGTCGCCGAGCCCGCGGCCACCGCCGAGGTCGCCGAGCTGCTCGGTGCCGCGGCCGTCGGCATCGTGCTGCACGAGGAGACCGACCAGCGGCTGTCCGCCTTGCCGCTGCCCGAGGCCGTGACCCCCGGCGGGACCGGGGGCGAGATCGTGCTGGTGGTGGGCCCCGAGGGCGGCTTCACCGACACCGAACTGACGGCGTTCGACCGCGCGGGCGCCGTGCGCGCACTGCTCGGCCCGAGCGTGCTGCGCACCTCGACCGCGGGCGTGGCCGCCCTCTCCGTGCTGCAGGCCCGCTGCGGGCGCTGGTGACCGCCGGAGCCCGCGGCGGTGGGCGCGCCGCCTGACGCACGGGGCGCGCCGGGTCAGTGCACGGGCGCCGTGGGGCCGCTCGCGGTGTCGCTGCCCTCCGCGGGCGGGGCGCTGGGGTCGTCCGGCGCGTCCGGGGCCGGCGTGGTGGTGCCGCCGCCCGGCTCGGTCTCCTCACCGTCGCCGCCCGGATGCTCCCCGCTCGGGTCGCCGTCGCCCGCTCCGTCGTCGTCGGGCGAGGAGGGCTGCGGTGACGGGACGCAGCCCGGCCCGGCCGGCGCCTCCTCGTCCTCGGCGTCGAGGTCGGGGGACGCCGAGGGGCTGCGCTCGGCCGTGGGGCTCGGCGCCGGGCCGAGGCACATCGGGGTGGCCCCGGTGCCGCTGAGCGGATCGCCGCTCTCGGCCTCGGGGGTGGGCGAGGTCCGCGGCCCGGCGGGGCGGTCGGGGTCGTCGTCGGTGGCGGACGGCTCCTCCAGATGGT
The DNA here is from genome assembly GCF_042664915.1 of Marinactinospora rubrisoli. Classification (NCBI taxonomy): domain Bacteria; kingdom Bacillati; phylum Actinomycetota; class Actinomycetes; order Streptosporangiales; family Nocardiopsidaceae; genus Marinactinospora; species Marinactinospora rubrisoli. The sequence continues at coordinate 220,095 of NZ_JBHTBH010000008.1, forward strand.
CGCCCGCGTTCGCCGGACCGGATCCGGGCGACTGGGCGTCGTCCTCCGAAGCCGTGGTCAGGGAGTCGGGCAGCACCTGCTCGCGCAGTTGCGGCGTGCCGAGCAGGACGGAGCCGACGATCAGCGCGGCGGCGCCCACCGCGAGACTCGGGCGCAGCCAGAATCCGCCCAGCCAGAACGGGCGGGCGCGCTCCGTACGGGCCCGGATGCGATCGAGCGCGGCGGGTGACGGCTGTACGGCCCCGGCTTCGGCGCGCAGTGCGTCGCGAAGCCGCTGTTCCAGTTCGTCGTCGATTGGATCGGTCATGTCGTTCGCTCCAGAACCGAGCGGAGCGCGGCGATTCCGCGCGCCGTGTGGCTCTTGACGGCGCCGCGACTGATGCCCATGGCGTCGGCGATCTGAGCCTCGGAAAGGTCTGCGTAGTAGCGGAGCACGATGGCCTCCCGCTGCCGGGTGGGCAGCTTGCGCAGTGCCTCGATGACCGCGGCGCGCTCCAGTTCGCCCAGGGCACCGTGCTCCGCGCTGGGCGCGTCGGGCAGCGCCTTGGGCGCGTGCTTCTCCACCACCGCCCGGTGCCGCAGCACGGAACGGGCCCGGTTCACCACCGACTGGCGCAGGTAGGAGAGCGCCTTGTTCGGGTCCCGCAGCCGTCGCCAGGCGCCGTGCATGGCGACGAACGCGTCCTGGACGACCTCCTCAGCCGTCGCGAAGTCCCGGACGAGCAGCGCCGCGAGCCGGACCAGCGGTCGGTAGTGCGCGCTGTACAGCTGCGTCACCGCCTGGTCGGCGTCCCACCCGACCGACACCGTCGTCGCGGGGGCATCCGCCACCATGGTTTCAGTCACGTCGGTAGGACGCGCGCCCTTGCCGCCGGGTTTACGAAAGGGCATACCGTTCTTCTCGCTCCGTCGTGGGGTCCGACGCCTGACCGGGGAGGGGAAGCGGGCGTCCCCGGCCTCGTGCAGTGTGGTGTGACCTCGTGCTCTGCGTGACAGGGGCAGTGGTCTCCGTAAAAGGGGCGGTCCGGGAGACGTCACGCGAAGTAACAGGATAGCCCCATAGGTCCAATCGTTGCCCGGTTCCGCGGCGAACCGGAGTCCTCATGATCGGGGGCGAACAGAGGGCGGCGCGCCTCCATGCGGAAAGGGGGAGGTCGGGGCACCGGCGACGCCCGAGAGCGCCGTTGGCGAGCCGGCGGTTCCGCCCGCCACGGGCCCGGCGGCCGTTTTCCGTGCGGAACCCGCGCGTCGGCTCCGGCATCATGGTGGGATGGTTCGAGGTGACGTGCGAGAAGTGAGGGAAGGGGACACCGGTGGCCCTGCGTGAGCCCGACTGCCTGTTCTGCAAGATCGCGGCGGGGGAGGTGCCCGCCGAGATCGTCCGCGAGGGAGAGCGCACCGTCGCCTTCCGCGACATCAACCCGCAGGCGCCCACCCACGTGCTCATCATTCCCCGGGACCACTTCCCCGACGCCGCGACGGCGGGCCGCGCCCGGCAGGGGCTGCTGGACGAGATCGCCGCCGAGGCCGAGGAGATCGCCCGGGCGGACGGTGTGGCCGGCAACGGGTACCGGCTGGTGTTCAACACCGGGACCGGCGCCGGGCAGACCGTCTTCCACCTCCACGGCCACCTGCTCGCCGGCCGCGGGCTGGAGTGGCCGCCGGGGTGACGGCGACGCGCGCCCGTGGGGCGGAAAACCTCGGGCTGATATGGGGCAACTTGCTAGAATTCCCGTCATAACCGGCATCGTCGACGTGGCGACCCCGGCACACCGGCGTCCGCGGTGCACGCGCGGGCCAACGAGACCTCGAAAGGCAGGGGCGAGACGGCCGCAAGGCCACATCATGGTCGAATCAACGAGACAAAGCACGCAGGTCAAGGTCGTCGTGCCCGAAGAGCACATGATGGTGAACCTGCTGGGATCACGTGACGAGCTGCTGCGGGTCGTGGAGCGTTCGTTCGACAGCGACATCCACGTGCGCGGCAACGAGATCACCATCAGCGGCAGCCCCGAGGAGACGTCGCTGGTAGTGCGGCTCATCGAGGAACTGCTGGAACTCGTCCAGAACGGCACCCCGGTCACGCCCGACGCCATCGACCACGCCCTCGGCATGCTCCGCGCACCCGGTGCCGGCGAGCGGCCCGCGGACGTCCTCACGATGAACATCCTGTCGGCGCGCGGCCGCACCATCCGGCCCAAGACGCTGAACCAGAAGCGCTATGTCGACCAGATCGACCGGCACACCATCGTCTTCGGGATCGGCCCGGCCGGCACCGGCAAGACCTACCTGGCGATGGCCAAGGCGGTCAAGGCCCTGCAGGCCAAGCAGGTGAACCGGATCATCCTCACCCGGCCCGCCGTCGAGGCCGGCGAGCGGCTCGGGTTCCTCCCGGGCACCCTCTACGAGAAGATCGACCCGTACCTGCGCCCGCTCTACGACGCGCTGCACGACATGCTCGATCCCGACTCCATCCCCAAGCTGATGGCGGCCGGGACCATCGAGGTCGCGCCGCTCGCCTACATGCGGGGCCGCACCCTCAACGACTCCTTCATCCTGCTCGACGAGGCGCAGAACACCTCCCCCGAGCAGATGAAGATGTTCCTCACCCGGCTCGGTTTCGGATCCAAGATCGTGGTCACGGGAGACATCACCCAGGTCGACCTGCCGGGCGGCCAGGACAGCGGCCTGGGCACCATCGAGCGCATCCTCGACGGCATCGACGACATCGCGTTCTGTAGGCTGACCAGTCAGGACGTCGTCCGGCACAAGCTGGTGAGCGCGATCGTGGACGCCTACGGGCGCTACGACCACGAGCGCGGCCAGCGCCCCGACGGCGCGCGGAACCGGCCGCCGCGGTCCCGGTCCAACGGGTCCGCCGACACCGCCACCTGACCCCGGGCGGCACCCGCACCGCCCATCCGCGGGCCGGGCGGCAGACACGAAAGATAAGGCGCACCATCCAATGAGCATTGACGTCGCGAACGAGTCCGGCGTCCCCACCGACGAGACACGGCTGGCGCTGCTGGCCCGCCACGTCCTCGACGCCATGCGGGTCCACCCGCTCGCCGAGCTGTCCATCGTGCTCGTCGACGAGGCGCCCATGACCGAACTGCACGTCCGGTGGATGGACGAGCCCGGCCCCACCGACGTGCTCTCGTTCCCCATGGACGAGCTGCGCCCCGGCGGCCCGGGCCGCACCTCCGAGCCGGGCATGCTCGGCGACGTGATCATCTGCCCGCAGGTCGCCGAGCGGCAGGCGCGCAAGGCCGGGCACAGCACGCAGGACGAGATCGACCTGCTGTGCACGCACGGCATCCTGCACCTGCTCGGCTACGACCACGCCGAACCCGACGAGCACCGGGAGATGTTCGGCCTGCAGGGCGAACTGCTGGCCACCTGGCGGCGGCTCCAGACGGCCGCCGCCGAGCCCGCCCAGCGGCCGTCAGGGGCCGAGGCACGGACCGATGAGGAAAGGGAAGACACGTCCCGATGAGCGCTGGCCATACCGGCCCGGCCGGTCTGACGGCACTGGCCGACGCCCCGCTGCGGCTCGCCGTGGCGGGACCGGAGATCGCCGGACTCGCGGTCGCCTTCGGCTGCGCGGTCCTGTTCGCGCTGCTCGCCGGCTGCTGCGTCGCCGCCGAGGTCGCACTGTCACGGGCGGTCGGCGTGGCCGTCCCCGGGCGCCAGCCCACCGACGGCGAGCCGAAGTCCGCGCACCGGCTGGCCGCCGTGACCGCCGACCCCGTCCGCCACCTCAACACCCTGCTGCTGCTGCGCGTCGCCTTCGAGGTGCTCGCCGCGCTCGCGCTGGTGGTGGGCTTCGCCGCGCTGTTCGGCTACGGCTGGCCGGCGGTGCTCTGCGCCGCGCTCGTCATGATCCCGGCGGAGTACGTGCTCGTGGGGGTCACCCCCCGCATCCTCGGCCGGCAGTTCCCCGACACCGTGGCGCGCGCCGCCGCCGGAGTCGTGCGCCCGGTGACGCTGCTGCTCGGCCCGCTCGCCCAGCTCCTCGTGCGGCTCGGCCGCGCCGTCACGCCCCGTGGCAGGGGCGAGCGCGAGGGCCCGTTCTCCTCGGAGGACGAGCTGCGCCGCCTGGTCGACCTGGCCGAGCGCGGTCACGTCATCGACGCCGACGAGCGGGAGATGATCCACTCCGTCTTCCAGCTCGACGACACCTCCGTCCGCGAGGTCATGGTGCCGCGCACCGACATCGTGTTCATCGACTCCGACGCCACCACCGAGGACGCCCTCTCCCTGGCCCTGCGCAGCGGATTCTCCCGCATCCCGGTCACCGGCGCGGACGAGGACGACGTCGTCGGCATCGTCTACCTCAAGGACGTGGCGGCCCGGCTGCACGACCAGTGGACCGCCCCCGCGACCCGCGGCGATGGCGGCCGTGCCACCTCCGCCGCGGACCCCGGGCGGACCGTGCGCGACGTCATGCGCCCGGCCAGCTACGTCCCGGACTCCAAGCCCATCGACGAACTCCTGCGCGACATGCAGCGGCAGCGGATCCACGTCGCGGTCGTGATCGACGAGTACGGCGGCACCGCCGGACTGGTCACCATCGAGGACATCGTGGAGGAGATCGTCGGTGAGATCACCGACGAGTACGACGACGAGGTACCGCCCATCGAGCGGCTCGGCGAGGACCGCGCCCGGGTCACCGCCCGGCTGCCCATCGGGGAACTCGCCGAACTGTTCGACGTGGACCTGGACCTGGAGCACATCGACGTGGAGACGGTGGGCGGACTGCTCGCCTACGCCCTCGGCCGGGTGCCCATCAGCGGATCGCGTGCCGTCTACGCCGGACTGCGGCTCACCGCCGAGGACCCGTCCGGGCGCCGCAACCGCACCGCCACCGTGATCGTCGAGCGGCTGTCCACGCCCGCGGAGTCCCCGACGACCAGCAGCGAAGCGTCCTGACGCCGCGCGACACCGAGAGAGAGGCAGTACGTGAGCGACCCGATCCGCGCCGAGGCCCCTCGGGACATCGACCCCGAGGACGGTAAGCTGATCACCCTGGCCCGCTCCGCGCGTGCCCGCAACGCCGCCGCCGAGGGCGCCGCCGTGCGCGACGAGACCGGGCGGACCTATGTCGCCACGACCGTCGCGCTGCCCGCCCTTGAGCTGAGCGCCCTGCAGGCGGCCGTGGCCGCCGCGGTGTCCAGCGGCGCGCGCACCCTGGAGGCCGCCGTCGTCGTCACCGAGGCCGCCGAGCACCCGGCCGTCGACCTCGCGGTGGCCCGGGACCTCGCCACCCCCACCGTGCTGCTCGTCGCCCCGGACGGCACCCCCGCGCTGCGTACCAGCGCGCGGCAGGCGGACGAGCCGGCATCATGAGCGACCTCGACCTGGAGCGGCTGCGCACGCCCCTCCCGATGCCCAGCCACCCCGAGGGCTACCGCAGCGGCTTCGCCTGCTTCGTCGGTCGGCCCAACGTGGGCAAGTCGACCCTGATGAACGCGCTGGTCGGCCAGAAGGTGGCGATCACCAGCAACCGGCCGCAGACCACCCGCCGCACCGTGCGCGGCATCGTGCACCGGACCGACGCGCAGCTGATCGTGGTGGACACCCCCGGCCTGCACAAGCCCCGGACCCTGCTGGGGGAGCGGCTGGACAGCCTGGTGCGCTCCACCCTGGTCGAGGTCGACGTGATCGGCTTCTGCGTGCCCGCCGACGAGCCCATCGGCCGGGGCGACACCTACATCGCGCGGGAACTCGCCGCGCAGCGGAACACCCCCGTCGTCGCGATCGTCACCAAGACCGACAAGACGGACCGCGCCCGGCTCACCGAACAGCTGCTCGCCGTCTCCCGGCTGGGGGAATGGGCGGACGTCGTGCCGGTTTCGGCGAACAGCGGGTACCAGCTGGACACGCTCACCGACGTGCTGTGCGGGCACCTGCCCGAGGGGCCGCCGCTGTACCCGGACGGCGACCTCACCGACGAGCCGGACGAGATGCTGGTGGCGGAGCTGATCCGGGAGGCGTCCCTGGAGGGGGTCCGGGACGAGCTGCCGCACTCCATCGCGGTGGTGGTGGAGGAGATGACTCCCCGCGAGAACACCAGGCCGGGTCGCGAGATCACCGACATCTACGCGTCGCTGTACGTGGAGCGGCCCAGCCAGAAGGCGATCGTCATCGGAACGAAGGGCGGTCGGCTGCGGGACGTGGGAACGCGGGCGCGGCAGCAGATCGAGGCGCTGCTCGGGCAGCGGGTGTACCTGGACCTGCGGGTCCGGGTCGCCAAGGACTGGCAGCGCGATCCGAAGCAGTTGCGGCGGCTGGGGTTCGACCAGCAGGTGTAGCGGCCCGTGCGCAGCGTCCGGCCCGGCGCCGGGTCATCGGCGTGCGGGCACCGGCCGCCCGGCCGCCGGAACGTCCCTCAGTCCACCTCCGCCGCCAGCACCTCCGGGCTCGCGTTCTGCACCGTCTCCCGGGTGGCGTACAGCCGCCGCCCCGGGCCGGCGTCGATCTGTTCGCGGACCCGCTCGCTCACCGCGCGCTGGCCGTCGGCCGTGGGGTGGAAGGTGCTGCGGTCGAGCGTGACCCCGTCCGACAGGTCGCGCAGCAGCACGCCGTTGACCCAGGGTTCCTCGGCGCCCACCTCGTGGCCGGACAGCACGTCGTAGACGTCCACGAACTCCACGCTGCCCACCTGGCCTTCCTCGGCGATCTCGGCATCGAACGCGGCCACGGCCTCCCGGACCTGCCGGTTGAATCGCTGGATCGTGGTGTTCAGCCAGGTCTGGTCCGTGGGGGTCAGTGTGTAGTACATCCCGTCGGGCTTCGCGGTGAACAGCCGCGGGTAACCGACCACGATGACGCGCGCGTCCGGCGCCCGGTCGCGCACCTCGGCGAGCACGTTCTCGAAGGTCGACTCGAATCCGTGCATGCGCTCGTCGATGTCCGCCTCCTGGCCGATGCAGGCGTCGCTCTCCAGCAGCGGCACCCGCAGCATGCACGCCTTCAGGACGGACGTGAAGCCCAGATCGTTGCCACCGATGCCGATGGTGACCAGGGAGGTGTGGCGGGAGACGCGGTCGAGCTGGGAGTCGGCGCCGCCGAGCGCCTCCAGCATCGCGTGACCGCGCTGGCCGCTGCACGCGACGAAGCCCAGCTCCCCGGCGAGGTCAAGACCGTCCGCGATGAGGTGCGGGTAGGCGTTGGCCGACCGCCAGCAGCCCCCGTCGACGGCCGTGCCCGAGAGGTAGTCGTCCGCGCCGTCGCCCGAGGAGTAGGAGTCGCCGAGCGCGTAGTAGTTGCCCCAGGTGGCGGCCTCCGCCGGCGACAGCGAGACCCGCCAGTCGGCCTCGCCCTCCGGCGGAGCCGCCGGACCGTCCGGAGGCCGTGTGCAGCCGGTTCCGGTGAGGTCGCACCAGGCGAGCAGCACCGCCATGCGGGTGCTCGGGATCGCCACCACCGCCACGGAACCGATGACCAGGATCGCGGCGATGACGCCGACGATGAGCCCCCGCCTGCCGAGCGCCGGTTTCCGCACTGCGCCGCTCCGCCTTTCTGCCCGCTCCAGCCGCGCCGGATCAAGGCTACCCGGCGGATCCGGCGAATCCGTGGACCGGTCCGGCCCGGTCCCGCCGTGCGCCGCCCCGGCGGAGTGGCGAAGGGCACGGTGGCGGGACCGTACCTCTCATCCCTTCCGCGGCGCGTGGCCGCCGTCACGTGGCCGGCGTCACGCCTTACCGCCACCCGGGGGCGCGCCCGAAAGGGCCGCTGTTGTTCAATGGGCCGCACACCCGTGGATCTCAGGAGGGCGCGAGAATGAGTCCATCGCCGCAGCCACCCGTGCTCTGGCAGCCCGACGGCGAACGGCGGGCGCGGGCCAACATCACCGCGTTCGCGCGCTGGGTCCGCGAGAACCGGGACACGAACGGCGCCGTGGACGGTGCCGCGGATTACGACGCGCTGTGGCGCTGGTCGGTCACCGACCTCGACGGATTCTGGTCCGCGATCTGGGACTACTTCGACGTCCAGGCGGACACGCCCTACGAACGGGTCCTCGCCGACCGCGCCATGCCCGGCGCCGTCTGGTTCCCGGGTGCGACGCTGAACTACGCGCGGCACATCTTCCGGAACCGGGACGACGACGCCGTGGCCATCCGGCACGCCTCGGAGCTGCGGGTGCTCGGCGAGTGGACGTGGGGCGAGCTGCGGCGCCGCACGGCCGCCATCGCCGCCGGCCTGCGCCAGCTCGGCGTTCGGCCGGGCGATCGGGTGGTCGGTTACCTCCCGAACATCGCCGAGGCGGTCGCCGCCTTCTACGCGTGCGCCTCCATCGGTGCGGTGTGGTCGTCCTGTTCCCCCGATTTCGGGGTGCGCAGCGTGATCGACCGGTTCTCCCAGATCGAGCCGAAGGTGCTGCTCGCGGTGGACGGTTACCGCTACGGCGGACGCGACTTCGACCGCCGCGACGTGATCGCCGCGCTGCGCGACCGGCTCCCGACGCTGGAGCACACCGTCGTCCTGGGGTACCTGCGCGACGAGCCGGTGGAGGGCGCGCTCGACTGGGCCGAACTGGAGCGGGCGGGCGAAGGCGCCGAGCTGCGCTTCGAACCCGTGCCCTTCGACCACCCGCTGTGGGTGCTGTACTCGTCGGGGACCACCGGACTGCCCAAGGCCATCGTGCACGGGCACGGCGGCATCCTGCTGGAGCAGCTGAAGAACCTGCACCTGCACCTGGACGCCCACGCCGAGGACCGGGTGTTCTGGTACACCACCACCGGGTGGATGATGTGGAACTTCCTGGTCAGCGTGCTGCTGACGGACGCCTCCATCGTCCTGTACGACGGCAGCCCCGGACACCCCGATCTCGGCGCGCTGTGGGACCTGGCCGAGCGCGCCCGGATCACCGTCTTCGGCACCAGCGCCGGATACCTCGCGTCGTGCATGAAGGCCGGCGTGCACCCGGGCGAGGGGCGCGACCTGTCCGCGCTGCACGCGATCGGGTCGACCGGCTCCCCGCTGTCGCCGGAGGGGTTCGCCTACTGCTACCGCGAGTTCGGCCCCGGCCTGTGGCTGTTCTCCACGAGCGGCGGCACGGACGTGTGCAGCTGTCTGGTCGGCGGGGTGCCCACCCTCCCGGTGTACGAAGGCGAGATCCAGGCCCGGTCCCTGGGCATGGCCGTCGCCGCCTGGGACCCCGAGGGCAGGGAGGTGATCGGCGAGGTCGGCGAACTCGTGGTCACCGAACCGTCGCCGTCCATGCCGCTCTTCCTGTGGGGCGACACGGACGGCGAGCGGCTGCGGGACAGTTACTTCGCCGTCTACCCCGGCGTCTGGCGGCACGGCGACTGGATCGAGATCACCGAACGCGGCACGGCGGTCATCTACGGCCGGTCCGACTCCACCATCAACCGGGGCGGCGTCCGCATGGGCACCAGCGAGATCTACCGGGCGGTGCTGGCGCTGGACGAGGTCGTCGACGCCCTGGTGGTGGACGTGCCGCAGCCGGACGGCGGGTCGCGGATCGAGTTGTTCGTGGTACTGCGTCCCGGCCAGGACCTGGACGAGGACCTCACCCGCCGCCTGGCCCGGCGGATCCGCGAGGACTGCTCGCCGCGCCACGTCCCGGACCGGGTGCGCGCCATCGCGGCGGTCCCGCGCACGCTCTCCGGCAAGATCCTGGAGGTCCCGGTCAAGCGCATCCTCATGGGCCAGGAGCCGGAGAAGGTCGCCAGCCGCGACTCGCTGGCCAACCCGGAGGCGCTGGACTTCTTCGCCCGGCTCGCGGCGGAGGGCACCGGGTCCTGAAGAGCGGGAACGGCGGGGTGGCGCGGTGGCCGGAAGACCGGACGTGAAGCCGCGGGCCGCCCGCAGGGCGGTCCGCGCGGCACGGGTGGCCCTCGCGTTGCTCGCGGTGGCGTCCGCGGTCGTGGCGGCGCGCACCTCGGAGCACGACCTCGTGGTCAGCGACACCGCCACCGTGGTCATGCTGGTGGCGCTCGGGGCCATGCTGCTCGGCGGCTTCGTTTGGTGGCCGGCGGCCGGGGGATCGCCGGCCGTGCGGCGGCGTGCCTGGGCGCGGGTGGCCGCGCGCTGGACATGGGCCGGGATCGCGGTGGCGGCCTACTCCGTGACGGTGGTGGCGCTGCTGACCGACCACAGCGGCACGGTCGCCGGGGCGTTGCTCGTGCTGTGCGCGTCGCCGCTGGCCTACCCGGTGGTCATCGGCCTGAGCGGGGCCCGTACCGAGGCGGGGCTGACCGTCCCCGAACTGCGTGCCTGGGCGCGGGACCAGCGCGCGCGGCACGCGGTGCCGTATCCGCGGCGAGAGGTACTGGTCTCCCGTGACCCCGCCCGGCGGCACGCCCCGGTCACGGTCCGTCCGAGCGGCCGGCCGCTGTCCGGTGGACCGCCGCCCCGCAGGATGCGGCGGTGGCTGCGCCACGGCGCGCTGGCCGCCGACGCCGAAACCGTGTCCGTCACGGACGCGCGAGGCCGCACCTGGCGGCTGCCGCGCGGTGGCAAGGACGGGGTCGCGGACCTGGCGCTCTGCCGTGAGACGGTCGGCTACCGCACCGTCAACGGAATGGCGGGCGAGCCGCTGAGGCGCGAGCACCTCAGTCTGGTCACGCGCGACGGCGTCCGGCTGCTGGACGTGGAGATCTACGGATGGACGCGGTCCGAGCTGCGCCGGTTCGCGGAGGCGACCGGGCTCGGCCTGCGCCGGCTCTGGCTCGACGAGCCACATCAGCAGCGGCTGGGTCTGCTCCAGGTCCGGACGCCGCCGACCCCGATCGGGCTGGCCCTGCCCCGAGGCGCCGGCTACCGCCGGGTGCCCGGCCGCGCCCTCTGGCCGGCCGCGGCGGGGTACACCGCCGGGGTCGTCGCGGCTCTGGGCGCCGTCGCCGCACTGTGGGGCGCGATGCTCACCATCGGACGGCTGCTCGCGCCGGTCGGCCCCGAGTGGCTGGTCACCCTCGTCGGGGTCCTCGTCAACGTGGTACTGCTGGCGCTGCTGGTCGGGACGCTGCGCGGGGTCGTCGTCGCGATCCGCACACGCTACCGGGAGCGCGCCCGCACCGCCGACGAGGTGTGACCGCGGTGTGTGCGGCCCCGCCGAAGGCGAATGTCGTGGGTGCAGCGGACCGCCGGGCCGGTTGTGACGGATCGCGGTGCTGAGTGCGGTGTTGAGGGCGGGGATGCGCCGGTAAGTGCGCGCCCAGAGTTCTTCGGTGGTGCGCGTCTGGTGGCGTTGCGGGCCGCGCTGGTTCTTCGGCGTCCGGATGACCGCCTTGATGCGCTGGTGCGGCCGGCCTGGGAAGACGCCGGGGGCGTGCTCGTCGCGGCGGGCCGGGCGGATGAGCGCGTGGCCCGGGCCGGCGGCGGCCTTCTGGATCCCGGCCCCGGCGAAGCCCGTGTCGCACACGATGCGCACGGCCCCGGCGCGCGTTCCTGGACGTGGAGCGGGTGGCGGGCCTGCTTGCGCTCGTCCAGCTCCTTGGGGCCGGCCAGGGTGAACGCGCGTACCGCGCCGTCGTGGTGGTGATGAGCATGAGTTCGGCGCCCCGGTAGAAGGAGTGGTGGGACGTGTCCATGCCGCAGCCGGCGATCTCGCGCAGGCCGGAGCGGTTCACCGTCACGCGGGACGCTCCGCAGCGCACCGGGGTACCGTCCATCAACCGGAGTTTCTCCTGGTGAGTGGGGGTAGCGCGGCCGGCGACAAGGTCACCGCGAAGAGCACCGGGACCAGGGCGCGCAGCTGCCGGTTGTACGCGGACCGGCCCGGCAGGCGCGGGAACAGGTGGCCCGATCCGGGAGCGGGCCACGCGCAGCCAGTGGTGCTCGGCATCGCAGCGCAGCAGCACCTGGGCGGTGGCCATGCAGACGAGTTCGGCGTTGGTGAGCAGGCGGGGCCGCCCCGGCTTCGGCACCGATTGGCGGGAGGGCAGGACATGGTCGTCGAGATGGACGTAGCGTGTGGTGAGAAGGGCGTCCAGGTTGTTGGTCACACATCGATCGTGGGCGCCCTTCGCCATGCCAGCAGCCGGTTCCCTGATTTCCCATCGACCATCTAGGCGGGCGGGGCCTGTCCGGTCCGGCGCGTGGTTCGGAGTCTTTGCGGCCACCGTTTCGGTGGGATCGGGCTTCTCGGAACGGTCGGCGTTCGTTCTGTTCCCGGGCCTTCGGCCACGATGCGGCGGGTACCGCGCGGTTGGGCGCGGGTCGTGTGGAGGTCGCCGGTCCGGGGCGGAGGGGCGGCCGGTGAGCGGCCGCGGGTTCCCGGAGCGGATCACGGCCCGAAGGGCTTCTCGCGAGCCGCCGGGCCCACTGTGGTCGGGGCGCCTCCGCTCCGCGGCGGCGCGTGGCCGGTTCCTCATGGCCGGGTCCGGCTGGTTCCCCCGCCGCCCGGCGTACCGGTCCGCCGGCCCGGGTGCGGCGTTCAGAGGGACAAAAGCTCTCAATACCCCCTAGCCTGGACGGCGTGTCGCAGCAGGCCGTTGATGACGGCGATATCGGACAGCAACCCGCACCCCCACGGGCCGAGCGCATCGCCGGGGTGGACGCCGCGCGGGCGCTCGCCGTGTTCGGCATGTTCACCGTGCACTTGGGGGTCGGGGCCATCGGACTGCTCGGCGGCGACGCCGCCGAGGCGCTGCATCAGCTCGCGCGCGGGCGCTCCTCGGCGCTGTTCGCGTTCCTGGCCGGGGTGTCGCTGGCGCTCATGTCCGGCCGCGGTACGCCGCTGACCGGAAACCCGGGGCACCGCGTCACGGCTCGGCTGCTGGTCCGGGCCGTCGTCCTCGCGCTGATCGGCGGCCTGCTCGATCTGCTGGACACCCCCATCGCGGTCATCCTCGCCTACTACGGCGGGTTCTTCGTGCTCGCGCTCCCGCTGCTGCGGCTCCGCGCCGGCGCCCTCGCCGCGGTCGCGGCCGGGGTCGCCCTGGCCGGACCCCAGCTCTCGTTCGTTATCCGGTCGGCCATGGGCACCACGGGATTCGTGGAGGGGTCCATCGGTGGCGTGTCGGACTTCCTGCTCACCGGCTACTACCCCGCCTGCACGTTCATGGCGTTCGTGCTGGCCGGCATGGCTGTGGGCCGGCTGGACCTGCGCGCCCTGCGGGTCCGGATCGGCCTGGCGGGGACGGGCGCCGCCCTGCTGTCGCTCGGCTACGGCGGATCCTGGGTGCTCATGTACGGACTGGGCGGGATCGACCGGCTCGCCGCGGACCAGGTCGCCGACTACTACGGCGGTGCCGCCACCGTGCCCGCCGACCCCACCATGCGGGACGTCCTGCGGGAGTGGATGGCCGGGCAGCTCAACTCGCTGCACGGCTCCGTCCCCACGGACAGCCCCTGGTGGCTGGCCGCGGCGTCCCCGCACAGCGGAACCACGTTCGAAATCGCCGGTGCCGTCGGCACCGCGCTCCTGGTCCTCGCCGGCTGCCTGATTCTGGCGGACCTGCTGGGTCCCGTCCTGTACCCGCTGACCGCGGCCGGCTCCATGGCGCTGACCGTCTATGTGGGCCACATCGTCGCGATCGCCTGGCTGGCCGCCTCGACGGAGGACGTCGCGCCCTTCCGGCTGGAGATGTTCGTCCTGACGGCCTTGCTGCTGGCCCCCGTCTGGCGGGCGCTCATCGGCCGCGGCCCGCTGGAGTGGGGGCTGGGCCGCCTCGGCGCGGTGGCGGCCGATCTGCTGGTTCCGCGTCGGCCCGGCATCGAGGACGTCCGGAGCTGAGCCGCCCTCAGCCGTCCTCGGTCGGCTCGGGCGCCTCCGGTGCGCCGGAGAACATCGCGTGCGCCGCCTCGTGGAAGTAGCGCTCCGGGGTGTCGGCACCGGTCACCGCGGTGAGGCTGCCACTCCGCCAGAGCGTGGCGAACCCGTGCGCCGCCGACCACGCGGCCAGCAGGTAGCCGCGGGTGTGCGGTCCGTCCGGGCCGCCGGGCAGGGCGCGGGTGAGCAGCGCACCGCTGCGTCTGCGGGCGGCGGCCAGTTCGGGGTCGTCCACCCGGCACAGGTCGGGACGGAACATCACGTCGAAGTGCGCGGGATGGTCGAGAGCGAAGCGCACGTAGCGCGCGCCCATCTCGCGTAGCGCCGGCAGTCGCGCGGTCTCCCCGGCGGGCGCCACGGCGCCGCGGCCGGGACCGTTCTCCTCGGGCGAGGCGGGGGACAGGGCCTGGGCGAGCAGCATGTGGCCCTCGGTCGCGATCGCGGTGAACAGGCCGGCCTTGTCGGTGAAGTGGTGCGCGGGCGCGGCGTGGGAGACCCCGGCGCGCCGGGCGAGCTCGCGGAGATTGACCGCGGCGACGCCCCGTTCGGCGATCAGGACGAGAGCGGCGTCCAGCAGGGTCCGGCGGAGATCCCCGTGGTGGTAGGCGCTGCGAGAAGACATGTTCGCAGTGTAGTCGGAATCTTGTCATTGACAAGATTTGGTGCGGTCCGCAGACTTGACGCTGACAAGATGCGGTGGGCGCCCTCCGTCCCATCGCGCTCGCTAGGAGTTGAGGACCATGCTGATTCCCCTCGTGCTGCTCACATCACTGCTCGCTTTCCGGGCGCTGGGCGCCCTGGGCGTACACCGCTTCCGCACCTGGCAGGCGAGCGCCGCGCACGGGCTGGCCGTGATGCTGCTGTTCACCGCCGGCGCGCACTTCGTCCCGCCCTCGGTGACGGTGATGCCCAACAGCGCCGACATGATCGCCATGGTGCCCCCGCAGGTCCCTGCTCCCGAGTTCGCCGTCTACGCCACCGGCGTGCTCGAACTCGCGGGGGCCGCCGGGCTGGTGCTGCCCGCCACTCGCCGCGCGGCCGGGTGGTGCCTGGCGGCCTTCTTCGTGCTGATCTTTCCCGCCAACGTCCACGCCGCCCTCAACGCCGTGCCGCTCGCCGGGGAGGCGGCCACCCCGCTCGTGGTGCGCGTGCCCGAGCAGGTGCTCTACATCGGCGTCGCCCTCTGGGCCGCCCTGCCGTCGCGCGCGGCACGGGCGGCCGAGCGGGACGCCACGGCGGTCCGGTCCTGACGTCCGCGCGGCCGTCGCCGGTCAGGTCGGCCAGTGCGGCGGACGCTTCTCCAGGAACGCGGCGACGCCCTCGCGCGCCTCGGGTGTCCGGCCGCCGGCCGCCATTACCGCGGCGGCGTGCCGGTTGGCGACGGCCTCCGACGAACCCCCGCCCGTACCGCCCGGCGCGGCGAAGCCTGCGGAGTCGGTGGCGACGGCGGGTTCGCGGCCGGCCACCGACTGGCGGCCGGCCGCCGTCACCAGGGCGGGCACCCGCGCGACGGCCACCTGCGGGACCCACCGCGCGGTGCGCATCAGCACGTGTCCAGCAGCTCGCGCGCCCCCGCGAGGTCGGCGTTCGCGACGTCGGCGAAGTCGTGGCCGGAGCAGCACACCGGGCCGTTGCCGGCCAGCGCGATCCCCGGCGCGTCCGACCCGGCCACCTCCTCGAAGGCGGCGATGAGCTCGCGCATGTCGTCCAGCGAGAGGTCGCGCCGCTCGGGGCGGTTCATGGTGATCGTCGCGAAGTCGCCGTCGCGCCTGAGGAGTGCCTGGTCGTCGGGCCGCATACGTGGACGTTATGCGGCCGCGTGGCGCGTCACGCGGTGGCGCGCGGTGACGTAGAGTGCCGGAAGAGCGACGAGTCGTCACGGTGTGCCACGGTGACCGGTCGTCGCGCCCGGTCGCCGGACGAGGGGAGAGACGTGCCCGCCGGACTGCGGATCGCGCTCGGAGCACTGGCCACGGCCGCGGTCGTGCTCGGTGACGCGGGCGCCGCGTCGGCCAGTGCCGAACTGGAGCAGCGGCTCAGGGAGCGCTACGCCGGTCCGTACCGGCTGACGATCGACCACACCACCGCGGTGCTGATCGATTCCCGCACCGACGAGCGGGGCATCCCGCACCCCGAGAGCACGGTCATCACCCGCACGGAGGTCGCCTTCCTCCGGCCCGACACTCGCTGACCCGAAACGCGGCGGGGCTGACCGCTGGCGCCCATCCCCGCACACCGCGGTGGAAGGCCGAAAGCGCGGTCAAGCCGCCGGCCGAGCGGGTGTGGCTCGAACCCCCGCCCATCACCGCCGACAGGGGCGACCGGCCGGCGGTCCGGGTCAGCGGAACACCTCGGCCAGCCGCGCGAACGGGTCGATGGTGCGGAACCGCTGGTGGCCTTCGGGTAGCTCGGCGTGCTCCAGCGACCACGTCATCGGGTGCGGGACCAGCACCGCTCCCAGCCCGGCGGCCAGGGCCGGCCGCACGTCCGAGCGCGGCGAATTGCCGATCATCCACGTGTCGGCCGGGTTCAGCCCGTGCCGCTCGCAGAACCCGTGGTAGGCGGCCGGGTTCTTCTCCGGGACGATCCCGACCCCGGTGAACAGCGGGGCCAGGCCGGACCGGTCGATCTTCCCCTGCTGTTCCGCCAGGTTCCCCTTGGTCAGCAGGAACAGGGCGTGCCGGTCGGCCAGGCTCCGCAGCGTCTCCGGGACGCCCTTGATGATCTCCAGCGTGTGCGACCGGATCGGGGCGCACATCTCACGCAGCACGGCGCGGTCGGCGTCGCCGAGCGGCGGGTCGGGGCGCAGCCGGGTCAGGCAGACCGTCAGAGAGTGCTCGAACCCGTCCACCCCGTAGCCGATCGTCGCGACCGTCTCGCGCTCGACCTCCTCCAGCACGGCGAGCACCCGCGCGCGGGCGGTTCCGGAACGCACGACGCTCTCGACGAACGCCTCCTTCGCCCGTTCGAAGAGCACGTTGTTCTCCCACAACGTGTCGTCGGCGTCGAAGATCAGATTGTGCCGAGGCACGCCCACCCCCACGTCCGTCACTTCCCGCCGGACCGCTTTGTGGCACCGGCGCCCGCCATCATGGCGGGTGCGCCGCCCGCGCGGCAACGGGATTTCGCTGCCCAGGAGTGGGGGGCGGGGCCGCCCGCACGCTGCGGAACCGCGACGACACATCGGACGATGTGCGTTACTTCAGCGCGAAACCGGCCTAGCGTGGGAATGAGGCGACGCGCGGATCCGGGAGGAGGCCGATGGGGCGATCGGCGATCACGCGGCTGCTCGCCGCCGAGGCGATCATCACCGGCATCCAGGTCGCGGACTGGCGGGCCGCCATCCGGGCCGCCGGGGAACTCCTGGTCGCGGCGGGAGCGACCACCGACGCTTACACCGAGCAGATGCGCACGGCCGTGGAACAGCACGGCCCCTATATCGTCATCGCGCCCGGGATCGCGCTCGCGCACGCCCGGCCCTCGCCCGCCGTGCTGCGCACCGCGCTGTCCTGGGCGGGCCTGGCCACCCCGGTGGAGTTCGGCCATCCCGACAACGACCCCGTCGAACTGGTGGTGGGGCTGGCCGCCGTCGACCACGACGGCCACTCGTCGGTCCTGGCCCGTGTCTCGCACCTGCTCGCCGACCACGATCTGCTCCGGGCCCTGCGGGCCTCCCGCACCCCGGAGGAGATCCGCGCCCTGCTCATCGAGCACGACGAGGCGGAGCGATGAAGATCCTCGCGGTCTGCGCCATGGGCATCGGCACCAGCGTCATCCTCAAGGCCAACGCCGAACAGGCCATCGAGCGGCTGAACATCGACGCCGACGT
Source organism: Marinactinospora rubrisoli (assembly GCF_042664915.1). Classification (NCBI taxonomy): domain Bacteria; kingdom Bacillati; phylum Actinomycetota; class Actinomycetes; order Streptosporangiales; family Nocardiopsidaceae; genus Marinactinospora; species Marinactinospora rubrisoli. The sequence continues at coordinate 237,668 of NZ_JBHTBH010000008.1, forward strand.
CGAGGTGGCCGACATCGGCACGGCACGCGGCGCGGCCGCGACCGCCGACATCGTGCTCACCTCGGCGACGATCGCCGACGAGATCGGTGACGTCGGCATCCCGGTGCTGGTCATCGACAGCTTCGTCGACGAGGACGAGATCGAGCGCAAGCTCGCCGCCGAGGTCCGCCGCTGACCGGACCCGGCCGGGCGAAGCCGCCCGGCCGGACCCGTGGCGCGGTGCGCGCCCGGTCAGGCTCCGGGACCGCCCGCCGGAGCGGCCGCGGGCCGGGGACGGAGCGCGGCCACCAGCACGGCGACCACCAGGGCGGCGGCCGGGATCAGCGCCAGGCCGATCCGCAGTGAACCGGCGTCGGCGATGACCCCCACCAGCGGCGGGAAGCACAGGAATCCGGCCCGCGCCAGCCAGGCGACGATGGTCACGCCGTCACCGCTGCGCACGCCCGGGATGTTCCCGGCCGCCGCCAGCCCGAGCGGGAACAGCGTCGCGACCCCGAACCCGGCCAGGCCGAACCCAAGGACGGCCGTGGCGGGCGCCGGCACCAGGAGGGCCAGCCCCATGCCGCCCGCGGCGACCAGCGCGCCGACACGGCTCACCGCCACCGCGCCGAACCGGTCGGTCAGGCGGTCGCCGGTCAGGCGCCCCACCGTCATCAGCGCCTGGCACGCCACGAACGGCAGGCCGGCGAGGAATGCCGAGGTCTGCAGCTCGTCGCGGGCGAAGACGGCTCCCCAGGAGGCCGCGGAGTCCTCGATGGCGCCGGCCAGCATCAGCAGCACACCGAGCGCCAGCAGCACCCCGGCGGCGCCGCGCAGCGCCAGGGCGAGATCGCGCCGGTTCGTGTGCTCGGTGCCGTCCGATCGCTCACTGTGGTCGGGGCCGGCCAGCAGGAACCGGGCGGCCGTCAGGGCGGTCACCGTCAGCAGCACCGAGACACCCGTCAGGTGCAGCACGATCGGCACCCCGAAACCGGCCATGGCCGCACCGATCAGGCCGCCGCTCACGGCGCTCAGGCTCCAGAGGGCGTGGAACGTGTTGATGATCGTCCGCCCGTACCGGCGCTGCACCCGCAGACCGTGCGCGTTCATGGCCGAGTCCGTCCAGGCGTCCAGCGCGCCCAGGCAGAACAGGCCCGCGGCCAGCGCCGCCCAGTTCGGCGCGAGCGCGATCAGCGGCAGCGTCCAGCAGGCCATGGCACTGGTGATGACGGCGCACCGCCCGCTCCCGAGCCGGGCGATCAGCGGCCCGGCGAGCATGCCCAGCAGCAGGGCTCCCAGCGGCATCACCGCGATGGCGCTGCCGAGGGCGGCGTTCGACAGGTCCAGCCGGTCCTTGATCGTGGGGAACCACGGCACCAGGTTGGCGTAGGTGAAGCCGTTGACGAAGAAGAGCCCGGCGACGGCGAGCCGGGCCCGCCGATCGACCGTGCCGGGAGCTACCAGGGTGCGTTCGTCGCTGGGCACCGAACCTCCGTTGCGCGAGCAGGGAAAACGCCCCGGTGGAAGCCCTTTCCGCCGGAGCGATGATCCGAGGCTAGAGGAAGTCGTCCCCCGCTGGGGAGAGGGTTTTTCGGTGTTTTTCCGATCAGGACCGGGAGAGGACGATGTCCGCGTTGCCACGGGGTGTTCACCTGCGGCGACAGGCGGCCGAGCCGCCGGGGTGAGCGCGCCGGGCGGCCGTCCGGGGCCACCGTGCCGCTTCGGCACACCCGGCGGGTGTCGCATCCGCGCGCGACACCCGCCCGGGCGCCCGGGCGGGACCGACAGCCCGTCGGCGGCACCGGCTAGGCAGTGTTCGTTGAACGGGTGAGGTCGCGTAACCGGAGGCGGATGGCGGCGAGCCGGACGGCCCCGTCATAGACCACGGCCCTCCTGCCGTACCCGGCCGCGACCGCCCGATCCTGCTTGAGCGGGTTGATCGCACGCTCGACCGTGTCACGGCCCCGGCAGGCGGCCCGGTCGAAGACCGGCGGCCCGCCCCCGCGATCCGCGCCCGCGACGGTACTCCCGCCGGCCGCGCGGCAGGGCGATGGCCGCCCTGATACCCCGGCCCCGCAGTCGGGCGCGAACCGCCAGCGAGGAGCAGGCCTTGCCGCCCAGCGGCCGGCCGGGCCCGGGGGCCGTTGCCGAGACCCAGCCGCGGACCGGCCAACAGCCGGGCGAACAACAGCGTGCCGCCTCACCGGCCCGGCCCGGCGGCGACGGCCAGGAAACCGCAGCGGGCAGCGGCGAGCAGGAGGACCTGCGCGGCCAGCCCATCCCGGCACCACCCCACCACCTCCATTCCACCCTGTTCCCGCCGCCCCGGCGGCGTCGTGGCCGACGCCTACCATGGCGGAACCGATACCGACGCCGAGAAGCCCGGGTGGGCGGCCCCGATGCCCAGCCGTCCGGCGAACCCGCCCCCCCTCCAGCGACCAGCGGCGAAGCCCCCCGCGGCGGTCTCCCAGGGCCCGAACAGGGCTCCAGAACACCGGACCACCCCGCAGACATTCCAAAAACAGGCCCTAGGCCCGCGGCCCCCTCTTCGTCGGCTTCGCCTGCCACCCGGAGGCGGGCGTGGCGGGCGCGGTACGGCCGGCCGTGTGCGCCGTGTTGTGCTCAGCGGCGTCCCGGTACGCCAAGGCGCCCAGGTCGATGACGGAGGTCCGCGATGGGTCGGTCTGGGGTTCGCCGGTCGCCGTGAAGACCACCGGAGGAAAACCTGAAGGGTGGTCGAGCTTGCTGAAGTCCTTGTCGGTCGTTACCTCGTCGGCGGACACGCCTCGCCTCTCTGTCAAAGTGGAGTGTTCGGGTCTTACGTTATGCCTTTTTGTCGAGGGACGGGGCGTCCGTGGGGGCGCGGGCGGCGACGCGCGGACGTTCCCGCTGGTCGGGGCGGAGACGAGGCGGCGGCATTACCATCGCCCTCGCTGGTTAGCGGTGATGTGCGCATGACCTCCCCGCGACACCGAACGGGACATCGAGGCGGCACATGGAGCGCATTCTCACGGTCATGGAGTTCGTCGTCGACGAGGTGCTCACCGTTCCGGCCTACCTGGTCGGGCTGATCACCGCCGTCGGGCTGATCGCGCTCCGGCGCCCCCTTTCGCAGATCGTGGGCGGCGGCGTGAAGGCGGCGCTGGGCTTCCTGCTCATCGAGGTCGGCGCCATGCTCGTCACCATGTCGCTGAAGCCGCTCGGCACCATGATCCGTTCCGTGACCGGGGCGCACGGCGTGATCCCGAACAACGAGGCGATCGTCGCCCTGGTCCAGGCGGAACTCGGGCCGCGGGTTCCCTGGGTCATGTTCGGCGGCTTCGTGCTCAGCCTGCTGCTGGCCCGGTTCACGCCGCTGCGTTACGTCTTCCTCACCGGGCACCACATCCTCTGGATGTCCACCCTCGTCACCCTGGTCCTCGCGGCGGCGCGGCTGCCGCCGGTCGTCACGGTGCTCCTCGGCGCGGTGCTCCTCGCCGTGATGTTCGTGTCCATGCCGGCGCTCGCCCAGCCGTGGACCCGCCGGGTGGGCGGGGACGGCAAGATCGCGATCGGCCACTTCGGCAGCCTCGGCTACATCACGGCCGGGCTCGTCGGCCAGCTCGTCGGCCGCCGCGGCCGTGGCACGGAGGACGTCCAGGTCCCCGAGGGGCTGCGGTTCCTGCGGGACCCCATGGTGTCCACCGGCCTGTCCATGGGGCTCATCTACCCGCTGGTGGCCGTGGCGTACCTGTGGAAGGAAGGCAGCGCGACCGCGCGGCGGATGTTCCCGCCGCTGCACGGTGCCGAGCCGACGGTCGGGCACTACTTCATGCAGTCGGTGATGCAGGGCCTGCTGTTCGGCGTCAGCGTCGCCGTGATCCTCTACGGGGTGCGGACCATCCTCGGCGAACTCATCCCGGCGTTCCAGGGCATCGCCAACCGCATCGTGCCCGGCGCGGTCCCGGCGCTCGACGCGCCGATCGTCTTCCCGTTCGGGCAGAACGCCGTCCTGGTCGGCTTCCTGGCCAGCATGACCGGCGCCCTGGTCAGTCTGGCCGTCGTGGTGGCGGTGCTCGACCCCGCGGCCGGCATCGCGGTGGTGCTGCCCGGCCTGCTCCCGCAGTTCTTCACCGGCGGCGCCGCGGGGGTCTACGGTAACGCCACCGGTGGCCGCCGCGGCGCCGTGTGCGGCGGCTTCGTCAACGGTGTCCTCATCACCTTCCTGCCGGCCGTCCTCCTCGGCGTGCTCGGCCGCTACGGCACGGCGAACACGACCTTCGGCGACACCGACTTCGGCTGGTACGGCATCCTCATCGGCTACGCGGCCCGCCCCGGCGGCGTGCTCGGGGCGGTCCTCGCCCTGCTGGCGGGCGCACTGGTGTTCACGCTTGCCGTGATCGTCCAGAAACGCCTCGTCGAGACGGGATGGGACCCCGGTGCCCGCCGCGACGCCGAACTCGCCCGGCTCGAAGCGGAACACACCCGGCGGACCGGGAGACCCGAGACGGGAGAGGGCGGCTCGGACCGGACCTCGTCATGACCGTCCGCCCGCGGCTCCCACGAACCTCACCGCAGAGACCGGCGCCCGCGCCCTGGACGGACGCAGGCGCCGGCCGGCTCCGCGGAGACCTCACGCCGGGACCGCGTCCAGCTCCCGGTCCCACACCCGGTGGTGGGCCAGCAGCCGGGTGAACTCCCGGTTGAACACGTCGGAGTCGCCGCCCCGCGTGGTGACGACGCCCTGGTCGACGGCCACGCCGTCCCCTCCGTCGGCGAGCCGCACGCCCGGGAGCGGCAGGCGGGCGAGCAGATCCACGCCCTCTCCGATGCCGGCCACCGGCTTGGCGTGCTTGAACGCCTCGGTGACGAAGTGCAACGCGTACCCGTCACCGAGCAGCGTCTCCACGCTGTTCACCCCGCCCGGCACCACCACCGCGTCGTAGAGCACCGACGCCATGGTGTTCAGCGCGCGGTCCACCTCGACCTCGGTGCCGTCGACGCCGCGCACGCTGCCGTCGGTCGGCGCGAGCAGTTCGACGATCGCCCCCTCCTTCTCCATCGCCTGCCGGAGCTCCAGCACCGGGCCGGAGACCACGCCGTCGGCGACGAGCACCGCGATCTGCCGGCTGAAGATGGAGTCCATCACGGTGTTGGCCTGGCTGAGGGCGGGGGAGGAGCGGCCGTGGTTGGGAACCGCCTCCTCCTGGGGCGGCTCCACCCCGACGCCCACGGCCACCTCACGGGCGAGCGTGTGGTCGACGTTGTTGAGGTTGTGCACCACCCGCTCGCGCACGTGCCGGTGCTCGCACTTGCCCAGCTCGAACCGGAACGCCGCCACCAGGTGCTGCTTCTCCCAGGGCGACATGCTGTTGTAGAACAGCGTCGCCTGCGAGTAGTGGTCGGCGAAGCTCGGGCTGCGCCGCCGGATCTTCGCGCCGTCCACCCGCTCCTGGTAGTGCTGGTAGGCGCCCTCCTCGACCGACGCCAGGTACGGGCAGCCGCCGCCCAGCGAGTTCGGGAAGTAGCTGGTCTGCCCGCGGTGCACCCGCTGCTGGCCGAAGCCGTCGCGCTGATTGTTGTGCACCTCGGCGACCGGCCGGTTGACCGGGATCTGCTGGAAGTTCGGGCCGCCGAGCCGGATGAGCTGGGTGTCCAGGTAGGAGAAGTTGCGCGCCTGCAGCAGCGGGTCGTTGGTGAAGTCGATGCCGGGCACCACGTTCGCCGTGTGGAACGCGACCTGCTCGGTCTCGGCGAAGAAGTTGTCCGGGTTGCGGTTCAGCACCAGCCGCCCCACTGGGGTCACCGGCACGAGTTCCTCCGGGATGATCTTGGTGGGATCGAGCAGGTCGAAGTCGAACCGGTGCTCGTCGGCCTCCGGAACGAGCTGGAAGCCCAGCTCCCACTCCGGGTACTGACCGCGCTCGATCGCGTCCCACAGGTCCCGCCGGTTGAAGTCGGGGTCCTTGCCGGCCACCTTCTGCGCCTCGTCCCACACCAGCGAGTGCGTGCCGAGCAGCGGCTTCCAGTGGAACTTCACGAACGTCCCCTGGCCGTGCTCGTTGACCAGCCGGAACGTGTGCACCCCGAAGCCCTGCATCATGCGGAAGCTGCGCGGGATCGCCCGGTCCGACATCAGCCACATCATCATGTGGGTGGTCTCGGGCTGCAGTCCGACGAAGTCCCACAGGGTGTCGTGCGCGGACTGCGCCTGCGGAATCTCGTTGTGCGGCTCGGGTTTCACCGCGTGCACGAAGTCGGGGAATTTAATCCCGTCCTGGATGAAGAACACCGGCATGTTGTTGCCGACCAGGTCGAAGTTGCCCTCACGCGTGTAGAACTTGGTGGCGAAACCGCGCACGTCGCGCACCGTGTCGGCGGAGCCACGTGAGCCCGCCACCGTGGAGAAGCGCACGAAGACGGGGGTGTGCTCGGCCGGGTCGCTCAGGAAGGCGGCCTTGGTGTAACGGGCCATCGACTCATAGGGGTGGAAGTAGCCATAGGCGCCCGCGCCGCGCGCGTGCACCACCCGCTCCGGAATCCGCTCGTGGTCGAAATGGGTGACCTTCTCGCGGAAGTGGAAATCCTCCATGAGAGTCGGCCCGCGATCTCCCACCTGCAACGAGTTGTCGGTGTCGTCCACCTTGACGCCGGTGTTGGTGGTGAGCTGCCGGTCGGAGTCGGTCCGCATGGGGTCGAGCTGCCGGTCCTTTTCGTTGCTGACGCCGGATTCGTGACGCGCCTCGGCCATGATGCCGCCTCATTTCACGGTGCCGGGTGAGGCCGCGGCCAGGTGGTTCGCGAATCTGGGCCGGCCCGGTCGCGACCGCCACGTGAACGCTTTTCACGAGTGCCCCTACCGGTCACGTCCGGGGTCAAACCGGGGACGGTCATTCTTTGCACCCGCCGGCACGATCCGCACGGTCGTGCGGCGCCCGCGCCGGTGCGCCGCCGCGCGGCGGCGCACCGGACGCCGCGCTCAGACGTGCACGACGGGCTCGGCGCCGCGCGGCGCCGGCTTCATCAGCAACGACAGCAGCGCCGCGGCCACCATCACGACGGACGCGATGCCGAAGGCCAGGTGCATGCCGTCCATGAACGCGAGGTGGCTGGCCTGGGTGATGGCCGCCGCGGTGGCGGAGTCGGCCCCCTCGGGGATGGCCGCGCCACCCTGCGACACCACGCTCGCCATGGCGGTGGCGTCCTCGGAGGTGATCGCCGGCAGCCCGGCGTCCGCGAAGTGGCGGGGCAGCGAGGAGACGATCGCGGCGGACAGCACCGCGCCGAGCGCGGCCGTGCCGAGCGAGCCGCCCAGCTGCATCGCCGACTGCTGGACACCGGAGGCGACCCCCGCGTACCGCACCGGCGCGTTGCCGATGATCGCCGCGGTCGCGCCGGTCATGACGACGCTGAGCCCGCCGCCCAGCAGCACGAACCAGATCCCCATGAACGCCACCCCGGAGTCGGGCCGCAGCAGCGAGAGCCCGAACAGCGCCACGGCCGCCGCCAGCAGCCCGATCGCGACCGGCCAGCGGGTGCCGACCCGGTCGATGATCCGGCCGCCCAGCGGTGAGCCGATCGCCATGGTGATGCTCATCGGCAGCGTCACTGTGCCGGCGACCAGCGGCGTATAGCCGTGCACCCCCTGGAGGTAGAACGTGATGAAGAAGAGCGAGCCGATCAGCCCCAGCGCGACGAGGACCATCAGCAGCACCCCGATCGAGACCGACGCCGACCGGAAGATGCCCAGCGGCAGCAGTGGGTCGGCCATCCGCCGCTCCACCAGCACGAACACCGCGCCCACGACCAGGGCGACCGCCGCCGATCCGAGCGTGATGGGCGCCGTCCAGCCCGCCACCGGGGCCTCCACGAGCGCCCACACCAGGGCGAACATCGTCACGGAGAGCAGCCCGACCCCCAGGAGGTCGAACCGCGACTCGGGGTCGGCCGGCCGGTTCGGCGCCAGCAGCCACCCGCCCAGCGCGAGCGCGATGATGCCGACCGGGACGTTGATGTAGAACACCGATTGCCAGCCGAACGTGCTGACCAGCAGCCCGCCGATGATGGGGCCGCCCGCGCTGGCCGCGCCCAGCATGCCGCCGAACACCCCGAACGCCTGGCTGAGCTGGTGCGGCGGGAAAGCGGACCGCAACAGGCCCATCGCCGCGGGCGAGATGATCGCGCCGAGAACGCCCTGGGCGATCCGGAACGCCACCAGCGCCACGACCCCCGAGGACAGCGCGATGGCGACGGAGACGACGGCGAAGCCGGCGACACCGGCCAGGTACATCCGCCGGTAGCCGAACCGGTCGCCCAGTTTGCCGGCGGTGATGAGGAACACGGCGAGGCCGAGCAGGTAGCCGTGCGTCACCCACTGCAGCTCGGCCAGCGACGTCTGGAGGTCGGCGCCGATCGCCGGATTGGCCACGGCGACGATCGTCCCGTCCAGCGCCACCATGATCACGCCGAAGGCGATGGCCACCAGCGTCGCCCACGGCCCGCCGCGGAATCCGGATGAGACCGCCGCCGGAGCGGAGGCGGTGGTTGTCATGAAACCCCCTGTCGAGACAGCCGCGTGCGCACCCGTGCGCCGCGGGTGCTCACAATCATGTCAGCGACTGACAAATGGCAACATATGACTTTCGTTGCTCCCGGTGTATTCTCCGGTACCACCGCGGCAACCGGCGACCGGGTGGAGGCAGCATGGAACCTTCGACGGCGCACGACGGGCCGGTGGGGCTGCGCGAACGGAAGAAGGCCCGGACCAGGGACGCGCTGGTCGACGCGGCGCTGCGGCGGTTCGCGGAACAGGGGTTCGCCGCCACGACGACGGAGGAGATCGCCGCCGACGTCGAGGTGTCCCAGCGCACCTTCTTCCGCTACTTCGCCAGCAAGGAAGACGCCGTCCTCGCCGTGCAGGATCACATCGAGGAGACGTTTCTCACGAAACTCGCCGCCCGTCCGGGCGACGAGACGCCGATCGAGGCGCTCAGCAACGCCTACCGCGAGACCTGGGGCGCCCTGGACGAGCGCACCACCCGGACCCAGCTGCTGGTGCTCCGGCTCCTGGAGGAGTCCCCGACCCTGCTCGCCGCCCACCTGCGCCGCATGAGCGAGCACCAGGACCGGCTGGTCGGGCTCATCGCCCACCGTGCCGGGGTCGACCCCGCCACCGACCTGCGTCCACGGCTGGTCGCCGCCGTGTTCGGCGGCGTCTCGCACGTGGCGCACACCGTCTGCCACGAGCGCGGCTGCCGTGGCGTCGGGGACCTGCGGGCCGTCATCGGCGAATGCCTCGACGAACTGCTGCCCGCCCTCACGGGCGCGTGGGGCGTCACCGGCCACACCCCGCCCGCGGCACGCCGGGCGGAGGACGCGTCCTGAGGCGTGTCGGGGAGCCGTTCCGGGGGGACGGCGATCAGCACGGTCGTCACGAGCGTGCAGTGAGCCTGCCGGAGCGGACCGTCACCGCCCGGTCGCCTCACAATCCGTATACCGATCGCCGTGGGCCATCGGATCGAAGGCGGGTGGGCGTCCACCCCGACGGTCTTTGCGGTCACAGCCGACCACCGGGTCAGCGGAGATCGCCGCCGAAGCGTACGCCCCCGTCGGCGCGCACGATGGCGGAGCCGACGCCGACCTCCCCGCCAGCCGCTCCGGAGCGCGGGATCTCGTTGACCGCTGGTTCGCGGCGTCGGCGTACGGGTTCGCGGACGCGGACCCGGAGCGGCTGGTGGCCGCCCGGGAGTGGTGCGGACCGGGCCGGCGGCGGCGTCACCCGTCCTCGCCCCACCCCAGGCGGGCCGCCGCCGACGCCCAGGCGCTCCGGCCTCCGGAGGGGGTGTAGCGCCGTAGCGGCTGGGTCGCCGCCACCAGTGCGCGCATGGCGGCCAGGTCGGGCACCGCCCCGGCCGCCCGCGCCTGCACCAGAACGTTGCCGATGGCGGTGGCCTCCACCGGACCGGCGACCACCGGCAGGCCGAGCGCGTCGGCGGTGAGCCGGCAGAGCAGCTCGTTCCGCGCCCCGCCGCCGACCAGATGCACCTCCCGCACCTCGCGGTCCGCCAGCGCGGCGGCCGTCCGGATGGTGCGGCGGTGCGCCAGCGCCAGGCTCTCCAGCACGCAGCGCAGCACCGCTCCCCGCGACTCCGGCACCGGCTGGCCGGTCTCACGGCAGAACGCCGCGATCCGCGCGGGCATGTCGCCGGGCGGCAGGAAGCGGTCGTCGTCAGGGTCGACGAGCGCCGTGAACGGCTCGGCGCGCGCCGCCTCGGCCAGCAGGCCCGGAAGCGCGCCCGAGCCGAGCCGCCAGGTCCGCAGCGTCTCCTGGACCAGCCACAGGCCCATGATGTTGCGGAGGAACCGGGTGCTGCCGTCCACGCCCAGCTCGTTGGTGAAGTTCGCGGCCCGCGCCGCCGCCGTGCGCACCGGGCCCGGCAGCTCCAGCCCCGCCAGCGACCACGTGCCGCAGGAGATGTAGCCGAAGTCCGGCGAGCGGGCGGGAACCCCGATCACCGCCGAGGCGGTGTCGTGCGAGGCCACGGCGGTCACCGAGACGCCCGCCAGTCCTGTTTCGGCCGCGACGTCCGGCAGCAGCGGGCCGATCGCGGTGCCCGGCTCCCGCAGCTCGGGCAGCAGCGCCGGGTCGATCCCGGCGATTCCGGCGAGGTCCGCCGACCAGGTGCGGGTACCGGCGTCCAGCAGGCCGGTGGTCGAGGCGTTCGTCAGCTCGGCGCCGCGTTCCCCGGTCAGCCAGTAGCCCATGAGATCCGGGACGAGCAGCAGGGTGCGGGCGGCGGCCAGCTGGGCCGTTCCGGCCGCCGCCGCCAGCTGGAAGATCGTGTTGAACGGCAGGTACTGCAGCCCGTTCGCGGCGTACAGCGCGTCGGCCCCGGCCGCCGCCACCACCCGTGGGGCCACCTCGTCGGTGCGGGAGTCGCGGTAGTGGTACGGCACGCCGAGCAGCGTCCCGGAGGCGTCCAGCAGCCCGTAGTCGACCGCCCAGGAGTCCACCCCGACCGTCACCGGCCGGGCCGGCGCGGCGGCGGCCAGGCCGTGCAGCACCTCCCGGAACAGCCCGGTGACGTCCCAGTGCAGGCCGTCCGGCAGCCGCACCGGCTCGTTGCGGAACCGGTGCACCTCGGTCAGCCGCAGCACACCGGGCCCGACCCGGCCCACGACCACCCGGCCGCTGGACGCGCCGAGGTCGACGGCGGCGAAGGTCAGCTCGTCAGGCATCTGTCTCGCTCTCTGGTGGAGGGCCGTATCGGCGGAGCGCGGTGACCGCACCGGCACGACCGCCGCGAGGGAGCCGACGGCGCTTCGCCGGTGCGGCGTGGCGGCCCGGCCGCTTCGGGGCCGGGGACGCCGTGGTCGGTCGGGGTGGTGCCCGTGCCCCGGCCCGGCGCCCAGCGCCGTGGACGTCCCCGTTGTCACCGGTGTGATCGCGGGTGCGCCAGTGTGCCGGCGCGGGGGCGCGGCCCCGGCGATTTCGGTGCTGCTCGGCGGGCCCGAACCGGCCCGGTGCGGCGCGGCCGGAGTGGGGCGCCCGGCAAAGACCGCCGACCCGGCCGGCCGCCTCATCGCGCCGCCTACCGCAGGAACGCCGCCGCCACCCCGGCGTCCACCGGGACGTGCAGGCCGGTGGTGTGGCTCAGCTCCCCCGATGTCAGCGCGAAGACCGCGTTTGCCACGTGCTCGGGCAGGACCTCCCGCTTGAGGAGCGTGCGCTGCGCGTAGTACTCGCCGAGCTTCTCCTCCGGGACGCCGTACACCGCCGCCCGCTGGGCGCCCCACCCGCCCGCGAAGATGCCGGATCCGCGGACCACCCCGTCGGGATTGACGCCGTTCACCCGGACGCCGTGCCCGCCCAGCTCGGCGGCGAGCAGCCGGACCTGATGCGCCTGGTCGGCCTTCGCCGCGCCGTAGGCGACGTTGTTCGGGCCGGCGAACACGCTGTTCTTGCTGGAGATGTAGACGATGTCGCCGCCCATGCCCTGGTCGACCAGCACGCGGGCCGCCTCCCGGGCCACCAGGAACGAGCCGCGCGCCATGACGCGGTGCTGGAGGTCCCAGTCCGCCGCGGACGTCTCCAGCAGGGACCGGGACAGCGACAGCCCGGCGTTGTTCACGACCAGGTCCACCCCGCCGAAGGCGAGCACCGCGGCGCGCAGCGCCGCCGCGATCTGGTCCTCGTCCGTGACGTCCACCGTCACCGGCACGGCGACGTCGGGCGAACCGATCTCCTCGGCCACCCGCTCAGCCGCGGCGGTGTCGCGGTCGGCCACCACCACACAGGCGCCCTCGGCGGCCAGCCGCAGCGCGATCGCCCGGCCGATGCCGGAACCCCCGCCGGTCACGAACGCGATCCGGGTGGCGAGCGGGCGCGGCGCCGGCATCCGGGCCAGTTTCGCCTCCTCCAGCGCCCAGTACTCGATCCGGAACTTCTCCGACTCCGGGATGGGGGAGTAGCGGGAGAGCGTCTCGGCGCCGCGCATGACGTTGATCGCGTTGACGTAGAACTCTCCGGCGACCCGTGCCGTCTGCTTGTCGCGGCCGAACGAGAACATGCCGACGCCGGGGACCAGCACGATCGCCGGATCGGCGCCGCGCATGGCCGGGGAGTCGGGGCCGGCGTGCCGCTCGTAGTAGCCCCGGTAGTCCTCGCGGTAGGCGGCGTGCAGTTCGCGGAGCCGCGCGACGGCCTCCTCCAGCGGGGCGCCGGGCGGTACGTCCAGCACGAGCGGGCGCACCTTCGTGCGCAGGAAGTGGTCCGGGCACGACGTGCCCAGCGCGGCGAGCCGCGGATGCTCGGCACGGGACAGGAAGTCCAGCACCACCGGCGCGTCGGTGTAGTGGCCGACCTGCGGACGGTCGGTGGAGGCCAGGCCGCGCACCACCGGCAGCAGGGCGGCGGCGCGCGCGTGCCGTTCGGCCTCGGGCAGCGGCCGCAGCGCGTCCGTGACCGGCCCGAACGCGTGCCCGGAGCGTTCGGCGGCCCGATCCTCGATGAACCGCTCCGCGGTGCGGATGATCTCCAGCGAGTTGGCCTCGCACTCCTCCGCGGTGTCCCCCCACGTGGTGATGCCGTGCCCGCCGAGGATGACGCCGATGGCCTGCGGGTGCGCGGCTCTGATCTCCGCGATGTCCAGACCCAGCTGGAAGCCGGGCCGCCGCCACGGCACCCACGCCACCCGGTCGCCGAAGCACTCCGCGGTCAGCCGCTCGCCGTCGGCCGCGCACGCCAGCGCGATGCCGGAGTCGGGGTGCAGGTGGTCCACGTGCGCCGCGGCGACCAGCCCGTGCATGGCGGTGTCGATGGACGGCGCGGCGCCGCCCTTGCCGTGCGCGCAGTAGTCGAACGCCGCGACCATCTCGTCCTCGCGATCCACGCCGGGGTAGACCCCGGTGAGCGCACGCAGCCGGTCCAGCCGCAGGACGGCCAGACCCGCCTCGGTGAGCGTGCCGAGGTCGCCCCCGGAGCCCTTGACCCACATGAGCTCCACCGGCTCGCCGGTCACCGGGTCGGTGGCGGTGCCCTTGGCCGATGCGTTGCCGCCCGCGTAGTTGGTGTTGCGGGGGTCCGCGCCGAGCCGGTGCGAGCGGGCCAGCAGCGCGGCCACCTCGGGGTGCGTCTGGTCGGTCATGTCGGGTGCGCCTTTCGGTTCTGGGCGGGGCTCGTCGTCGAGGGCGGGTGTCGTGCGCCGTGGTGGAGGTCAGGCTCCCCAGCTGGCCTGCCGCCCGCCCACCCGTTCGGCGACGATCTTCTCGGCGTAGCCGGACGCGGCGTAGGCGGCCATCGGGTCGGGGTCCAGCCCCTGGTCGGCGCGCAGTTCGGCCAGCAAGGGGCGCACGTCGGTGTTGTAGGCGTCCATGAGCACCGCGTTGGCGCCGAGCACGTCACCGGCGGACTGCGCGGCGGCGAGGGCGTGCGCGTCCACCAGCAGGGCCTTGGCGGTGGCCTCCTGCACGTTCAGTACGGAGCGGATCTGGCCGGGGATCTTCGGCTCGATGTTGTGGCACTGGTCGAGCATGAACGCGATCCCCGCCTCCGGGGCCAGCCCACCGCCGCGTACCACCTCGTGCAGGATGCGGAAGAGCTGGAAGGGGTCGGCCGCCCCCACCATGAGGTCGTCGTCGGCGTAGAACCGCGAGTTGAAGTCGAAGCCGCCGAGCCGGCCCTCGCGGAGCAGGAAGGCCACGATGAACTCGATGTTGGTGCCCGGGGCGTGGTGCCCGGTGTCCACCACCACCTGTGCCTGCTCGCCGAGCCGCAGGCAGTGCGCGTAGGCGGTGCCCCAGTCGGGGACGTCGGTGGTGTAGAAGGCGGGTTCGAAGAGCTTGTACTCCAGCAGGATCCGCTGCTGCGGGCCGAGACGGTCGCGCACGGCGGCGAGCGCCTCGGCGAGCCGGTCCTGGCGGGCCCGGATGTCGTCCTGTCCGGGGTAGTTGGTGCCGTCGGCGAACCACAGCTTCAGGTCGCGGGAGCCGGTGGCGTCCATGACGTCCACGCACTCCAGCAAGTGGTCCAGCGCCTTGCGGCGGACGGCCGGGTCGGGGTTGGTGACGCTGCCGAGCCGGTAGTCGTCGTCCTGGAACACGTTGGCGTTGATGGTGCCGATCCGCACGCCCAGTTCGCGGGCGTGCTCGGCGAGGGCGGCGTAGTCGTCGACCCGGTCCCAGGGGATGTGCAGCGCGACGCTGGGGGCGATGCCGGTGTGGCGGTGCACCTGGGCGGCGTCGGCGATCTTCTCCTCCGGGGTGCGGGGGACGCCCGCCTGCCCGAAGACCTTGAACCGGGTGCCGCTGTTGCCGAACGCCCAGGACGGAAGTTCGATCTCCTGGTGGCTGAGCACGGCCCGCACGTCGCTGCTGATGGTCATGTCGCAAGGGCTCCTGATCTCTGGGTGTCGCAGAGCTGCGCCGCGACGATTGTAACGTTTTAAGTATCGGTGGAAAAGAGTGCCGATTGGGAGGCCGGGAGGGTGGACGGCGGTCCCGGTGGAGCTGGTCGCGGCGGTCACGGAGGCGCGGCGCCCGGCAGGCGAACGTTCGCCGTCGCGGTTCCACCCGGCACCGTGGCCCTCACTCCAGGTGGAAGATCTCGGTGAGCGGGACCATGGCCTCGTCCGGCCGGCCCTCGATGCCCTCGAAGAAGGGCGCCATCTCCGCCTGCCATCGCGCGTTCACGTCGGTTCCGGCCATGGCGGCGCGGGCGGCCTCGAAGTCGTCGGTCTCCAGGTACCCCACGACCAGGCCGTCGTCGCGGCTGAACAGCGAGTAGTTGCGCCACCCCGCCGCCGTGAGGGCGGCGCGCATCTCGGGCCAGACCTCGGCGTGCCGTGCGCGGTACTCCGCGAGCCGGTCCTGCCTGACGCGCAGCAGGAAGCAGACGCGCTGCATGGTCGTTCTCCTATCGCTCGGTGGTGCGCGGCCCGGTGCGGCGACGTGGTGCCGGCGGCCACGGTACGTGTTTTGGGAAGCGCTTTCCAGGCCTGGCCGGAGCCGCCGTCCGGAAGCGCCCCCGCGGCCCCGGACGGCGGACACCCCGACGCGGCTAGAAGTCGTAGTCGTCGATGTTGTCCGCGGTGAACACGGTGGGCGGGCCGAGAACCACCTCGCCGTCCGCGCCGACCTCGTACTCGCCCAGCCGGCCGGCCTCGAACGTCTCGCCCTCCGCGCCGGTGATCCGCCCGGCCGCCAGCGCCGCCCCGGCCCAGGCGGCGAGGTAGCCGAGATCGGCCGGGTCCCACAGCGCGAACGACTCCACCGTGCCGTCCTCGACGTACTCCCGCATCTGGTTCGGCGTGCCCAGACCGGTCAGGGCGACCTCGCCCCGGTACTCCGAGTCGCTCAGGTACCGGGCTGCCGCCGCGACCCCCACCGTGGTCGGCGAGATGATGCCCGCCAGGTCCGGATAGGAGCGGAGCAGGCCCTGGGTCTCCTGGAAGGACTTCTGGTCGTCGTCGTTGCCATAGGCGACCGTCACCAGCTCGATGTCGGCGTACTCGTCCTTCTCCAGTTCGCGCTCCATCAGCTCGATCCACGCGTTCTGGTTGGTGGCGTTCGGGGTCGCCGACAGGAAGGCGATCTGCCCGCTGCCGCCGATCTGGTCCGCCATCAGCTGCACCAGCGTCTCCGCGATGCCGGTCGCCGACGCCTGGTTGACGAACACGTCGCGGCACTCGGGGCCGGTGTCGGAGTCGAACGTGACCACGCTCGCCCCCGCCTGGCGAGCCTGGTTCAGCGCCCCACAGACGGCGTTGGGGTCGTTGGCGGCCGTGACGATCACGTCATTGGCCTGCTGGCTGAGCGTGTTGATGTAGCTCACCTGAGAGGAGGCGGTGGCCTCCGACGGCCCGACCTCCTTGAACTCCCCGGCGAACTCCGCCACCGCCTCCGCTCCGCCGGCGTCGGCGACCGTGAAGTAGGGGTTGTTGAGCTGCTTGGGCAGGAACGCCACCTGCAGGCCCTCGGGGATCGGGGCGTCGGGATCGGCGGCGGCGGTCGCCTCGGGGCCGCCGGCGTCCTGCGCGTTCTCACGGGTGGTGCCGCCGCACGCGGTGACGAACAACAGCGCGGTCAGCGCGCCGGCGAGTCCGGCGCGGTACGGGGATCGGAGCATGGGGGCCTCCCGGAGTCGGACGAACGGGACGGGGGACGGCGGCGGGCGGGTCAGCCGGCGCCGGCCGGTGCGGCACGGCGGCGCCGTCGGCGGGTTCGGGCGCGGTCGGCCAGGTTGGGGACGACGACGGAGACGATCAGCAGCAGGCCGGTGACGACGGTGAGCGTGTCGGAGGGCACGTCCGCGAGCTGCAGCGCGTTGCGGATGGTGCCGAGCAGCAGCACCCCGGCGAGCACGCCCGGCAGCGCGCCCACACCGCCGAAGATCGACACCCCGCCGAGCAGCACCGCGGCCACGACCGACAGCTCCAGCCCGGTGGCGTTGTCCGCGCGGGCGCTGCCGTATTGCATGGTCCAGAAGATCCCGGCCAGCGCCGCCATCGCGCCGGTCGCCACGAACAGCCACAGCTTCGCGCGCGGGACCGGGATCCCGGCGAACGCGGCGGCGTCCGCGTTGCTGCCGATCGCGAACAGCGACCGGCCGAACGCGGTGGCGTGCAGCAGCACCCCGAAGAGCACCGCGAACACGGCGATCAGCAGCGCGATCCACGGCACCGGCGTCCCCGGGATCGGCGCGGTGGCACCGCCCGTCCACGAGAACGGGAAGTCCGCGACCGCCCGGTCGCCGAGGACCACGTAGGCCAGCCCCCGGTACAGTGCCATCGTGCCGATGGTGACCGCCAGCGAGGGCAGCCGCGCCACCGTCACCAGCAGGCCGTTCACCAGCCCCAGCAGCGCGCCGAGCAGCAGGCAGAGCGGCACGATGAGCTCCAGTGCCCAGCCCGCCAGCCAGAGCCGGCCCAGGACGGCGCTGGTCAGGCCCAGAGTGCTCGCGACGGACAGGTCGATCTCGCCGGTCACGATCACCAGCGTCATGGGCAACGCGATCAGCGCGACCGCCGCCACGTCCAGGATCAGGAAGCCGGCGTTGCGGCCGGTGGCGAACCCGTCCACCAGGAGCGACGCCGCCAGTACCGACACCAGCAGCGCGCCCACCACCGAGGTCTCACGGCGGGCCAGTACCCCGGAGACGGGGGATCGCCGGGATGGGGACGCCGGGTGCGCGGTGCGCGGTGAGACGTCAGACTCGGTCATCTGCATTCCTCTGCGGTGCGAGAGAGAACGGGCGGGCGATCCGGCGGGGAGCGGTCACGGGCCCGCCCCCGTCCCGCCGGAACCGGTGGCACGCGGCCGGGTCGTCCGTTCACCGTCACGGAGACGGGTCGTCCGTTCACCGCCACGGAGACGAGTTGTCCGTTCACCGCCACGGAGACGGGTCGTCCGTTCACCGCCACGGAGACGGGTCGTCCGTTCACCGCCACGGAGGCTGCGAGCCGTCCGGGCCGCCAGCAGCCGGTCCATGCCGATCGCCACCAGGATGAGCAGGCCGACCACCGCCTGCTGCCAGAAGGGATCGACCCGCAGGACCGCCAGTGCCGAACCGATCGTGCTGAGCAGCGCCGCGCCCACCGCCGCGCCGAACACCGTGCCGCTGCCGCCGAAGATCGCCACCCCGCCGACCACCGCGGCCGCCACCACCTGCAGTTCCAGGCCGAGACCCGCGTTGGCGTCCAGCGTCCCGAACCGCGCCGCGTACAGCACACCGGCCAGCCCCGCGAACGCGCCGTTCACCACGAACGCGGCGAGCACCCGCCGGTCGACCGGGATACCCGACAGCCGGGCGGCGTCGGGGTCCGAACCGATGGCGTACAGCTCCCGGCCGCTCCGGTAGGACGCGAGGTACCAGCCGGTCGCCAGCATCACCACCAGCGCGACCACGGCGGGCAGCGGGATTCCGGCCACCCCGAACTGCCCCAGCCCGAGGAAGGCCCGCGGCATGTCGGCGGCGTTGATCTGCCGGCCCGCGGCCCACCAGTGGTCCACGCCGCGGAACACGTACAGGGTCCCGAGCGTCACGACGAGGGCGGGCACCCGCGCGACCGTCACCAAGGTGCCGTTGACCAGCCCGCAGGCCGCCCCCACGAGCACGCCCGCGAGCACCACGACCGGAATCGGCAGGGCGGGGGCGGACACGAACAGTGCGCCGGTGGCGAAGGCGGACAGCCCGAGGATCGACCCCACCGACAGGTCGACGTTGCGGGTGACGATCACCAGGGTCTGGCCGACCGCCAGCACGCACAGCAGCGTCGCGCCGAGCAGCAGGTCCCGGACGCTCTGGGCCGACAGGAACGCCGGGTTGACCAGCGCGGTGGCCGCGACCAGCAGGGCCAGCGCGAGCAGCACCCCGAGCTCCCGGACGCCGCGCGGCCGGGGACGGGCGGTGGTACGCGGAGCGCCCGTGCGGTCCGGCGCTCCGGTCGTGTCCGGTCCGGCACTCACGCGTGCCTCCTCTTCGTTCTGTGCCGATGGTGTGATCGCCAGCGGCCACCGCCGGAGCGGTGGCCGGGCACCCGCGCTGCGGCGCGCGGTCGCCATGGTGCGTCCGGGTGCCACGCCCCCGGTTCCGTGCCGCCGGTCCGGTGCCGAGGGGCGGTGGCGTATCGGGCCGCAGCCGGTGCGCCGCGCCCGGACGCCGGGGTCATGGCCACCGGGCGGCGCCTGGCCATCAGCTCGCGGGGGGCGCGGGGGGCGATGTCTCCGGAGGCGAGCATCAGACCCGCACCCCCGCGCCGCCGCCGGTGGCCGCGCGCATCACCGATTCCTCGGTGGCCGCGCCACGGGGAAGTTCGGCGGTGAGCCGCCCCTCGTGCATCACCAGGACCCGGTCGGCCATCCCGAGCACCTCGGGGAGTTCGCTGGAGACCATGAGCACGGCGAGCCCGCGCCCGGCCAGGTCGGCGAGGAGGCGGTGCACCTCCGCCTTGGTGCCGACATCGATGCCGCGCGTCGGCTCGTCCACGATGAGCACCCGTGGGGCGGTGGCCAGCCACTTGGCGAGGACCACCTTCTGCTGGTTGCCGCCCGAGAGGGTGGACACCGCGTCGTCCAGCCCCCCGGCCTTGACCCGCAGCCGCTCCGTCCACGTGCGCGCGGCGGCGCGCTCCGCGGAGCCGAGCAGCAGCCCGCCGCGGCTCAGCGCGCGGCGCAGGGTGAGGGTGGCGTTGCGCCGTACGGACAGCTCCATCACCAGCCCCTGCTGCCGCCGGTCCTCGGGGACCAGTGCCAGTCCCGCGGCCATGGCGGCGGCCGGGCAGCCGGGCGGCAGCCGCCGTCCCGCCACGCGCACGGTGCCCGAATCGTGGCGGTCGATGCCGA
Source organism: Marinactinospora rubrisoli (assembly GCF_042664915.1). NCBI lineage: Bacteria > Bacillati > Actinomycetota > Actinomycetes > Streptosporangiales > Nocardiopsidaceae > Marinactinospora > Marinactinospora rubrisoli. The sequence continues at coordinate 257,465 of NZ_JBHTBH010000008.1, forward strand.
ACACGGCGCGCACCACCTCGCTGCGGCCCGCGCCGACCAGCCCGGCCAGGGCGACGATCTCCCCGACGCGGACGGAGAAACCGACGTCGGCGAACACGCCGGTCCGGGTCAGCCCCTCGACCTCCAGCAGCACGTCGCCGGGCTCGGCGGTCCGCCGGGGGAAGAGGTCGCCGAGGTCCCGGCCGACCATCCGGCGGACCAGCGTGTCGACGTCGAGATCCGCGGCGGGGTCGGTGGAGACGTGACCGCCGTCGCGTAGCACGGTGACGCGGTCGCACAGGGCGAAGACCTCGTCGAACCGATGCGAGATGAACAGGATCGGGGTGCCGGAGTCGCGCAGGGAGCGGGCGACCGTGAAGAGCCGCTGCACCTCGACACCGGAGAGCGCGGCCGTCGGCTCGTCCATCACCAGCACCCGGGCGTCACGGGAGAGCGCCTTCGCGATCTCCACGAGCTGCTGGTCGGCAATGGACAGACCGCGCGCGGGACGGTCGGGATCGATCCGGACCCCCAGCCGGGCGAAGAGCGCGCGCGTGCGCTCGCGCAGCGCCCGGCGGTCGATCCGCCGGAACCGGCCGAGCGGCTGGCGTCCCATGAAGATGTTCTCGGCCACCGAGAGGTCCGGGAAGAGCAGCGGCTCCTGATAGATGACCGCCACCCCGGCGCGCTGGGCGTCGGCCGGCCCGGCGAACTCGGTGGGCACCCCGTTCACCTCGACCCGGCCGCTGTCCGGCCGGTGCGCACCGGCGATCGTTTTCACCAGGGTCGATTTTCCGGCCCCGTTCTCGCCGACGAGCGCGTGGATCTCCCCGGCCCGCAGCTGCAGCGAGACCCCGCGCAGCGCCTGCACGGTTCCGAAGGTCTTGGCCACGTCCACGAGCGCCAGTGGCGGGGGAACCGGTGGCGACGGGTCGGGCATGCCGGGCCTCCTGGTGGTCGGTGGCGTGGCCGGTTCAAAACGTTTTAATGATTCAGGACGTTAGGTGCATCACAGTCGGGGGTCAAGAGGGGGCGGCAAAGATTCGCTTCCGTGACCCAGTGCACGGAATCGGGGCGGTAGGCGGTGGCGGCGAGGCGCAGGCGTGCCGCCCGCCCCGAAGCCCTGGTGGACGCCACGGCCGCCCTGGGGGAGGGCTCGTCAGGGCGGGCACGGCGCCGGCCCGGCCGGACACCCGTCCACTCCGCGTGCCGGCGGCCCGGAACCGCGCGGCCGACCCGAATGCGGACCGGACCGGGGACCCGATGATCGCGTCCCCGCAAAGGCGTATCGAGAGATCGTCCCCAGCGTCACTGCATTGGTGACTCAGGACATCGGATCGTTGATGGGAATGTGTGCCTCTGTTCCGAGGCCGTCAGCGGCCGGTGACCGGTCGCCCCGGGCGCCGGTCAGTCGGTCGGCCCGATCGCGGCGTTGAGCGCGCGGACCCGCTGACGCATCCGGGCCCACGGTCTCTCGGCGTCGCCGCTCGGTGCGCTCCGGTCCGGGCCGGGCACCATGGGACCGACCCGGGTCAACGATCGCGGCGGGTGATGTGCGCGGCGGTGCGGTCGCGGTGCGCCAGAGTGTTGCTCGTGGTGCGGGCCTGCACGCGCATGAGACGGCGGGCGTCATCGGCGGCGGCGCGGGCGAACTCCGGCCGGGCGGCCTGGCGGCGTGCGGCAGGGTCCTCGTCCTCGGGCAGACCGAGGTTCTCGGGCAGCCCGGCGCGGCCGACGATCCGCAACTGCGCCGTCTCCTGGGAGACCGAGGGCCGGATATCGCCCGTGGGCGTCTTCCAGTTGCGCAGGCGGTGCTCCAGCCACTCCACGCCCTGGTAGCCCTCGCCGCGCGGCCACGGCAGGCCGTCGGGCCGGTGGCTGAGCGCGTGCAGCAGGTCGGCGGTCGACCACCCGGCGGAGAAGAACCGGGCGGCCTCGGCGCGCAGTTCGGCGAAGTCCACGCCTCGCAATGAGGAGTCGCGCTGCCGCAGCAGTTCACAGGCGTGGTGCACGTCGCGGCCGGTGTGCACCGGCTGCTGCAGCGGATCGGGCGCGGGGGGGTGCAGCAGTGTGTCCTCTACGGTCACGATGACGCTGCCGTCCCGGTTGTCCCAGATGCTCACCTGGTCGCGCGGCCAGCCCTGCGACTCCGCGAGGGCCGTGGCGAGTCTGCGCAGGTCGAGCCCGTCCTCCGACGAGATCCGGAACTCCGCCACGATCGCCTCCACACCTCTCAGCGGTTCGCCTTCCGACCAGGGTAGGGGGTCGGGGAGACGAACGTGCCTTGTGCTTGACTGGCAGGTGGCATAGACCAATTCGCAGGGGGCCTCGGCGTCCGGAGGTCGGTAGGGCGACACGGAGACGAGGTGGGAACGCCCTGGTCGCGGCCCCTCCGACGCCGGGCATGGCCGCATCCGGGCGAACCGGCGGGACCGACCGACGACACGGCTGGGAGGGCTGCGCGGTGAGGATGGCGGACAGCGGAGCCGCCGGGGCGAGTGCGACGGCGGTCGCCGATGGGATCGAGCTGATCCGCCTGGACTCCACCGCACCCCGGATCGCGGAGCTGCGCGCCGCCGTCCTCCGGCTGCGACTGGCCCCCGGCCAGCGACGGCTCAGCGGCGAGGCCACCACCACGCTGCCACGGGCCGACGTCGACCCCAACCGGTTCCCGTTCGCGGTCCTTCGGGGCGGCACCCCGGTCGGGTTCGGGATCATCGACCTGGTGGGCTGCCTGAGCGAGATCACCCCCGACCCGGAGCACGCCGTGCTGCTGCGGGCGTTCTACATCGACGCCGGCTGGCAGTGCCAGGGCATCGGCCGCGCCGCCTGCCGCGCTCTGGACCCGCTGGTCCGCGACATCGCTCCGCACGCCCGGGAGATCCTGCTCACGGTGCACGACCCCAACCCGAAGGCGCTGCGCGCCTACCTGGCGGGCGGCTTCGAACACACCGGCCGCCGCTACCTCGGCACCGAGGCACGGCCCCAGGTGGTCCTGCGCCGCCCAGTACGGGGATGAGTCCGGGCCGCCTGCCGTACCCCGGCGGGGCGCCGCTGGTCCGGGTGCGAGCCCCAGGCCGAGGCCGATGGGGGAGCGGAGCCGGGCCGGTTCCGCGTCCGTGACACCGGCCTCGTGAAAGCGGCCGGTGCGGTCCCTCGCCGAGAAGACGCGAGGGCGGGTTCGAGGGACAGGCCGCTCGCGCGGCGGTCAGTCCCGCAGGGTCGGCAGACCGGCCACGAGTGCCGCCAGGACGCGCTGGAGGGTGGGCAGGAAGGACGGGCAGGCCGCCGCGAGCTCCGGGTGCTGCTCGTAGAGCGCGGCGATGGTGGCCGGTGGGTGGGCGATCGGGTACAGCGCCCCGGAGATGGTGAGGGCGGCGCCGACCAGGTCGGTCGCCTCCTTCTCGGTCAGGTCCGGGCGGGCACGGAGGATCGCCGCGGCGACGTCGGCGTTGATCGCGTGCACCGTGCTCTTGAACTCGTACGCGGCCGTGAGGGAGACGTTGTGCTCCACGGTGCTGGAAAGCTGACCGAGCAGGTCGCAGAGAAGGGGACGGTCGGCGAACGGTTCGGTGAGCGCCGCCACGACGTCGGCCTCATGTGCCAGCCGGTCGGTGACGTCCTCGGCCCAGGCCCGCCACTGGATGGCGCCGAGGGCGAGGAAGATCTCCTCCCGCGTGCCGAAGTACCGCACGACGTTGGACTTGGCCAGTCCGACGACGTCCGCGACCTGTCCGAGGCTGACCCGGCGTACGCCGGACGTGGCGGCGAGCTCTTCGGCCGCCGCGAGGATGGCCACGCGGCGCTGCTCCTTGTGCTCGGGCCGCCGGGCGCGCAGGAAGCTCGGCTTGGACATGACCAGCACATCATACGGCCCGAGATAACGGAACACAGTTCTCTTGTTAAGAGTCCGATGGTCTGTTAGCTTTGTCGCGCTTCGCACGATCGAAGGGAGACACGTGGTCGAGGTGCGGATACGGATCAACGGAGTTGACCGTGAACTGGACATCCCACCGCAGGTCAGCCTGCTCGACGCCCTCCGCGAGCACCTCGGCCTCACCGGGACCAAGAAGGGCTGCGACCAAGGCGCATGCGGCGCGTGCACCGTCCTCGTCGACGGCGAGCGCATCAACTCCTGCCTGACGCTCGCCGTGCAGTACGCCGGCCGGGAGATCACCACGATCGAGGGCGTGGACCACCCGCTCCAGGAGGCGTTCGTCCGCAACGACGGCCTCCAGTGCGGCTACTGCACCCCCGGACAGATCTGCTCGGCGGTCGGCATGCTCGCCGAGCACCGGGCCGGCGCGCCGAGCGCCGTCACCGAGCCCCCCGGCGCGCCCGGCGGCGAACTGACCGGCGCCGAGATCCGGGAACGGATGAGCGGCAACATCTGCCGGTGCGCCGCCTACAACGGCATCGTCGACGCCATCCAGGAGGTCGCCAGATGAAGTCCTTCGCCTACCTGAGCGCCCCCGACATCGACACCGCCCTGCGCGCCGTCGCCACCGAACCCAACCCGCGGTTCCTCGGCGGCGGGACCAACCTCGTGGACCTCATGCGCGAGGGAATCGAACAGCCGGACACCGTCATCGACATCACCCGGCTGCCCCTCACCGACGTCGAGGAGCTTCCCGACGGCGGGGTGCGCGTCGGCGCGCTGGTGCGCAACAGCCACCTCGCCGCCGACCCCCTCGTCCGGACCCGCTACCCGGTGCTCTCCCAGGCGATCCTGCACGGCGCCTCCGGCCAGCTCCGCAACATGGCCACGGTCGGCGGCAACCTGCTGCAACGCACCCGCTGCATGTACTTCTACGACCACGCCACCGCCTGCAACCGCCGGGACCCCGGCAGCGGGTGCGCCGCCGCCGAGGGCTTCCATCGCAACACCGCCGTCCTCGGAACGAGCGATCACTGCTTCGCCGCCCACCCCTCGGACATGGCCGTCGCGCTGGCCATGCTGGACGCCACCGTGGAGGTCCGCAGCACGCGCGGCACCCGCCGCATCCCGCTGACCGACTTCCACCGGGCTCCCGGCGACACCCCGCACGTGGAGACCGAACTCGCGCCGGACGAACTCATCACGGCGGTGGAACTGCCGCCGTTCCCGGCCGCCGCCCGATCCCGGTACCGCAAGGTGCGCGACCGCGCCTCCTACGCGTTCGCGCTGGTCTCCGTCGCGGCGGCACTGGAGGTCGCCGACGACGGCACCGTTACCACGGCCCGGCTCGCCCTCGGCGGCGTCGGTACCCGCCCGTGGCGGGCGCGAACGGCCGAGGAGGTGCTGACGGGCGCGCCCGCCACCGAGGAGACGTTCGCCGAGGCGGCGGCGGCCGAGCTCGCGGCGGCGGCCGGCCGTCCGCAGAACGGCTTCAAGATCGACCTGGCGCGGCGCACCATCGTGGCGACCCTGCGCCGCCTGCTCACCGACTGGAGCGCGGCATGACCCAGACCACCACCACCGCCACCCCCACCACCGGCAGCGCCGTCGGCCGGCCGGTCGACCGCGTCGACGGCCGCGACAAGGTCACCGGCACCGCCCGCTACTCCGCCGAGCACCCCCTGCCCGACCTGACGCACGCCGCGCTCGTGCACGCCACCGTCGCCCGCGGCCGGATCACGGCGATCGACACGACCGCCGCCCGGGGCGTCCCCGGGGTCGTCGCCGTCCTCACCCACGAGAACGCGCCCCGCCTGCGCCCACCCCGGCCGGCGACCATGGCACGGCTGAGCAGCATGGCCGCCGGCACCACGGTGAACTACCTCAACACCGACGAGGTGCACTGGGACGGCCAGCCGGTCGCGGTGGTCGTCGCCGAGACGTCGGCAGCCGCACGCGAGGCCGCCGCCCTGGTACGGGTGGGCTACGAGCGGCTGCCCGCCGCCGTCGACTTCGCCGCCGAGCGCGGCGACGCCGCACCTCAGAAGGGCAACCCGATCATGCCCGCGTCGGCCGGCAAGGGCGACGCCGACGCCGCGCTCGCCGCGGCCCCGATCGCGGTGGACCACGAGTACACCACGCCGCCGCAGCAGCACAACGCGATGGAGCCGCACGCGACCACCGCGGTGTGGGACGGCGACCGGCTCACCGTGTACGAGAGCACCCAGAGCCTCGAATGGGTCCGCCAGCACCTCGCCGAGCGGTTCGCCGTGCCACCCGCCAACATCCGGGTCATCGCCGACCATGTCGGCGGTGGTTTCGGCGGCAAGGGCCCGCTGTGGGCCGGCACGATCGTGGCGACGCTCGCCGCCCGCGCGGTCGGCCGCCCGGTTCGGCTGTCGCTCACCCGCGAAGGGGTGAACCGGGTCGTCGGCGGGCGCACCCCCACCGTGCAGCGCGTCGCGCTCGGCGCCGGCACCGACGGCCGGCTGACCGCGCTCGTGCACACCAGCGTCGCCCGGATCGGACGGTCCACCGGCATGCCGGAGCCGGTCACCTCCCAGACCCGCGAGCTCTACGACGCGCCCAACATCCGGCTGGCGCAGCACATCGTCGAGATGGACCTGCTGCCCACCACGTTCATGCGCGCCCCCGGTGAGGCCGTCGGCACCTTCGCCCTGGAGTCGGCCGTGGACGAGCTGGCCTACGAGCTGGGCATGGACCCCATCGAACTGCGGCGGCGCAACGAGCCCGCGGTCAGCCCGATGGAGGGGCGGCCGTTCTCCCGCCGCCACCTGTCCGAGGCGTACGCCGTGGGCGCCGAGCGGTTCGGCTGGGCCGACCGCACCCCGGAGCCGCGGTCGATGCGGGACGGCCGCTGGCTCGTCGGAATGGGCGTGGCCAGCGCGTTCTTCGGGGCGAACCGGTTCGGCGCGAACGTGGCCGTGCGGCTCTCCGTGGACGGCGGCGTCCTCGTCCGCGCCGGGATGACCGACATGGGGATGGGGGCGGCCACCGCACAGGCGCAGATCGCCGCCGACGCGCTGGACGTCCCGGTCGAGACGGTCCGCGTCGAGTACGGCGACAGTGCCCTTCCGAGCATGCCCATGGGCGCGGGCGGGTCGACGCAGACGGTGAGCGTGGCCGGCAGCGTCCTGGCCGCGTGCGAGAAGCTGCGCCGCCGGGTGACCGCCCTCGCCCGCCGCACCGGGACCGTCGGCGCCCCGTACGCCGAGACGCTCGCCGCGGCCGACCTGCCGTCCGTGGAGGTGACGGTCGGCTCGGAGACCCGCCTGGGCCGCGTGGCCGGCCAGGCCCGCATGATGACCACCTTCATCCGCGACCGGATGCGCTGGGTCCGGGCCGGCTACGGCGCCCACTTCTGCGAAGTGCGCGTCGACGCCGACACCGGCGAGGTGCGGGTGTCCCGCTGGACCGGGGTGTTCGACGTCGGCACCGTCATCAACCCCAAGACCGCCGCCAGTCAGTTCCGGGGCGGCATCGTCATGGGGCTCGGCTCGGCGCTGTCCGAGCAGACCCTCGTCGACCCGCGCACCGGCCGCATCATGAATCCGGGCCTGGACACCTACCACGTCCCCGTGCACGCCGACGTCCCGCCGATCGACGTCACCTGGCTCGGCAGGCCGGACCCGACGACGCCCCTCGGCATGACCGGCGTCGGCGAGATCGGCACCACGGGCGTGGCGGCGGCGGTCGCCAACGCGGTCTTCCACGCCACCGGCCGCCGCGTCCGGGACCTGCCGATCACGCTGGACAAGGTGATGTGACGACGGACGGCCCGGCGGGTACCGCACCCGTGCGGTACCCGCCGTCCGAGGCGTGATGTTGCGGCCGGGCGGCGCGGCGGGAGAGGATCGACCCCGAGCCGCCGAGGAGCCGGAACCCGCCCGACCGGCCCGTCCGGATCTGCGCGCGGTGTACCGGCGAACGATCCAAGGAGCACCGCCCGTGACCACCGACCCGTACCAGACAGCCCAGGAAGCGGCCGCGGAACTGCGCGCCCGGACCGGGGTCGACTCCTTCGGGGCCGCGCTCGTCATGGGGTCCGGCTGGGCGCCGGCCGCCGACGCGTTCGACAAAGTGCTCGCCGAGGTCGAGGTCGGTGAGCTGCCGGGGTTCCTGCCGCCCAGCGTCGCCGGGCACAGCGGGCGGGTTCGGGCGGTCCGGCATGCCGACCGGGACGTGCTCGTCTTCCTCGGACGCACCCACCTGTACGAGGGACACGGGGCCGACGTGGTGGTGCACAACGTGCGCACCGCCATCGCGGCCGGGGCCGGGACCGTCATCCTCACCAACGCCGCCGGGGCACTGCGCGGTGATCTGCGGGTCGGCCAGCCGGTGCTGATTAGCGACCACCTCAACCTGACGGCACGGTCGCCGCTGACCGGCCCCCGATTCGTCGACCTGACCGACACCTATGACTCCCGGCTCCGGGAGGTGGCGCGCGAAGTCGATCCCGGTCTCGTCGAGGGGGTCTACGCGGCGCTGCCCGGCCCGCACTTCGAGACGCCGGCGGAGATCCGGATGCTCCGTAACCTGGGGGCGGACCTGGTCGGCATGTCGACGGTGCTGGAGGCCATCGCCGCCCGTGAGCTGGGCGCGCGCGTCCTCGGGCTGTCCCTCGTCACCAACGTCGCCGCCGGGCTGAGCGACCAGCCGCTGGACCACCTTGAGGTCCTGGCGGCCGGCCGGGAGGCCGCCGGAGACGTCGGGGCGCTGCTCGCGGGCATCGTCGGCCGGCTCTGATCCGTGCCGGCCCGCCGTCGTGCCGGTGGGCCGTGCGGCGGTCCGCTTGTCGTAGCGCACTGGCAACCTGTGCGGCATGGAGTTCGACGATCCCGACGAGATGCGGCGCGAGTGCACCGAACGGCTGGGTGAGAGCGCCGGAGAGCGGTTCGCCGCGATGGCGCGGCGGGGCTTCCGCCTGGAGCCGGCCGAGGAGAGCGCGGCCACCGGGCGGTGCCGGTTGGGCGGTTCGGCGCTGCTGGAACCGGAGACCGCCTGGCCGGAGCTCGGCGGGATCCCGCTGTCCCTGCACGCGGTTCTCGACACGGACGCGCTCGCCCCCTGGCTCGGCGACCAGCTCCCGTGCCGCCCGGGTCTGCTCAACTTCTTCTACCTGGACCCGGACCTGCCCTACGAGGACTTCCGGCACCTGGACGGCTTCGCCCCCGAAGCGTGCCGGGTGATCCCGGCCGAGCCGGACCGGGCGGTCGAGCGAACCGCCCCGAGCCGGGCGCGGAGCTACCCGGCCCAGCCGGTGTACGCGGCCGAGGTCACGATGCTCCCGGATTGCTGGGACGTCACGGATGACGACCTCCCCTTCGATCGCGAGGAACACTGGGGCGCCGAATCGCTGATCCTGGACACCTTCGGGGATCTGGACGGCAACAGCTCCGGCGACCATCAGGTGTTCGGCTGGCCCGGTCTGTCGCACGCGTCGGGGGTCAGCGCCGCCGGATACCGTGGCGAGCGGCGAGTGCACCTTCTCCAGCTGGCCGAGGACGACAACTGGGGCTGGGGAGACGCCGGGACCTTTTATTTCCTCATTCCGGAGAAGGCGCTCGCTGCGGGCGACTTCAGCCAGGCCGTGCCGGAAATGCGGTGCTGCTGAGCGGCCGCCGTGGCCGGATTTCGGACTGAAGAAAACCGGTGTTCGGTCCTCTCGCCGGAATGCGCAGGATAATCCGGTCGCGACGGCATTCCGGTTCCACTATGCTCGCGCTTCGGCAATGTGCACTGGCAATTCCGGGAATCCGCCGTACAATCATGGGACCAATCCCGAGCGGTGGAACGCCGTCCGCGACGCTTCCGTCCGCCATCGCCCGACGACGACGTCACGGCGCGGGACACCGGCACCCCGCCCCGATCGACACCGTGAAAGGTCTCCATGTCCGCCCACATCCCGCCCCACCTGCGGCTGGCACTCCTGCACGCCGGTGCGCACGCGGTCGTCTACCGGCGCCCCGATGGGCGGCTGGAGATCGGCCAGCGGGACGTCGTCGACCAGCGGTCCGTCGTCTACTCGCTGGACGAACTGCTCGCCGACGGTGTGCGCGGACTGCTGGGCTGGGAGCTGGTGGCCTGACGGTCCGCGCGGGCGCCGCGCTCAGCCGGTCGTGATCACGGCGGCCACCGCGGCGCTCAGCCCGTCCAGGTGCTCCGCCGCGCTCCGCCGGGCCGCCGCGACGTCCCGCCCGGCGGCCAGCACGACCTCCAGGTAGCTCTTCAGCTTCGGCTCCGTGCCCGAGGGGCGCAGCGTCACCCGCGCCTCCACCGGCCCGTGCAGGTGGAAGCGCAGCGCGTCGGTCGGCGGCAGCCCGCGCAGGCCGCCGGCGAAGTCCTCCACCGAGCGCACCTCCAGCGGGCCGAACGCCGTGGGCGGCTCCGCGCGCAGCCGGCGCAGCACCGCCCCGATGCGGGAGAGGTCGGCGACCCGGACCGAGAGCTGCCGTGTGACGTGCAGCCCGTAGCGGCGGGCCTGGTCGTCCAGCAGGTCGACCAGCGTGCGGCCGTCGCGCCGCGCCTCCGCCGCCAGGCCCGCGACCGCGAGCGCGGCGCCGATACCGTCCTTGTCGGCGACCGGCCGTCCGCCGTCGCCGGCCAGGCAGTACCCCAGCGCCTCCTCGTAGCCGAACACGTTGCGTTCCGACGCGTTCCCCGCGCGCACCAGCCACTTGAACCCGGTCAGCGTCTCCACATGCCGGACCCCGTGCGCGGCGGCGATCTTGGGCAGCAGCCCGGCCGAGACGATCGTGCTCGCGACCACCCGGTCGTCCCCCGACGTGCGGCGCAGCACGTGCTCGGCCAGCAGCCCGCCGACCTCGTCACCGGTGAGCAGCCCGTGGCCGGGCACCGCGACGGCCAGCCGGTCGGCGTCGGGGTCGTTGGCCAGCACCAGGTCGCTGCCGGCGCGCTCCCCGGCCGCCAGCGCCAGATCCATGGCGCCCGGCTCCTCCGGGTTGGGGAAGGCCACGGTGGGGAAGTCGGGGTCGGGCTCGGCCTGCTCCGCCACCACCGAAGGCGCTGGGAACCCGGCCCGCTCGAACGCCGCCAGCAGCGTGCCCGCGCCCACCCCGTGCAGCGGGGTGTAGCTGATCGCGACGTCGCGGTCCGGCCCCAGGGGCAGTGCCGTCACCGCCGCCAGATAGCGTTCGACGACCTCGTCGCCGAGCACCACCGGGTCACCGCCCAGCGGCAGGGCGTCGACCGGCCCCACCTCGTCGATGGCGGCGGAGATCTCGGCGTCCACGGGCGGCACGATCTGGCTGCCGCCGGCCGGGCCACTCCCGCCGACGTACACCTTGTACCCGTTGTCCTGGGGCGGGTTGTGGCTGGCCGTCACCATGACACCCGCGTCGGCACCGAGGTCGCGCACCGCGAAGGCGAGCACGGGCGTGGGCAGCGCCCGGGGGAGCAGCAGGGCGGTGCACCCGGCGCCGCCGAGCACCGCCGCGGTGTCCCGGGCGAAGACGTCGGACCGGTGCCGCGCGTCGTAGCCGATGACCACCGTGCGCCCGGCGCCGAGCCACCGGGCCAGGCCAGCGGCGGCGCGCATGACGGTCACCCGGTTCATCCGGTTCGGCCCCGCGCCGAGCCGCCCCCGCAACCCGGCGGTGCCGAACTCCAGCCGCGCGCCGAACCGGTCGGCCAGTTCCGCCTCGTCGCCGGAGGCCAGCAGCGCCGCGAGTTCGTCCCGCGTGCGCGGGTCCGGGTCCTGGGCCAGCCACGCCCGGGCGCGCTCGCGCAGCTCCACACCGTCCATCCCCGCCGTGTTCACTCTGGCCCCGCCCTTCCCCGGTCTCCCGGCCGCCACCGTCTGGGGGTACCGTACGGGATGCCCGAGCGTCCCCGCCGGGCGGGCGGCCCCGTGTCCGGGGACGCGGCTCCTACCCGGATCAGCGCTGCACCCAGCGCACCTCGTGCACGGGCGCGTGCTCGTCCCAGTGGTCCTCCCGCCACCGGACGAGCCAGACGAGCGCCCCGACCGGCCACAGCGCCAGCACCACGAGAGAGCCGAAGAACGGCGCCCACCACCAGGGATTGACGGGGTAGCGGTCCAGCGGGCCGGTGGCGATCCAGTCCATCACGAGGGCGAGCCCGACGGAGGGCAGGAACATCACCGGCAGCAGCACCAGCCAGAACCACGCGTAGGTCCGGACGATTTCCCCGGCCTTCAGCCGGGTCACCCCGTGGAAGGTGTACCGGGTCTCGGCCCCGCCGGCCTCGGAGTTGCCCCAGAGCGCCGGAGGTTCCTCGGTCACGTAGTAGCGCCCCAGCGGCAGGACCGGGGCGAACAACAGCCACACCCAGCGCACCGCGAAGCGCCGGTCGTCGGAGTCCTCGCGGCTGACGGGCACCAGGAGGATCCCGATGCCGTTGCACCCGCCGAGCCGGGGAAGCCGGTCGCCGCGAGCGGTCGAGAACGGGCGCACTTCTTCCGGCATGCGAGGATCGTAGGGCTCACTCCCAGCGGTGGCAATGGGGAACGAGGCGGTGATGCGGGGGCGGGGCCGCGCCTTCTCAGACGTGGACGACGGCGACGCGCTGCGACTTGGGTCGTTCGGGCTCCTCCACCAGCATGTTCATGTCGTCGGGGTCGCTGGTCAGCACGAGTACGGGACGGGCCTGCTGGAGCGCGGTCGCCGCGACCACGGCGTCGATGGCGCACCGGTGGCCGGTTAGGCCGGTCCGTCCAAGGAGGTCACCGGAGAGCCGACCGAGTTCCGGGGTCACCGGCAGCGCCGTGATACGCGGAAGCACCCGGTGTACCGTCGCGTCACGCGCATCGCCGCGCAGCACCTCTGTCAGGGTGATCGCGCTGACCATCACCCGGGCGCCCCGCCTTCGGGCAGTCTCCAGATACGCCCTGGCGCGCTCGTCACCGGCCGCGAGCTTGACCAGCCCCTCGCTGTCGAGGACGAGCGCGCCGCTTGCGACTAGTCGGCGTCCGGCCACGCCGCCTCCGCTTCCGCAATCAGGGACTCTGACACTCGACCGTGCTCGGCTTCGAGCAGGTCCGCCAGCTCCGCCAACAGGTCGAGCTCCAACTGGCGTGCGACGGCCTCCGTCACGTAACGGCTGAACTCACCACGGCCGACCCGCTGGTGGACAGCGGCAGTGAGTTCCTCAGGCATCGAGACGCTGACCTTGCGCGCCCGGCCCCCCAGGTCGGAAGGAGGGCCAGGTTCGCTGGCGACGGCTCTGCGGTATCTGTGGATGATCTCCTGAGTGGAACTTCGTTTCCCCAGGATGGCAGCGCTCAGCAGGAGAGCGCGCTCGTAGCCGGACGAGGTGTTGTCATCCAGCACTCCCTTGGCCCACTCCGTCGGCCTGACGGGCGGCTCGTCTGCGACCATTACCTGCTCCGATCCCCATGGCCGACTCCGCACAAGACCGATGCTACCAAGGGTGGCAAGATGGCGGAGAGGTAGAGGCAACAGCTCCTGAGCTAGCCCACCCGCTCGATCACCAGCGGCAACGGGTCGTACTCCCCGCCGATCTCGTATCCGTCGGCCAGCACCTCCGCCGCGCGGTCGAACCGCTCCGGCTCGTCGGCGTGCAGCGTGAACAGCGGCTGCCCGGCGCGGACGGGATCGCCCGGCTTCGCGTGCAGGGTGACTCCGGCCCCCAGGGCGACGGGGTCCTCCTTGCGGGCGCGGCCCGCGCCCAGGCGCCAGGCGGCGACGCCGACCGCGCGGGCGTCCAGGCGGGTCAGCGTGCCCGATGCGGCGGCCAGGACGGTGCGCCGCTCCCGGGCGGCCGGCAGTGGCGCGTCCGGGTCGCCGCCCTGTGCGGTGATCATCCGGCGCCAGGCGTCCATCGCCGTGCCGTCGGCGAGCGCGTCCGCCGGGTCCTTCGCGGTGGTCAGGCCGGCCGCGGTGAGCATCTCCCGGGCCAGCGTCACGGTCAGCTCCACGACGTCCCCCGGGCCACCGCCGGACAGGACCTCGACCGCCTCGGCCACCTCCAGCGCGTTGCCGACCTGCCGGCCGAGCGGAGTGTCCATCGCGGTCAGCAGCGCGATGGTCCGCACGCCGTGGTCGGCGCCGATCTCCACCATGGTGCGCGCCAGCTCCCGGGCCGCCGTCGCGGTCGGCATGAACGCGCCGGAGCCGACCTTGACGTCCAGGACGAGCGCGCCCGTGCCCTCGGCGAGCTTCTTGGACATGATCGAGCCGGCGATGAGCGGGATCGACTCCACCGTCCCGGTGACGTCGCGCAACGCGTACAGCTTGCGGTCGGCCGGCGCGAGTCCGCCGCCCGCCGCGCAGACCACCGCTCCGACGTCGCGCAACTGCCGCCGCATCTCCTCCGGCGTCAGCTCGGCCCGCCAGCCCGGGATCGACTCCAGCTTGTCGAGCGTCCCGCCGGTGTGGCCCAGGCCGCGCCCGGAGAGCTGCGGGACCGCGGCGCCGCACGCGGCGACCGTGGGCGTCAGCGGCAGCGTGATCTTGTCGCCGACCCCGCCGGTGGAGTGCTTGTCGGTCGTGGGGCGCGCCAGGCCGGAGAAGTCGAGCCGGTCGCCGGAGGCCAGCATCGCCTCCGTCCACCGGCTCACCTCGGCGCGGGTCATCCCGCGCCACACGATCGCCATCGCGAGCGCCGCCATCTGCTCGTCGGCCACCACGCCGCGCGTGTAGGCGCCGACCACCCAGTCGATCTGCTCCGGTGTCAGCTCCCGGCCGTCCCGCTTGGCCGTGATGACGTCGATGACGTCCATCCTGCCTCCCTCAACCTCTCCGTCGACGGCGGAGGGGGCGGGGCGAGCGCCCCGCCCCCTCCGGGCCCGCCGTGCCTACCGTCGCAGATCCTCCGGGCCGAACGCCTGCGGCAGCACCTCGGCCAGCGTGAGCACCCCCCGCGGGGTGTCCATCAGCAGCGCAGCCCCGCCGTGCTCCCACAGGAGCTGCCGGCAGCGCCCGCACGGCATCAGGGTGCGCTCGGCGCCGTCCACGCAGGTGAAGGCGGCCAGCCGTCCGCCGCCGCTCGCCCGCAACGCCGAGACCAGGCCGCACTCCGCGCACAGGCCCAGCCCGTAGGAGGCGTTCTCGACGTTGCACCCCACCACGGTGCGGCCGTCGTCCACCAGCGCCGCGGCGCCCACGGGGAAGCCCGAGTACGGTGCGTAGGCGTTGCGCATCGCCGCCACGGCCGCCGCGCGCAACGCCGGCCAGTCCACCTCGGGCGCGGCCGTCATGAGCCGCCCCGCGGCCGCCATTGCCGGCCCACCGCGGCCGGCGCCCGCAGGCGCTGGGTGGCGAGCGCCATCACCAGGAGGGTGGCGATGTGCGGGCTGTAGGTGACCAGTTCGCGCGGCAGCGTGTCGGTGAACGCGAACCACGCGCCGAGCACCACGGCCAGGGCCACCGACACCACGGCGGCGACGCGCCGCCCGCGCAGCCACTGGTACACCGCCACCGCCAGCAGCGCGATGGCGATGAGCAGCAGCAGCGCGTGCACCGCGGCGGTCGCGCCGCGCACCTGCAGGGCGTCGGTGTAGCCGAACAGCCCGGCGCCCATGGCCAGCCCGCCCGGCCGCCAGTTGCCGAAGATCATCGCCGCCAGGCCGATGTAGCCGCGCCCGTTGGTCTGCCCCTCCTGGTAGATGTTCGAGGCCACCATGGCGAGGAACACCCCGCCCAGGCCGGCCAGACCGCCGGACACCAGCACCGCCAGGTACTTGTACCGGTACACCGGCACCCCCAGCGACTCGGCGGCGTCGGGGTTCTCCCCGCATGAGCGGAGCCGCAGCCCGAACGGGGTCTTCCACAGGATCAGGAACGACGCCGGCACCAGCAGGATCGCCAGCAGCGTGATCACCGACATTCCGGTGGTCAGGCCGATGATCAGCCCGGCGAGGTCGGAGACCAGGAAGATCCGCTGCTCCTGCACCGGCCCCAGCACCTCGGCCACGAACGGCACGCTGAACCGGGGGAATCCCGGCAGCGGCGGCGACTGCGACGCCCCGCCGCCGGGCGCCTCCTGGAAGAACAGGATCGACAGGTAGCGCATCGCCCCCACGGCCAGGATGTTGATGGCCACGCCGGACACGATGTGGTCCACGCCGAACGTCACGGTGGCGAGGGCGTGGATCAGCCCGCCGAGCACCCCGCCGAGCACGCCGGCCGCCAGACCGGCCCACGGGTCGCCGGTGACCCAGGCGACGTAGGCGCCGCACCAGGTCCCGAAGACCATCATCCCCTCCAGGCCGATGTTGACGATCCCGGCCCGTTCGGCCCACAGACCGCCGAGCCCGGCCATTGCGATCGGCACCGCGAACGCCAGCGTCGCCTGGACGGTGCCGCTGTCGGTCAGCGGGTTCTGCCCGGTGAGGGCGCGCACCGCGGACAGCGCGGCGAACGCCGCCAGCACGACGAGCGCGATCCACAGCCCGCGCCACCTGCCCAGCAGCCGCGCCGGGGCGGACGGCGTGTCGCGGGGCGCCGTCCTGTCCATCGTCTGCGTCATGACGTCGCCACCTTCACCCGGCCGAGCTCCCTACCCACCTGCTGCTGCTCGTACCGCCGGCCCCAGCGGTGCACGAGCTCGTACACCACGACGACGGTCAGCACGATCGTGGCCTGCGTGACCACGGCGATCTCCTTGGGGATGCCGTCGATGTCGAGAATCTGCGACGACTGGTTCAGGAACGCCCAGAACAGCGCCGCGAACGCGATTCCCGCCGGATGGTTGCGGCCCAGCAGCGCGATCGCGATGCCGGTGAAGCCCAGCCCCACCGGGAAGTCCAGCGCATAGTAGTGCGAGTCCCCGAGCAGTTGCGGCATGCCGACCAGCCCGGCGACCATCCCGGAGATCACCATGGACGCCACCACCATGCGGCGGACGTTCACGCCGCTGGCCTCCGCCGCGCTGGCCGACTGGCCGGTGGCGCGCAGGTCGAAGCCGAACCGGGTCCGGTTCAGCAGCGCCCAGTAGCCGACCCCGACCGCCACCGCGAGCAGCGTGAGACCGAAGATCGGCCGGCCGGCGCCCATGAACTCGGTCGGGATCCCGGGGATCCAGCCGCTCTCCGGGATCGGCGCGGTGCCGATGTTGTTGCTGCCGATGTTCACGGCCAGCCGGTCCGTGCTCAGCAGGTAGGCCGTGATGCCCGTGGCGATCGAGTTCAGCATGATCGTGGAGATCACCTCGGAGACGCCCCGCGCGACCTTCAGGTACCCGGCGATCCCGGCCCAGACCCCGCCCACGGCCACCGCGACCAGCAGGATCGCGATCTGGTGCAGCACCGGCGGCAGCGCCCAGGCGGCGCCGGCGGCGGCCGCGAGCAGCGCGGCCAGCCGGTACTGCCCGTCGACGCCGATGTTGAACAGCTTCATCTTGAAGCCGATGGCCACCGCCACCGCCGACAGGTAGTACGTGGTGCCGGTGTTGATGACGGTCACCACGCTGTTCGGCTCACTGCCGTAGCTGAGCATCCGGCCGAACGTGTACACCGGGTCCACGCCGGTGGCCACCAGCACCAGGGCGGTGAGCGCGAACGCCAGCACCCCGGCCACGGCGACCGCGACGAACGCCAGTGCCAGCGTCGTGGCCATCCGCCGGTACAGCAGCGGCCCGGCCAGCGAACCGGCCAGCGCGCCCAGCGCGTAGGCGACCGGCTCGATCAGCCACAGGTCGGCGATCACCCCCGTGAGCAGGCCGGTCACCACGGCCAGCACCAGCGAGGTCGGCGCCACCAGCCCCCGCCGCAGGGCGCTGCTCTCGCCCTCGCCGGACGCCGTCAGCAGCACCCCGGCGACACAGGCGACCGCGACGCCGATCGACAGCGCCGCCGGCGCCAGCAGCGCCAGGTCCAGCAGGAAGGTGCCCAGCACGCCCAGCACGCCGGCCACGCCGAGGACCAGCGGCGTGGAGAGGTTCCTGAACTTGGCTGTCATCGCCGTCATCGCGCGGCCTCGTCTTCCGTGCTCGATCCGGGCCGCCGTTCGGCGGGCGCCGCGGCGTCGAGAGCCGCCCCGGTCATGGCCGACCCCAGCTCCTCGGAGGTGACCGTGGCGGGGTCGGCCTGCGCGACCAGCCGGCCGCGCAGGATCACGTGCAGGGTGTCGGACATGCCGATCAGCTCGTCCAGGTCGGCCGAGATGAGCAGCACCGCCAGCCCCCGGGCCCGGGCCGCCCGCAGGTGGTCCCAGATGGCGGCCTGCGCGCCCACGTCGACGCCGCGGGTGGGGTGTGCGGCGAGGACCACCTTGGGGTCGCCGCTCATCTCGCGGCCCACGATGAGCTTCTGCTGGTTGCCGCCGCTCAGCGCGTCGGCGTTGACGTCGATACCCGGCGTGCGCACGTCGAACTCGGCGACGATCCGCTCGGTGTCGGCCCTGGCCCCGGCGCGGTCGATCCAGGCGCCACGGACGTTGGGCCGCCGCGTCTGGTGGCCGAGGATCCGGTTCTCCCACAGCGGCGACTCCAGCAGGACGCCGTGCCGGTGCCGGTCCTCCGGGATGTAGCCGATGCCGGCCTCGCGGATCGCGCGCGTCCGCCAGCCGGTGATCGGTGTGCCGTCCAGGGTGACCCGGCCGGCGGCGACCGGCCGCATCCCCATGATCGCCTCGATCAGCTCCGCCTGGCCGTTGCCCTCGACCCCGGCGATGCCCACGATCTCGCCGCGGTGGATGTCCAGCGACACGTCGTCCACCACCGCGCGGCCGTCGGGCGCCTCGACGCGCAGGCCCTCCAGCCGCAGCGCCGTCTCGGCGGTGACCGTCGACTCCCGCAGCTCGGGCACCGGCAGCTGCCCGCCCACCATCAGGGTGGCCAGCTCGCGGGCGGTGGTCCCGGCCGGGTCCACCGACGCCACGGTGGTGCCGCGCCGGATCACGGTGATCGTGTCGGCGACCGACAGCACCTCGTCCAGCTTGTGCGAGATGAAGATCACGGTGAGGCCCTCGCGCTTGAGCTCGCGCAGGTTGTCGAACAGCTCGTCGACCTCCTGCGGCACGAGCACCGCGGTGGGCTCATCGAGGATGATGGTCCGCGCGCCCCGGTAGAGGACCTTGAGGATCTCCACCCGCTGGCGGTCGCCGACGCCCAGCTCCTCCATCAGCCGGTCGGGCCGGACGCCCAGGCCGTACTGGCCGGACAGCTCGGTGACCCGGCGCCTGGCCGCGGCCCCGATCCCGTGCAGCCGCTCGGCGCCCAGCACCACGTTCTCCAGCACGGTGAGGTTGTCGGCCAGCATGAAGTGCTGGTGGACCATGCCGATCCCGTGCCGGATCGCGTCGGAGGGCGTGTTGAGCTGCACCGCCTGCCCACCGACCAAGACCTCGCCCTCGTCCGGCCGGTGCATGCCGTACAGGGTCTTCATCAGCGTCGACTTGCCGGCGCCGTTCTCACCGACGATGGCGTGCACGGTGCCCGGCGCGACGGTGATGTTGATGTCGTGGTTGGCCACGACTCCGGGAAACCGTTTGGTGATCCCGCGCAGCTCGACGGCGGGAGGTGCCGCCCCGCCGTCGGATCGCGTGCTGCTCATTCCACTCCTCGGTCGATGGTGATCCGTCCCGCGCCTGCCTGGCACGGCACGGTGGCGACGTCGACGGTCGGGCCCGCGGTGCGGTCCCCGCCGTCAACGCGCGGAACCGGGCCGTCCAGGGCACACTCCCTGGACGGCCCGGCTCGTCAGACCCGGGTCCGGCCCCGATCGCCGGCGGTACGGACCGCCGTGCGCCCGGGGCGGGCCCGCGGCCGTGGACCCCGACGGGTCACGGCTCGGTCGGGACCTCGATCTCGCCGTCGATGATTTGCTGCTTCAGCTCATCGAGCCGGTCCTGGATGTCGCCGATCTGCTCCTCGTTGCTGGTCGTGTAGTCGACACCGCCGCTGGCCAGGTCGAAGCGCTGCACACCGGACTGGGCGTCGCCGTCGGCGACCGACTGCACGAACTCGAACACCGCGGTGTCGACCCCCTTGACGGCGGAGGTGACCACGTACGGCTTCTGCTCGTCCGAGGCGTTCTGGTACTGGTCGCTGTCGACCCCGATGAACATGGCCTCGCGCTCGGCCACGGCCTCCAGCACGCCGTTACCGGAGGCGCCGGCGGCGTGGTAGATGACGTCGGCGCCGGCGTCGAGCTGCCCCTCGGCGGCGCGCTGCCCACGCGCGGGGTCCTGGAAGCCGCCCATGTCCGGCGGCTGCGTCAGGTACTGCACCTCGACCTCGATGTCGGGGTCGACCTCCGCCACACCGGCGACGAAGCCCGCCTCGAACTTGTGGATCAGCGGGGTCTCCACGCCGCCGATGAAGCCGACGTGGTCCTCCTCCGTCTTCAGCGCCGCGGCGGCGCCGGCGAGGAACGACGCCTGCTCCTCGGCGAAGACCAGGCTGGTGATGTTGTCGACATCGTCGATCTCGTCGTCGACGATCGCGAAGTGGACGTCCGGGAAGTTCGGCGCGACGTTCCGCATGGGCTCGGCGTAGGCGTAGCCGACCCCGATGACGACGTTGTAGCCCTCCTCCGCCATCAGCGTGAGGCGGTTCTCCTTGTCGCTGTCCGACTCGCCCTCGGTGGGCTCGATGTCCTGGACATCGGTGACGCCGAGCTCCTCCTCGACCTGCTGCAGGCCGCGGTAGGCGGAGTCGTTGAAGGACCGGTCCCCCCGGCCGCCGATGTCGTAGGCGAGTCCGACACGGATGTCCGAGGTCCCGGCAGAGCCGCCGTCGTCCTCCCCCGTGTCGCCTCCGCCGCTGCTGTCACAGGCCGTCATGGCCAGGCTCAGTGCGCCGGCCGCCGCGATGGCGGCGAATCTGGCGACGAACTTGCGCTTCACGCTTTCCTCCCGTTGGGCCCTCGGCGGTGCGCACACGCGCGTCATCGCCGGGTCGTGCAGCGGGACCCTATCCGTTCCGTGAAACCCGACCAATCTCCCCCCAGAGGTTGTTATGAAGGCGAGAGCGGAGCGAAACGGACGTTACCTTCAGGTTGCCGGGAGAAGACGCTTTCCGCGTCCTCGCTGGTGGTGGGCACCGGGACGCAACGGCGAATCCTGCCAGGCGCGGGGTGGACCGCGGTGGCCGACCGTGACCGGCCGGCCACCGCGGCGTCACGCGTCCGCGGCTCCCGTCGCGCCGGCCCGGTCACGCCCCGTGGCGAGCGAGCGGGCGGACAGGAACTCCAGCGCCGCCGACTTGAAGCCGGCCGCCGACACCGCCGTGCGGTGGTCGCGCTCGGGGATCCTTACCACCCGGGCGGCGGGCAGCCGTGCGGCCAGGGTTTCGGCCCCGGCCGCCAGGTCGTCGTGTTCGCCGAAAGCGAACAACACGGGGACTCCGGCCGGCAGCGGATCCGCGGTGAACGGGTGCGCTGTCTGGCCACGGACGCACGCGGCCAGCACGTCGGGGTCGTTGACCGGCAGTGCGGCGGCCGCGCGGAACACCGCGTCGAACGGGCCGTCCCCCGCTCCGCCGGTGGCCGGATTCCGGCCGGGCAGCGCGGCCGGACCGAAACCCCCGAGCACCGCGCGCCGCACCCGGTCCGGGTGGCCGGCCGCCAGCTCCCACGCCAGCCGGGCGCCCATCGAGTAGCCCAGCACGTCCACCCGCGGCTCCGCGAGCGCGTCCAGCAGGCGCAGCACGTCCTCGACCAGGCGCCCCGGCGTGTACCGCTCCGGGGAGCGCGGTCGCGGGCTGCGCCCGTGGCCGGGCAGGTCGGGGGCGATGGTGCGGAGGCCCCCGCCGTGCAGCGCGCGCAGCCAGCCGGTGAGCCCCCAGTTCAGGTCGGCGGTGGAGCCGAAACCGTGCAGCAGCAGCACGGGCGGGCGGCCGGGGCCGTGCGCCGTCTCCGCCGGGCGGGTGGGACCGCCCACGCGGTGCCACAGCGGCTCCTCGGCCGCGGGGTCCGAAGACGGCGCGGAGATGCCGGAGGTCATGCGGTTCCCCTTCCCGTACGTTTCACACCGAGCACTTTTCCCGGATCGCGCGACGCGGGCAACGGCCTTCCGCCCCCCGGCACGGCCGGGCTACTCCGGCGGTGGCCGCAGCCGCACCCGGCGGGCCGGCGGTTCCTCGGCGGGGACCGTCCCGACGATCCCGGGTCCGGGCGGCGGTTCCGGGCCGGTCGCGATGGTGACCAGCGGCGCGCCGACCGGCACCGTCTCGCCCTCGGCCGCGTGCAGCCGCGCGACCGTCCCGGCGTGGGGGGACGGGATCTCCACCGCGGACTTCGCGGTCTCGACCTCGACCAGCGGCTGGTTGCGCTCGACCGCGTCTCCGGGGTGCACCAGCCAGGCGAGCACCGCGGCCTCGACCAGGCCCTCGCCCAGGTCGGGCAGCAGAAAGGTGTGCGCGTGCGGATTCTCCATGGCGGACTCAGAACTCCAGAACGCGCTGCACGGCGAGCAGCACGCGGTCGACGGTGGGCAGGTACATCGGCTCCAGCGGCCCAGCGGGGTAGGGCACGTCAAAACCGGTGACGCGCTCCACCGGGGCGGCGAGCGACCGGAAGGCGCGTTCCTGGATCAGGGCGGCGACCTCGGCGCCGAGTCCCGCGGTCAGCGGCGCCTCGTGCACCACGACCGCCCGGCGGGTGCGGGCGACCGAGGCGGCCAGCCCGTCGGCGTCGATCGGCTTGAGCCAGCGCAGGTCCACCACCTCCAGCTCGACGCCGTCCTCGGCGGCCAGCCGGGCCACCTGCAGGCACCGGTGCACCATCGCGCCCCACGCCACCAGGGTCGCGTGCCGGCCGGGACGCGCCACCCGGCTGGTCCCCACCGGCGGGGCCGGGTCGGCGGGCGGGAACGGGCCGCGGTCCCAGTACCGGGCCTTGGGCTCCAGGTAGACCACCGGGTCGTCGGCGCGCACCGACTGCAGGAGCAGCCGGTAGGCGTCGGCGGGGTCCGACGGCGCGCACACCTTGAGCCCCGGCACGTGCGCGAACAGCGCCTCCAGGCTCTCGCCGTGGTGCTCGGGGGCCCGGATCCCGCCGAAGCTGGGCACCCGCAGGGTGATCGGCATCGGCGCGGCGCCCCGCGTGCGGTAGTGCATGCGGGCCACCTGGTTGACGATCTGGTCGATGGCCGGGTAGGCGAACCCATCGAACTGCAGCTCCGGGACCGGCCGCCAGCCGTTCATGGCCAGGCCGACGGCGAGGCCGACGATCCCGGACTCCGCCAGCGGCGTGTCGAAGACCCGCTGGTCGCCGAAGCGCCGTTGCAGGCCGTCGGTGACCCGGAAGACGCCGCCGAGCCGGCCGACGTCCTCACCGAAGACCAGGACCCGTTCGTCCTCGGCCAGGGTTTCGGCGAGGGCGCGGTTGATCGCCTGCTGCATGGTCAGGGCACCGGGCGGCGCGCCGCCCGGTGCATCCCCGGGCCGGTCGCCGCGCTCGCCGGCCGCGGCGGGGGCCGGAGCGGTCATGGCCGCACCTCCTGTACGTCGGCTACCTCCCGGGACCACGCGGCGCGCTGCCGCAGCAGCTCAGGCGTGGGTTCCCGGAACACGTGGTCGAACATGTCGGTGCCCGGTGGCTCGGGCGCCGCGCTGACGTCGTCGCGGATGGCAGCGACCCGCTCGCGGGCGGTGCGCTCGGCGGCGGTGAAGAAGTCCGGCCCCGCCAGGTGGTGCCGGCGCAGCAGTTCGGCGAGCCGGGGGAGCGGGTCGCGGCCGCGCCAGTACCGCTCCTCCTCCGGATCCCGGTAGCGGCCGGCGTCGTCGGACGTCGAGTGCGCGGCGAGCCGGTAGGTCCGGGCCTCGATCAGGGTGGGGCCGCCGCCCGCCCGGGCCCGGTCCACGGCTTCGCGGGTGGCGGTGTGCACGGCGACGACGTCGTTGCCGTCCACGACGACGCCCGGCATGCCGTACCCGGCGGCGCGGGCCGCGACCGACCCGCCGGCGATCTGGCGGTCATTGGGGACCGACAGCGCCCATCCGTTGTTCTGGCAGAAGAACACCACCGGGGCGCGCAGGACGCCCGCCATGTTCATCGCCTCGTGGACGTCGCCCTCGGAGCTGGCGCCGTCGCCGAAGTAGGCGAGCGCGCAGCCCGGCCCGCCGCGCAGCCGCTCGCCGAGCGCCCACCCGACCGCGTGCGGGACCGGTCCGCCCACGACCGCGTTGACGGCGCCGAAGCGCGAGCGCATCGGGTCGTAGTACCCGCCGTGCCAGAGCGCGCGGTGGCTGGCCAGGTAGCCGACCATGTCCACGCCGAACGCCACCGCCGCGGCCAGTTCCCGGTAGGTGGGGAAGACGAAGTCGGTGCCGCGGTCCAGCGCGAGAACGCTGCCGACCTGCGCGGCCTCCTGGCCGAGCAGCGAGACGTAGGCGGGGAAGACCCCCTGACGCTGCAGGGCGACGGCCTCGGCGTCCAGCAGCCGGGCGGTGAGCATGTGGTGGTAGCAGTCCAGCAGCAGGTCGGTGGGCAGCCCGCCGAGGTTGAAAGCCTCCCGTGGCGCGTGAACGGGGGGCATGTTCTCCCGTGGCGCGTGAACGGGAAGCATGTTCTCCCGTGGCGCGTGAACGGGGGGCATGTTCTCCCGTGGCGCGTGAACGGGGGGCATGTTCTCCCGTGGCGCGTGAACGGGTGGTGGCGCCCCCTGTGGCGGTTGGTGGGGGGACGTGGGATCGGAGACGGCGGCGATATCCGGGGCCCCCGCGAGCGTCGGGTCCGGCACCATGACGCGCTCCCTTCCGGCGACTGGCGGTATGCCCACGATTGTCGCCGGATGTTCGACAGACATGCCAGAGTCGCCCACGAACATGAGACGATCGGATAGTAGTGCCGCGCGCACGGCCGTGATCGTCCAATTCTGGGAGCCATGAAGCGGGGTGGATCCGACACGGTGCCAAGGGGGGCGCCCGCGCGGAGCCGTCAAGGGGTCAGAGGTCGGCGAACGGGTCGCGCGGCAGGCGGTCGTCGCCGAGTTCGGCGTCGGCGGCGTTGATGACCGTGATGTACTCCTCATCCACCTCGAAGTGGTGGCCGCCCAGTTCGAAGGTGGGAATGAGGTGGGTGTCGACGGGGCCGAGGCGGACCTCGCGCGGGAAGACCCGCCAGATCCGCTTCGGGCGGGTGCGGCGGAACAGCGCGGTGCTGAGCACGACCACACTGGTGTCGGTGACCGCGATCAGGAAGTGACTCGTCTCGTGCCACGAGGCGGGGAAGAGGTAGCGGATCGTGGCGTCGACGGGCAGGAAACCCCGCACCCGATCGCGCACGGCGGGACTGACCGGCACGGTGACCGCCTCCTCACACAGGGCGACACGGTGATCTCCCGATCGTACGCGGCCGACCGCCGGGCGGAGCGCGGTGACCCGGGAACACGCCGCGAACCGTGTTGACTGTCTCGCGTGTCGAGAAAAAGACGGACGTGTGACGGTGTCATCTGGTAATCCGTTCTCGGGCGTCCAGTTCAGACGCCGGACCGGGACGACGGGGGAGCCAGGCATGACGAACGGCGGGCGCCAGCGGGGTGGACGGCTGCTCGACTCCACGGACCAGGCGATCATCGACGCCCTCGCCGAGGACGCGCGTACCGGCATCTCCGAGATCGCGGCGCTGGCCAACGTCTCCCGTGCCACCGCCTACAACCGGATCCGGCGGCTCACCGACGAGGGCGTGATCCGCGGGTACTCCGTGGTCGCGGACCACACCAGGATGGGCCTCGGAGTCACGGCCCTCGTGCTGATCTCGGGCAGCCAGCCCGACTGGCGCGCCAACCGCGAGATCATCTCGGCCTACCCCGAGGTCGAGTACGCCTGGTACGTGGTCGGCTCCGCGGACATCGTCCTGCTGGTGCGGGTGGCCGACACCCACCAGTTGCGCGACCTGATCCTCACCCGGCTGCAGGCGCTGCCCGGCGTGACCGCCACCGAGACCCTCACCGTCATCGACGAGGTGGTGCACCGTCCGGTGGTCCGCCCGGCGGAGTGACGGCGCGGTGGCCGCGCGGAGGGCACGCGAGCGGCGGCGCGCCGTACCATCCGCGCGCGGGTGACCGACCGCTGTGCGGCCGTGCGCATGCGAGGGGCCGCGCGATCTGAGAGGATCGCTCTACCGGAACCTCAACGCTGGCAAGGCTTTCGAGCGTTTTCGATCACGCAGGACGCATCCGTGCGCAGCGTGCGGCAGCGGCTCCCCAGGCCAGCGCGGCCATACGGTCGGCGGCGGGCGGCGCGGAGCCTGGGTCCGGACGGACCGCTCCGGGGCGCACCCGGGACGGGCCGGAGAAACCCTTGCGCGATGCGCCGTGCTCACGGCCAATCTCACGGGAGAGAGAACGAGAATGTCCCCCAAGGTGCTGATCATCGGTGCGGGCCAGTCGGGTCTGTACTTCGGCCACCAGCTGCTCAACCAGGGCGTCGACGTCACGCTGATCACCGGCCAGACGTCCACCGAGATCCGCAACGGGCGTACGTCCATCACCCAGTTCTCCATGCCGTTCACCCGGGCGCTGGAAGAGCAGGCCAAGCTCGACCTCTGGCAGGACTCCGCACCGCGGATGGAGCGGGTGAACATGTCCCTGCGGCCCAACCAGGGGCCGGCGGTGCAGTTCTCCGGCTCCTTCGCGGGGACGGAGTTCGGCAAGCGGGTCGGCGCGCACGCCGTCAGCGTCGACCGGCGGGTGAAGATGGCGGACTGGCTGGAACACTTCGAGGACAACGGCGGCCGGGTGGTCATTCACGGCATCACCGAGTCCGACCTGGACTTCTTCGTCGGCCGCGGGATGTACGACCTCGTCGTCATCGCGGTGGGCGCCGGGGAGCTGGGAGCCCTCTTCGACCCGGACCCCTCGCGGTTTTCGGGCGCGCACGACCGGGTCGTGACGCAGGTCATGCTGCACGACGTGGAGTGGACCGACCCCAACGGTGCGGACGTGTACTCCATCGATGGCGGTGAGGTCTTCTTCATCCCCGTGCTGACCGACGAGGGCCCGGCGACCAGCATCACGATGCTGGCGAATCCCGGCGCCCTGCTGGACGCGACCGGGATCCGCGGCCGCTCCGCGGCGGCGGTGCTGGAGCGGATGCAGGATCTGCTGCGCCAGCACCTCCCCGACGTCTACGAGCGTCTCAGCGGCGCGACGGTGGAGGACCTGGTGGGCGGCGTGAAGAATGGCGCGAATTCGGCCATCCAGGCGCAATTCCGGCCGGGCGTCCGTAACCCGGTGGGGTGGATGGCGGGCAAGCCGGTGCTGGGAATGGCGGACGTCGTGGTGACGTCCGACCCGGTGTCGGGGCAGGGCTGGAACAACTCCACCTACTGCGCGCACGTCTACGCCGACGCCTTCGCCGCACACCATGGGCCCTATGACGAGAAGTTCATGAGCGCCGCGTTCGAGCGTTTCTGGGTGGAGCGCGGACAGCACTCCGCGGTCTTCTCCGAAATGGTGGACGGCTTCTGGGGCGGCGCGCTGCCGCCGCACTTCGGTGAACTGGTGGGCGCGGTGATGACCAACCAGGCGGTGGCCGACCGCTGGATCGGTGGATTCGACGACCCGGCCGACTACGCCCGCTGGATGTTCGACCCGGCGGCGTCCCGCGCCTACCTGGCCGAGGTGGGTGCGCTCCCGCCGCAGTAGGCCGCCGGATGAACATTCGTCCGCAGGTTCCGGATCGCTGGCGGTAGTTCGCCGGTAGCCATCGCCCCCTTCCCGCAACGGTGAATCCACCGCCGGGAAGGGGGTTTTTGTATTGCCCCTCTGTAGGTTTTTCCGCAACATCAGTAAAATGATCATCTGTGACATGTGGGACAAGACGGGCGGTTGTGTGGCCTCCTCCACAAACTGGTCCGTCTTTTTCCATGCGGTGCCCAGCGCGAAGTGACGTTCTCCCCGTCGGCTCCTAGACCTGCCCCCTCTACGACGAAAGAGAACCTTCACATGAGGTCGTTGTCGCTGGTCGCGGCGCCACCCCGAAGTGCTGTCCGAAATCCGGCGTCCCGGGGCGCGTCCGCGGCCCGCCCTCATGCCCGTCGTGGCCTTGCCGCCGCGACGGCTCCGCCGCCGCTGCCCGTCGGGCGCTCTCCGCCTCCACCGCCGGCTGCCATCCCGAGCGAGTGTCTCTCCCGTCCGAGTTCCATCAGCTCAAAAATCGAGGTTCTGCCGTGCCCGAAAATTGGTCCCCCGCCGAATTGACGGTCAACGAGAAGAACGATGCCCTCTACAGCCGCACCGTCCTGGCGCGCCTCTATACCCCGGTCGTCATCCGGTTCTCCCACCGCTTCGCCTGGCGGGTCTCCAACAGCGTGCTGCACCGTAACCACCGTGAGCACATCGGCCAGACCCACGTCACGGTGGGACCCGGCAACGGTTACTTCCTGAGCAAGGTGCCCGCGGACGCCCGGCTGCGGACCCTGCACCTGCTCGACATCAACCGCACCTGCCTCGACATCACCGAGGCGCGGATGCGCGACCGGTGCGAGGTCCACACCCACGAACAGGACGCGCTCAAGCCCTGGCCGCTCGCCGACGCCAGCGTGGACAGCGTCGACTCCCACATGGTCATGCACACCTTCCGCGGCAACAGCATCCATGCCAAGGCGGCGCTGGTGGCGGAGGCCGCTCGGGTGCTCAAGCCCGGCGGGAGGTTCTTCGGGTGCACCATCCTGTCCGAGGGAACCGGGATCCGGAAGAACTGGCTGGCGCGCCGGTTGATGGCCGTCTACAACGGCCGGAAGAACACCTTCTCCAACGCGGGCGACTCCGCGGACGACCTCCGCGCCGTCCTGGAGAAGCACTTCGCGCCGGGCAACGTGGACTTCCGGGTCGACGGCTGCGTGGGGATCTGGGTGGTGACCCGGTGAAGCGACCCAGCAGAGACCCCGCCGCACGACCCGCGATCATCGGTATCGGCTGCCGGCTGCCCGGCGGCCTGCACACGCCCACCGGGCTCTGGGAGGCGCTGCACAAGGGCGAGACGCTGACCGGTCCCATCCCCCAGGACCGGTGGGCACGGATGTCGGGCATGCTGCACGCGGACCAGCAGCCCGACCGGCCGTGGACGGCCGCGCTCATCGAGGACATCGATGCGTTCGACCACCAGGTCTTCGGCATCAACGCGCACGAGGCCGCGGAGATGGATCCGCAGCAGCGCATGATCCTGGAGGTCGTCGTGGAGGCGCTGGCCGATGCCGGGATCGCCCCGTCGTCGCTGGACGGCACCCGCACCGGTGTGTGGGTGGGGGCCGCCAACGTCGACCACGCCACGCTCGGCCTCGCCCCCGGCGAACAGGTCACCATGGTCACGGCCTCCGGCGTCTCCCACGCCATCCTGGCCAACCGCGTCTCCTACCAGTTCAATCTGCGCGGCCCGTCGATCACGGTCGACACCGCGTGCTCGGCCTCGGCCACCGCACTGCACCTGGCCCGCCAGTCGCTGGAGATCGGCGAGGTCGACACCGCGATCGTCGTCGGCTCCCAGATCACCCTGCTGCCCAGCGTCACCGCGGCCTTCGACGGTGCGGGCGTGCTCGCCTCCGACGGGCTGTGCCGGCCGTTCGACGCCGACGGCGACGGCTATGTGCGCGCCGAGGCCGTGGTGGTGACCGTGCTGCGCCGCCTCGGTGACGCCCAGGAGAACTCCGACCGGATCTACTCCGTCGTGCGGGGCAGCGCCGCCAACTGCGACGGCCGCTCCCCGGCCGGGCTGTACGCGCCGAACCCGCCCGCCCACGAGGACCTGCTGCGCGACGCCTACGCCGACGCCGGCATCGACCCGGCCGAGGTCGACTACGTCCAGTGCCACGGCACCGGCACCAAGGCCGGTGACTCCTCCGAGGGCCGCAGCCTCGCCCGGGTGCTCGGCCGTGACCGGGACGAGGCGCTGCCCATCGGCTCGGTCAAGGCCCTCCTCGGCCACGGTGAGGGCGCGGCCGGGCTGGTCGGGGTGGTCTGCACCGCCCTCGGCCTGTACCACTCGGTGCTCCCCCCGACCATCCACCACACCCGGATGCGGCCGACGCTGTCCCGGCTGCCGCTGCGCGTGGTGACCGAACCGGAACCCTGGCCTCGGTCGGGGCGGCCACGGGTGGCCGGGGTCAGCGCGTTCGGATTCGGCGGTGCCAACGTGCACATCGTCCTGGAGCAGGCTCCGGACGTCGCGCCCGGCGGCGAGGACCGGTCCGGCGGCGAGACGCACGTCGTCCCGGTCAGCGCCGCGTCCCACGAGCGCCTGGCCGCGACCGCCGCGGCCAGGGCGCCGGTGGTGGACGCCGAGCCGAACCTGGCGTCGGTGGCGGCGACCGCGCAGCACCGCCGCGACCACGCCGAGGTGCGCGCGGCCGTGGTCGCCGCCACGCCCGCCGAGGCCGCGGCGGCGCTGCGCGCGCTCGCGGAGCGGCGGCCGCACCCCGCGCTCGTCCCGGCGCGCACCGCGGCCCGGCGTCCCGGCCCGCTGGCGTTCATGTTCTCCGGCCATGGCTCGCAGTACGACGGCATGGCCGAGTACGCCTACCGGCGGTTCGCTCCGTTCCGGGAGGCGTTCGACGCGGCGCGCGCGGAGCTGGCCGCGGTGCTGGGGCGCGCACCCTGGCGGCCGGGCGAGCCGGTCGCGGACTTCGAGACCGCCCAGCACGCCATATGGCTGACCCAACTCGCCCAGACCGCGCAGTGGCGGCACTGGGGGTACCGGCCCACAGCCGTACTGGGACACTCGCTGGGCGAGGTCGCCGCCGCCCACGCGGCCGGCGCGCTGAGCCTGCCCGACGCCGCGCGGGTGGTCGCGGCCCGGTCCGCGCTGCTCGCCGAGACCGCGCCGCTCGGCGGGCTGCTCGTCACCGACCTCACCCCCGGGGCGGCCGAACGCGCCATCGCCGGGCAGGGGCTGGCCGGCACCCTGGTCGTCGCGGCCGTGAACGGCCCGGAGACCGTCGTCGTCAGCGGCCCGGAGGAGCCGCTGGAGGCGTTGCGCGCCTCCCTGGAGGAGCAGGGGCGCTACGCGCGGCGGGTCGCGCACGACGTGCCGGCGCACTCCCCGGCGGTCGAGGCGTTGCTGCCCCGGCTGCGCGCCGCGCTGGAGGGGCTGGCGCCGGTGGACACGGAGGGGACCGTCTTCCACTCCACCGTGGCGGGCGGACCGGTGGCGGGCTCCCGCCTGGACGCCGACTACTGGGTCCGCCAGCTGCGCGCCCAGGTGCGGTTCACCGACGCGCTGACCAGCGCCGTGCCGGCCGACGCCGCGGTGGTGGAGATCGCGGCGCGGTCCACACTGTCCCGCGGCGCCGTGCAGACCCTTGCCGGGGCCGACCGACCGGAGGCCGTCGTGATCGGGGCGGCGACCTCCGGGCAGCCCGACCACGAGGCGATGCTGCACCAGCTCGCGCAACTGCACACCACCGGCCGCCCGCCCGAGCGCTGGCTCACAGCGGCGGCCACGGCGCCGGTGGCGCTCCCCGTCGTCTGGCAGCGCGGCACGGAGGACGCCCCTGAGCAGACGGCCGACCTGCCCGCCGTTCTCGCCGACGACCGCCCGGACCCGGACGCGGTGCGGCTGGCCCTCGTCCGGCTGGTGGCCGACACGGTGGGAAGCCCCGCCGAGGCCGTGGACAGCTCCGAGCCGCTCCACCTGCTCGGCGTGACCTCGGTCGCCGTCATCGGCCTGCGCGACGCGATCCGCTCCGCGCACCCCTCTTTGGCCGCGTTCCCGGTGCACGTGCTCATGGACACCGCCACGGACCTGGCGACGGTGACCGACACGGTGACGGGGCTACGCGTCGGCCGCGCCCACTGACGGCGGCCCTACCGAGACCTGGGAGAGGAGACCAGAGCGGGCGGCGCACCGATGTGCGCCGCCCGCGGGCGTTGGCGGCCACGGCGGGACGGACCGGCCGCATGTCGACGGTGGCGTTCGCTTCGCCGCGTCCACCCGCTGAGCGGCCGGTCAAGCGAGCGGCGTGGTCGTGTGGCCGCGCTGACAGGCCGTGGTTCGAGTCGGCGGCCACCCCGGCGCCGCCGCACTTCCAGGCGGAGGGCTCCGAACGGCATCGTCCTGAGGCCGGGCGCACTTCGGCTTGGGAATGGCCGTGGGAGGGGCGATCCGCCGGTCGGAGGGCGGTGCCTGGTTCACCGTGTCCACCCGCTGGGCTGCCGGCGAACGCGGGCCGGTGCCCTGGCGCGGCGCCGGCGGGTACCGGTTTCCCCGGATCGGTGGGCAGTCGCGCCGTGGCCGTCGGGCGCTCGGTGGACGGACATGGCGGGCCGGCGGTGGGGGTGCCGCAGCACGGGCCGGTGAAGGGTGCGTGCGGTTGCGCCGGGCGGTGCGACCGGACTGGTCGAGCGGTTCCACCATTCGCCGTCGTGCGGTTCGAGGAGTGGGGCGGCCCCGAACGGCGTCGTCCCGAGTGCCGGGCACGTCGTGCCATCGGCTGTGGAACGCACCGCCCATGGCGCCTGAGGGCAGGGCCGGGTTCGCCGTGCCTTCCCGCTGGGGCGGGCCGGCGAATGAGCGGTGTGCCGCGTGGCCGTCCGGCGAAGGCTGTGGCCGTCGGGCGCCGGTTCGTGGACGAACCCGGCGGCGCGGTTCCGCGCGGGGTGCGGGCTGTGCCGGTCGGCCGGTGACGCTCTGTTCGATCGAGGGGTTCGGCACGGCAACGCGGTTCACCGTCCGTGCCCCCAACGGCGCGGTGCCGGAAGCCCGGGCACGCTCCGGCGTCGACCGCGGATTCCGGCCTCCGCGCGGTCTGATGGCGGTGCCCGGTTCGCCGGGGCTCCCCGCTGGGTGGCCGGTGGATGAGCGGTGTGCGGCCGTGGCCGCGCTGATAGGTCCCGGTTCGGGGCGGCGATCTCTTCCCAGGCGCCGCAGGAAGTCGGGTGGGGCCGTGAGACTCCCGGTCCGTCGGCACAGGTGGTCCGCCGGGAGGGGCGGCGCACGGTCGGCCACGGTACGCACGGCCCCCGCTCGTTCGCGCCGACGGGCACGGTGGCTCGCCGGACGGGGGCGGCTGCGGGCGGAGATACCGAGGTGTTCGTCACTGAAACGCGGTTTGCCGTCGTGTGCCACCGCGTGTCCGGTTCGCCGGAGGACGGGGTGGACGGCACCGGCCGGATGCGGCCGGGCTGGTCGGGGCGGGCCCGCCCGGGTGTGGTGGGAGTGGTGGTGGGGCGGGTGCTTCCGTCGTGCGGCAGGGACGGCCCGGCGCACGGCCGTGGGGAGCTGCCGTGTCTCCAGTACTATGCGCGTGCCCGGGGGGTTTCGGGGGATTTCGGGGATCTGGAGGCGATGTGGCCGAACGCGTGGTGGTCGACGCCGGGACGGCGGGTGTCAAGGCGGCGGTCATCGACGACGCCGGCCGGACGCTCGCACGGACGGTCGCCGACTATCCGACCCACCGGCCGCGCAGCGGATGGGTCGAGCAGGACCCGGCGGACTGGTGGACCGCCCTCGTCCGGGCCACGCGGCGGGTTCTCCCCGCAGCGCATCGAGTGGACGCGCTCGTCATCACCGGGCAGATGCAGGACCTGGTCCTCGTCGACGCCGACGGGCCGCTCCGCCCGGCGATCCTGTACAGCGACCACCGCGCCACCGCCGAGTACGAGCGGCTGCGCGCCGCCCTGGGCGACGAGTGGGAGCGCGTCACCCGCAATCCGCAGGACTCCGCGGCCATCGCGGCCAAGCTCCGCTGGGTGCGCGACCACGACTTCGCCGCGCTCGACCGGGCCCGCGGCGTGCTGCTCGGCGCACACTCCTTCCTCGTATGGCAGGCCACCGGCGACGCTCGGTGCGATCTGACGACCGCCTCCGCCACCGGCCTGCTCGCCGCCGCGGAGCGGCGCTGGTGGCCGGAACCGTTGCGGGCCGCCGGTGTGCGGACCGACCTGCTGCCCGCGCTGCCGCGACCCGGCCGATCCGGCGCCCGGCCGCTGCGGTCCGCCGCGGCCACCGAACTCGGGCTCCCCACCGGGCTGCCCGTGCTGCACGCCCCCGGCGACGCCCTCACCACGACCCTCGGCATCACCGGCGGCCGCCGCGACGCCGACTACGCCTACCTCGGCTCCAGCGGCTGGCTGGCCGCCGTCGTCGACGACCGGGCGGACCCCGAACTCGCCGGTGCCTACCGGCTGGCCACCGACGACCCCGCCGCCGAACTGCTCATCGCGCCCACCTTGAACGCCGGCTCCGCGGCCGACTGGGCTCGTCGGCACCTGCTCGACGGCGTCGGCCACGCGGCCTTCGAACGGGCACTGCACGGCGTGCACGCCGCCCCGCGCGGCCTGCTCGCGCTGCCCTACCTCGACGGCGAGCGGTCCCCGCACTCCGACCCGTGGGCCCGCGGCGTGTTCGTCGGCGTCTCCGGCCAGACCACCAAGGCACAGCTCGCCGTCGCGATCCTGGAGGGCGTCGCCTTCGTCCTGCGGGCACTACGGGAACGCGTCGTGGGCGCCGGTACCGACGCCGTGCTGCCGCTGTGCGGCGGCGGCAGCCGCTCCGACGTGTGGTGCGCCCTGCTCGCGAACGCGCTCGGCACACCGGTGCGCCGGGTCAGCGAGACCGACGCGGGGCTGCGCGGCGCGGCCCGGTACGCCCGCACCGTGCTGGGCGAGCCGGAGCCGCCGGACGACCCGGCCACGGACGCCGGCGGCCGGGTCTTCGCTCCCGATCCGGTCCTCGCCGAGCGCTACGCACGCGCCTACGCCCAGCACCGCCACCTGTACCCGGACCTGCGCGGCGTCATGGCCGACCTCGCCGAGCTGGGCGCGGACTCCGCCGCCCGCGACGAACGGCGCGAGCCCTGACGCACCCGCCGGTTCGCGACTGAGCCGCCGGTCCTCGGGTAGCGGGTCCTCCCGTTCGTCCGAGGATGAGGAGGCGACCCACGGTGCTCACCACGGAGGCCCGCACGCCCGCGGCACGGCTCGGCGACCACGACCTGACCGGAATCGACCTGTACTGGCGGGCGGCGAACTACCTCTCCGTCGGGCAGATCTACCTGCTCGACAACCCGCTGCTGCGCGAACCGCTCCAGCCCCGCCACATCAAGCCGCGGCTGCTCGGCCACTGGGGCACCACCCCCGGCCTCAACTTCATCTACGCGCACCTGTCGGCCCAGGTACGGCGGCGCGGCACCGACCTGATGTGGGTCATCGGCCCCGGACACGGCGGCCCGGCGGCGCTCGCGAGCGCGTGGCTGGACGGCGGCTACTCCGAGACCTACCCCGACGTCAGCCGGGACGCCGACGGCATGCGCCGGCTGTTCCGGCAGTTCTCCTTCCCCGGCGGCGTGCCCAGCCACGCCGCGCCCGAGACCCCCGGATCGATCCACGAGGGCGGCGAGCTCGGCTACTCGCTCGCGCACGCCTACGGCGCCGCATTCGACAACCCCGACCTGGTCGTCGCCGCCGTGGTGGGCGACGGGGAGGCCGAGACCGGGCCGCTGGCCGCCGGCTGGCTCTCCGCCCGCTTCGCCGACCCGGTGCGCGACGGCGCCGTGCTGCCGATCCTGCACCTCAACGGGTACAAGATCGCCGGTCCGACGGTGCTGGCCCGCATCCCCGAGTCCGACCTGGTCGCCCACCTCGAAGGCCACGGGTTCCGGCCGATCGTCGTCGCGGGGGAGGAGCCCGCCGAGATGCACCGCCTGATGGCCGACGCGCTCGATGCGGCCCTGGACGAGATCGCCGGCATCCAGCGCGCCGCACGGCACGGGGGCGTGTCCGGCACCGTCCGGTGGCCGCTGATCGTGCTGCGATCCCCCAAAGGCTGGACCGGCCCTGCGACGGTGGACGGCCGTCGGGTCGCCGGCACCTGGCGCTCCCACCAGGTTCCGCTGAGCGGGGTCCGCGAGAACCCGGAGCACCTGCGCCAGCTGGAGGCGTGGCTGCGCGGCTACCGGCCCGAGGAACTTTTCGACGCCGACGGCGCGCCGCGCCCCGAGGTGCTCTCGGTGGTGCCGGAGGGGCCGCGCCGGATCAGCGCGAACCCGCACGCCAACGGCGGGACGCTGCTGCGGGCCCTGGACCTCCCCGACTTCCGGGACTACGCGGTGGACGTCCCCGAACCCGGCGCCGGGACCGCGGAGGCCACCCGCGTGTGCGGGCGGTACCTGGCGGACGTCATCCGCCGCAACCCGCGCACCTTCCGGATCATGGGGCCGGACGAGACGGCGTCCAACCGCCTGGACGCCGCGATCGACGCGGCCGACCGCGCCTGGCAGCTCCCCCGGCTCCCCACCGACGACCACCTCGCACCCGACGGCCGGGTGATGGAGGTCCTCAGCGAGCATCTCTGCCAGGGCTGGCTGGAGGGCTACCTGCTCACCGGCCGGCACGGCCTGTTCAACTGCTACGAGGCGTTCATCCACATCGTGGATTCGATGTTCAACCAGCACGCCAAGTGGCTCAAGGTCAGCCGCGGGCTGCCCTGGCGGCGGCCCATCGCGTCGCTGAACTACCTGCTCAGCTCGCACGTCTGGCGGCAGGACCACAACGGATTCAGCCACCAGGACCCCGGGTTCATCGACCACGTCGTCAACAAGAAGGCCGAGGTGATCCGTGTCTACCTGCCCCCGGACGCCAACACGCTGCTCTCCACCGTGGACCATTGCCTGCGCTCCCGCGACTACGTGAACGTGATCGTGGCCGGCAAGAACCCGGAGCCGAACTGGCTGCCGATGGACGAGGCGATCGCGCACTGCACCCGCGGCGTGGGCGTGTGGGACTGGGCCGGAACGGAGGACGGCGGCGAGCCCGACGTGGTGCTGGCCTGCGCCGGCGACGTGCCCACTCTGGAGACGCTGGCCGCCGCCGACCTGCTGCGCCGCCACTTGCCGGACCTGCGGGTACGCGTGGTCAACGTCGTCGACCTGATGCGGCTGCAGCCCGCCGACGAGCACCCGCACGGACTGCGGGACACCGAGTACGACTCCATCTTCACCACCGACCGGCCGGTGATCTTCGCCTTCCACGGCTACCCCTGGCTGGTGCACCGGCTCACCTACCGCCGGCGCGGCCACCCGAACCTGCACGTGCGCGGCTACAAGGAGGAGGGCACCACCACGACGCCGTTCGACATGGTGATGCTCAACGACCTCGACCGCTTCCACCTGGTCATGGACGTCATCGACCGGGTGCCGCACCTGGGGGTGCGCGCGGCGGCGCTGCGCCAGCACATGGTGGACGAGCGGCTGCGCTGCCGGGCCTACACCCGCGAGCACGGGGAGGACGCTCCCGACGTGCGGGACTGGTCCTGGACGGCGCGGCAATGAGCGACCGGCGCGACGACCGGACGGGGGTGAGGACGTGCGCGTCCTCGTGGTGAACACCGGCTCGGCCAGCGTCAAACTCCGGCTGCTGGACGAGCGGGACGCCGTCCTGAAACGGCGGGACCTCACGGCGCGGGCGGGCCGGGTGCCCGCCGGGGAACTGGCGGACGCGCTCGGCGACTTCCCCCGCCCCGACGCGGCGGGGCACCGCGTGGTGCACGGCGGCGCGGAGTTCCGCACGCCCGTGCCGGTCGACGGCCGGGTGCTGGAGCGGCTGCGCGCGCTGGCCGGCCTCGCGCCGCTCCACCAGCCGGCGGCGCTGGCCGGGATCACCGCGCTGGAGGAGGCGCTGCCCGGACTGCCGCAGGTGGCGTGCTTCGACACCGCCTTCCACGCTGACCTCCCGTCCAAGGCGGCCACGTACGCCATCCCCCGACGGTGGCGGGAGGAGTTCGGCCTGCGCCGGTACGGCTTCCACGGGATCTCGCACGCCTACGCCGCGCGCCGCGCGGCGCACCTGCTCGGCGCGGACCCCGGACGGCTGGTGGTCGCCCACCTGGGCGCCGGTGCCTCCCTCGCCGCGGTGCTCGGCGGCCGGTCCGTGGACACCACCATGGGCTTCACCCCGCTGGAGGGGCTGGTGATGGCCACCCGCTCCGGTGACGTCGATCCGGGGCTGGTGCTGTGGCTGCTCCGCAACGGCCACCTGGAGCCGGGCGAGGTCGACACCGACCTGGAGCACAACAGCGGACTGGCCGGCCTGACCGGGAGCGCCGACATGCGGGAGGTGACCGCCCGCGCCGACCGGGGAGACGAGGAGGCCCGACTCGGCCTGGCCGTCTACCTGCACCGGTTGCGGGCGAAGACCGCGGCGATGGCGGCGGCGCTCGGCGGCCTGGACACCCTGGTGTTCACCGGCGGGGTCGGTGAGGGGGCGCCGCGGGTCCGCGCCGGTGCCGCCGAGGGGCTGGGGTTCCTGGGCGTCTCCGTGGATCCCGAACGTAACGCGGCGGCCACCGGCGACGCCGAGATCGGCGCCCGCGGTGCCCCGGTGCGGACGCTGGTGGTCACCGCGCGCGAGGACGTGCAGATCGCCGCCGACGTGCGGCACGCGCTCGGCGGCGGGGGTGACGCGCGGCGGTGACGCGGTCCCGCTCGGGCGCGGC
Organism: Marinactinospora rubrisoli; assembly: GCF_042664915.1. Taxonomy (NCBI): domain Bacteria; kingdom Bacillati; phylum Actinomycetota; class Actinomycetes; order Streptosporangiales; family Nocardiopsidaceae; genus Marinactinospora; species Marinactinospora rubrisoli. Next base: position 295,656 of record NZ_JBHTBH010000008.1, read on the forward strand.
GGCGGTCACGGCCCCGGACGCCGGTCAGCCGAAGAGCGACCGGTACCAGGTGTCGATGAGCGCGATCGGCACCCCCGCCAGCGCGACGAGCAGCGCGAGGATCCCCAGGGCGATCGGCCATCGGGAGTCCACCCGATCGGTGTAGTAACCGAACGCTATCGCCCCGGCGCCGCCGATTCCCAGCGCGATCAGGATCACCATCAGCACCGGCGCACCTCCGTCTCGGGCGGGATCGCCTGCGGGCGGCGATCACCCCGGTGACGGTCATACCTGCGCGGGATGCCGGACAATCGCCCAGGCGTGGCCGAAACCGGCCACGCCCCCACATAGCGGACGCCGGAATCACGAGGGCCACGACGGTGTCAGACCGGGTCCGCCTGCGCCGCCGCGTGCTGCCGCCCGGCCTCGGCGCCGAGCGCGATGGGCGCGGCCAGCCACTCGTCGGGCAGCCCGAAGGCCGACGTGAGACCGACGGCGTGCGGCCGCAGGCGCCGGCACAGCGAGTCGACCGCGGCGGTCACCGCCTTGGCGCGCGCGGGCGTGAGCCGGCCGTGCTCCAGGAACCAGGCGCGGTCCGCCTCCACCAGCGAGAGCACGTACAGGTCGCACAACCGGTCCAGCGCCCAGCGCGCGCCGGGGTGCACGCACCGGTCGATCGCCGCGATGAACGCCTCCAGCACCACCCGGTCGACGTGCGCGCGCCCGGCCCGGAGGACGTGGTCCTGGGCGTCGTTGAACGCCGCGAACGCCGCCTCCGGGTCGGAGCCCGCGCGCCGCAGCCGGCGGGCCAGCCCTTCGACGACGTGCCGTTCCCGGTCCTCCAGCAGCGCGTACTGCCACGCCCGGTCGTAGAGGTCCCCGTCCTCGCCGCGCCGGGGCGCGGCGCTGAGCAGCCGGTCGATGATCGCCCGCGCGGCGGTGCGCTCGATGACGACCCCCACGAACTGCCCGGCGGCGAACCGCACCATGCCGAGCGTGTCGAGGCTGCCGAACTCCTCGCGGTAGTTGGTGAGCAGGCCCTTGGCGACCAGCTGCAACAGCACGGTGTTGTCGCCTTCGAACGTGGTGAAAACATCGGTGTCCGCCCGCAGCTGCGGCAGCCGGTTCTCCGCGAGGTACCCGGCGCCGCCGCACGCCTCGCGGCACTCCTGGATGGTGCGGGTGGCGTGCCAGGTGGCCACGGCTTTCAGGCCGGCGGCACGCGCCTCCAGCTCCCGCTGCCGGTGCTCGTCGAGCGCGGCCCGGGTCCAGCCGTCGTGCAGCGCGGACACCAGCTCCTCCTGCGCGAAGTGCAGCGCGTAGCCGGTCGCCAGTGCCGGGAGCAGCCGGCGCTGGTGTGAGCGGTAGTCCAGCAGCGGAACCTCGCCGTCGGCGCCCGGGCGGCCGAACTGCCGCCGGGCGTTGGCGTAGCGCACCGCGATGGTCAGCGCGGCCTTCGCGGCGCTGCCCGCGCCGCCCGCGACGCTGATCCGGCCGCGCACCAGCGTGCCGAGCATGGTGAAGAACCGCCGGTTGGGGTTGGCGATCGGGCTGCGGTACGTCCCGTCGGGGGCGACGTCGCCGTACCGGTTCAGCAGCGCGGTGCGCGGCACCCGCACCCGGTCGAACCACAACCGGCCGTTGTCGACGCCGTTCAGGCCGGCCTTGTGGCCGCAGTCCTCGATCCGCACCCCGGGCAGCGGCCGGCCCGCGTCGTCGCGGATGGGCACCAGCAGCGCGTGCACGCCGTGCCGTTCCCCCTGCGTGACCAGCTGGGCGAACACCACGGCCATGCGGCCGTCGCGGGCGGCGTTGCCGATGTAGTCCTTGCGGGCGGAATCGTCGGGGGTGGTGATGACGAACTCCTCGGCCGCCCGGTCGTACTCGGCCGTGGTCCGCAGCCGCTGTACGTCCGAACCGTGCCCGGTCTCCGTCATCGCGAAGCAGCCCGGCAGTTCCAGGGACATGACCCGCGGCAGGTAGGCACGGCGATGCGGCTCGGTGCCGAGCGACTGAATGGCGCCGCCGAACAACCCCCACTGCACGCCGACCTTCACCATGAGCGACAGGTCGCACACCAGCATCTCGAACGCCACCATGGACGCCCCGACGTCGTCCCGGCCGCCGACCGAGGCGGGGAAGCCGTAGGACGGGATCTCGGTGGCCGCCAGTGCCGCGATCTGGCGGCCGACCCGTTCCCGGTGGGCGGCCGTGTCGAGTCCGTGGACGGGGGCGAACAGCTCCCCGCGCAGCGTCGAGCGCGCGGTGTCCCGCACGTGCGCCCAGCGGCCGTCGAGCAGCGTGCGCAGCGCCTCGACGTCGATGCGGTCCGGTTCGGTGGTGATCACCATGAGTCCCTTCCTGGCCGGTGCCGTCGGCTTGGCCATGCCCTTCGCCAGTGGTTGTGCTCCGTCCGGGGCGGGCTGACACCGCGGGCGGCCAGGTGATCCGTCCGGGACTTAGCCGGCTCCTGGGTATCCCTTAGCTGGATTTGTCATGTCAAATCGCCGTAGTTCGGTCTGAGTCCGGGAACAACTTCGAGCACTGCGATCAGCGGACGAGACAGGAAGGACTGCCATGCGCAGCTCGGTGCGGCCCACGACGCCCGGCCCGGTCGACCTGACCGTGCGGGACGTGCACGACGACGACCTGGACGCCATCTCCGACCTCGTCCACCGCGAGTGGCGGGAACGCAGCGAGCGCAACCCCGGACTGGGACTGCTCGCCACCGAGACGCGGCAGTTCCACCGCGCCCGGCTCGCGCACGGATTGGTCGACGGTGGAACGGTGTGCCTGGTCGCCGAGCGCGGCACCGAACTCAGCGGCTACCTGTTCGGCACCGTCATGCGGACGGTCCCCGACCACCTGCCCGCCCGCGACGTTCCCGTCGTCGCCCGCGTCCGCGACTTCTCCGTCACCCGCCCGGACGACTGGTGGGAGGCGGGCGGCGCGCTGCTGACCCAGGCGCGCCGCCGGCTGCGGCTCCTGGGCGCGCGCGCCTTGGTGATCGACTCCACGGGGGAGGAGTCGGGCAAGAAGGCGCTGCTGTGGCGTTCCGGGCTCACGCTCACCGGCGAGACCTACCTGGCCGATCTCGGCCGCCCCTGAGCGGACGCCCCGATCGCGGTACCTGTCCTCGCCCGTCTCCGCGCCCACCGGGGCGATGTCGGATTGGTCACCCCCGCCGCCCGGGTTCGGCGCGAGGTGAACCCGGGCACAGCATTCTGTACGTCCGCATTGGGGGTGCCCGATGGCCCGTCTCTCCGAGACCGACGTCCACGACTACGTCCGCGGTATCTGTTTCAAGACCGGTCCGCCCGGCCGCGTCGGCGTGGAGGCCGAATGGCTCGTCCACGACCCGCGGCGGCCCGGGGAACCGGTCCCGCTCGACCACCTGTCCGCGATCGTCGCCGAGGCGGGCCCGCCGCCCGCCGGCAGCGCGATCACCTACGAACCCGGCGGCCAGCTGGAACTCAGCTCGCCGCCCCAGGACGGCCCCGCCGCCGCGCACGCCGCCCTGACCGCCGACCTCGACCACGTCGAGGCGCCGCTGCACGCCGCCGGCCTGCGGCTGCGCGGCGTCGGCCTGGATCCGCACCGCGCGCCGAAGCGACAGCTCACGCTGCCGCGCTACCTCGCCATGGAGCGCTTCTTCGACGCCGGATGGCCCAGCGGCCGCACCATGATGTGCTGTACCGCGTCCCTGCAGGTCTGCCTGGACATCGGGGCCACGTCCGGGGAGGCCGAACACCGGTGGCGGCTGGTCAACCGGCTCGGTCCGCTGTTCATCGCGGCGTTCGCCAACTCGCCGACCTGGCGGGGCCGGCCGACCGGCTGGCGATCCACCCGGTGGGCGATCTGGGCGGCCATGGACTCCTCGCGCACCCGGCCGGTGCCCGCGGGAGACCCGGCCGAGGCGTGGGCCGACTACGTGCTGAACGCCCGGGTCATGACGATCCGCCGCGACGACCTACCGTGGCTCAGCGCCCCAGGACTCCGGTTCGGCGAGTGGCTGAGCGGCCCGGACCCGCTGCGTCCGACCATGGACGACCTGCAGTACCACCTGACGACGCTGTTCCCGCCGGTGCGCCCGCGGGGCTGGCTGGAACTGCGGATGATCGACGCGCTGCCGCAGCACTGGTGGCCGGTGCCGGTCGCCGTCGCCGCGGCGCTGCTCGACCATCCCAAAGCGACGGAGGAGGCGTTCGCCGCCACCGACGAACTGTGGCACGGCGGCGAGCCCGGCCCCGGGGACTGGCTGGCCGCCGCCCGCGACGCGCTGACCGATCCACGGCTGGCGGCCGCGGCCCGCACCTGCTTCGCGGCGGCCGCCGTCGCGCTGCCGGACCAGGGAGCCGCCGGGCTCGTGCCACTGGTGGACGCCTACCGCGAGCGGTACGTGGAGCGCGGCCGGTGCCCGGCCGACGAGGCACCGGGCCGACAGGCCGGCGAGGGAGGACGAGAATGACCGACCAGCAGACCGAGAACCGGCTCAGGGACCGCATCGCCGCCGGACTCGGGGAGGTGCGCGTCCGTAGCCAGGGGCTGACCGTGCACGCCCTCGACGATGCCGAGCTCGTCCGCCAGCACTCGCCGCTCATGTCGCCCCTCGTATGGGACCTCGCGCACGTCGGCAACTACGAGGAGCAGTGGCTGATCCGGGCGGCGCAAGGGCAGGAGGCGATCCGGCCGGACATCGACGTCCTGTACGACGCCTTCGAGAACCCGCGCGCCAAGCGGATCGAGTTGCCGCTGCTGTCGCCCCGCGAGGCACAGGAGTACAACGCGCAGGTCCGCCGCCGGGTCCTGGACCACCTCGACCGGGCGGCCTTCGACACCGGCGCCCCGCTGATCGACGGCGGGTTCGTCTACGGCATGGTCATCCAGCACGAGCACCAGCACGACGAGACCATGCTCGCCACCCACCAGCTGCGCCGTGGCGAGCCGGTGCTGCCCGACCCGGTACCGCGCCCGCGCGGCGCCGCGCCGGCCGGCCCCGGGCCGGCCGAGGTCCGCATCGAGGCCGGGCCCTTCACCATGGGGACCAGCGACGAACCGTGGGCCTACGACAACGAACGACCGGCGCACGTCGTCCACCTGCCCGCCTACCACATCGATACCGCCGCCGTGACCAACGCGCAGTACCTGGAGTTCATGGCCGACGGCGGCTACGACCAGGCTCGCTGGTGGAGCAGGGCGGGCTGGGAATGGCGCAACCGCTCGGCCAAGCGCGCCCCGGCGTTCTGGCGGCGCGATGCCGGGCAGTGGCTGCGCCGCCGGTTCGGGCGGGTCGAACCGGTTCCGCCGGACGAGCCGGTGCAGCACGTGTGCTTCCACGAGGCGGAGGCGTACGCCGCGTGGGCCGGCAAGCGGCTGCCCACCGAGGCCGAGTGGGAGAAGGCGGCCCGCCACGACCCCGCCACCGGCCGGTCCCGGCGCTTCCCGTGGGGCGACGCCGACCCGGGCGCGACGCATGCCAACCTCGGACAGCGGTTGCTGCGCCCGGCACCGGCGTCCGCGTTCCCCGCCGGCGCCTCCCCGTACGGGGTGCGCCAGCTGATCGGCGACGTGTGGGAATGGACCGCGACCGACTTCACCGGCTACCCGGGGTTCCGGACGTTCCCCTACCGCGAGTACTCGGAGGTGTTCTTCGGCGACGGGTACAAGGTGCTGCGCGGCGGCTCCTGGGCGACCCACCCGACGTCGGCGCGGGCGACCTTCCGCAACTGGGACCTGCCGATCCGGCGGCAGATCTTCGCGGGCTTCCGGTGCGCCCGCGATGCGGAGGACGCCTGATGTGCCGTCACATGGCCTACCTCGGGCCGCCGGTCGACCTGTACACGCTGCTGTACACGCCGGAACGCTCGCTGCACACCCAGTCCTACGCTCCGCGCGAGCAGACGCACGGAACGGTGAACGCCGACGGGTTCGGAGTCGGGTGGTACCCCGAGGCGGACCCGCGAGCCCCGGACCTGGACGGCGCCACGTCCGACGGTACCCGGCCGGCCGAGGCCCCGGCCCCGGTGCGGTACCGCAGGTCGATGCCCATCTGGGCGGACTCCTCCTTCGCCGATGTCGCGCGGGTGGTCCGGTCCGGCTGCGTCGTCGCCGCGGTCCGTGACGCCACCGTCGGTTTCCCGGTCGACGAGTCGTGCGCCCAGCCGTTCCGCGGCGACGGGTGGCTGTTCAGCCACAACGGGGCCGTCCGCGACTACGAGGCCCTCGCGGAGCGGCTCGGCACCCCGATCCCCACGGGAGTTCTCGACGCCCGCTCTCCCGTCGACTCCGCGCCCCTGTTCGCCCTGGCCGTGCGGCTGTGGCGCAAGGGCGAGCCGCTCGGCGACGTGCTGGCCGGCGTGGTGGAGGCGGCGTGGTCCTGCTCCCCGGGCCGCTACAACCTGCTCGCCGCGGACGGCGGCCGGCTGGCCGCCACGGCCTCCGGCGACACGCTGTACGTACGCCAGGGCTCCGACTCTGTCGTCGTCGCGTCGGAGCCCTGCGACGACGAGCCCGGCTGGCGGCGGGTGCCGGACGACTCCCTGGTCACGGCCACCGCCCACAGTGTCCGGATCACGCCCCTCGGGTGAGGGGCGGCCGGACGCGGGGGCGGACCCGTGGCCCGGCGCGGTGGGTGCCGCGCCGGGCCACGGGCCGCGCGCACCCCGCACCGCACACAGGCAGCACACGGACGGAGGGGGACCATGCCCATGCTGCGCGTCGACCGCCATCTGACCGCCGACGACCTGGCGAAGGCACTGCGCCGGGACGTCTACGACGGGCTGATAGCCAGCCCCAAGACACTGCCGCCGAAGTGGTTCTACGACGAGCGCGGCAGCGCCCTGTTCGAACGGATCACCGAACTGGCCGAGTACTACCCGACCCGGGCCGAGCGCGCGATCCTCACGGCGCGCGCCGAGGAGATCGCCGCGGTCACCCGTGCCGACACGCTGGTGGAGCTCGGCGCCGGGTCGGGGGAGAAGACCCGGCTGCTGCTGGAGGCGCTACGGGCCGGCGGGACGTTGCGGCGCTTCGTCCCCGTCGACGTCAGCGGCGACTTCCTGGAGACGGCCGCGGCCCAGATCGCCGCCGACCATCCCGGGCTGCTCGTCCAGGCCGTGGTGGCCGACTTCGAGCGCCACCTGCACCTGCTGCCCGGCGGCGGCCGCCGTCTCGTCGCGATGCTCGGCTCCACGATCGGCAACCAGACCCCGGAGCAGCGACGCTCGTTCCTCACCGACCTGCGCACGTCCATGGCGCCGGGCGATGCTCTGCTCCTGGGTCTGGACCTGGTGAAGGACACCGGCCGGCTGCTGGCGGCCTACGACGACGCCGAGGGCGTCACCGCGGAGTTCGACCGCAATGTACTGCGTGTCATCAACCGGGAGCTGGACGGGGACTTCGTCCCGGAGGAGTACCGGCACGTCGCGGTCTGGAACGCCGGGGCCGAGTGGATCGAGATGCGGCTGCGCGCCGAGCGCCCGCAGCGGGTGCGCCTGGCCGGGCTGGACCTGTCCGTCGACTTCGCCGCCGGTGAGGAGCTGCGGACCGAGATCTCGGCGAAGTTCCGGCCCGAGGGCGTTCGGGCGGAGCTGGCGGAGGCGGGGTTCGCGGTGCTGCGCTGGTGGACGGACCCGGCCGCGGACTTCGCGCTCGTCGTGGCCGGCCCGGTGGCGGTGGCGTCCGGGTAGCCGGGATCACCCGCCGGCCGGGCGCGGCGGCTCGTCCGGTGTGGACGCCGGGCGGCGCGGGCCGCCCCGGCCGGCGGGCCGCGGCCGGAGGCGCGGACGGCGGAATCTCCCGGAGCGGGCGGTCCAGGGGTGATCAACACCTGGGCTACTGTGGGGTACCCGGGAGGGCAGGATATGGATTCTCACGACGATTTCGCCGTTCTTACCGATCCGGTATGCCAAAAAATCCTTGCGATTCTGGACAAAAATGGAGAAACGTCCTTTGACGGAATCGCCGCCGAGCTCGGTTCTCCCGACGCGGGCGGGCTCTACACCCGCCTCCACCTGCTGCGCGAGCACGGGCTGGTGTCCTGCCGCGAGGAGGGCGGCACCACCTGTTTCTCGATTTCCTACGAAGGCCCGGCGCGGCAGGTCGTATCCTTCCTGACGGAGCTCCTGCACACCTCGCTGGGTGATCTTGGTCACGCCGCGCGGAGTGTCACGGGCGGTCAGGTCCGCCGGCTCCACCGCGACGGGCGCCTTGAGGGAGAGGGCCGCACGGCCTAGGGACGCCCGACGGACGCCGCCCGTGGCGAGCGGTGTCCGGTGGCATGGTCGCCGCTCGCCACGGGGGTCGTCGCCGCGGTACCGGCGCGCCGGGATTCCGGCCCGCCACACCGGAGACCGAGGACGAGGACCGACCCCAGGGAGCGACATGGGAGAACTGACCCTCACCACGGAACGTGTCGTCGAGCTGCCTCCCCACCAGGTGTACGCCATGTTCGGCCACGGCTCCGGCGCCGGCTGGCTCTTCGACGCCCGCTGCGACGAGGTGGCTGTGGGGTCCCTGGTCACGCTGCGCGTGCCGCTGGAACAGGGCGTGGGCGGTCCCGCCGACATCGTCGGGCGCATCAGCGGGCTCGCCGCGGGACGGCGGATCGACATCACCCACGACTTACCGTGGCGCGGCCGGCTGCGGATGCGCTTCGACGCGCACGGGCCGGGCGCGACCCGGGTGCGGGTGACCGCCGAACTCGGTCCGGGGGCCCTGCCGTGGTTCCTGCGGCGGCGGGGGATCCCGGCCACCGGCCCGGTGCCCGAGACGGCGCACCCGGTCGGCCTGCTGTGCAGCAAGTCCGGACCCGGCGGCGTGTTCGCCGCCGCCACGGAGAACCTGGCGCTGCTCGGAGCCGACCAGGTCAACGCCGAAGGCGGAATCAACGGCCGGGACGTCTGGCTGGTCGTCGGGGACGACGCCACGGACCCGCGCACGGCCGTCGCCGAGACGCGCCGGCTCATCCGGGCCGGGTGCCGGGCGATCATCACCAACGTCACCTCGCAGAGCTTCGACGCCGTCAGCGTGGTCGCGCGGCGGGCCGGAGTACTGCTCATCTACACGCCGGTCAACGAGGGCGGTCCCGCCCACGAGCTCGTGTTCCGGCTCGGGGAGCGCCCGGAGGGCCAGCTCGACGCCGCGATCCGCAGGCTGATGGGCGCCACCGGCGGGCGGTACTGGTACCTCGCCGGCAACGACTACTCCTGGCCGCGGGACAGCAATGTCTGGGCGCGCCGGGTGATCGCGCGGCACGGCGGCGTGGTCGTGGGGGAGTCCTACCGGGCACTCGGCACCGGGGACTTCTCCTCGCTGATCGACGACATCGCCGCCTCGGGCGCGGACCTGGTGCTGTCGACCTTCGTCGGCGCCGACGAGGTGGCGTTCGAGCAACAGTGTCACGCCATGGGGCTGCGCGACCAGTGCCGCACGCTCTCCCTCGCGCTGGACGAGTTCACCCGCTCGGCCATCGGCGACACCGCGAGCAGCGGTCTGTGGAGCGTCTTCGGGTACTTCGAGAACCTCGACAACGCCGCCAACCGGGAACTGCTCGGCCGCTACTACCGCGAGTTCGGCCGCTGGGCGCCGCCGCCGTCCAGCATCACCGAGTCGGTGTACGAGGCACTGCACCTCTACAGCGGGGCCGCGCGGGCCGCCGCCGACGACGAGCCCCGCAGCGTGGCCCGTGAGCTGCGCGGCCGCTCCTTCCGTGGGCCGCGGGGGACCGTGGCGGTCACCGGCCCCAACAGCTACCGCCAGCCGCTGATGGTCGCGGAGGCGACGCCGGGCGGCTTCTCGATCGTGGCGGAGGTCGAGCCCGGGCGCGACACGGCGGTGTAGGGCGGTCCGGCCCCGGACGCTGTGGAGGCGCAGGCGAAGGCGGTGCCGGGCCGACGCGCCACCCGCCGAATACCGCGAAAACCCCGAAAGTCGACAAAAGGAGCAATTGACCTGCGGGGTAGGAGGCGTTACTTCCTGCCGTGAAATTCCGATTAGTTGATGATTCACTAAAGTCGCATCGAACGGGAAAGAGAGCAGCGTATTCCTGTTCCCCCTCCTCCCAACGACGCGCTAGGAGTCATCAGTGACGGTCGTCCCTCCGACCTCCGAACAACTCTCCGCCATCGCCCGCCGGTACGGAATGCACCTCTCCGAGGCCGACCTCGCCTCGTTCGCCGAAATCTGCGGAGGCGCCACCGGCTCCTACGACCGGGTCGCCGAACTCTACGCCCGGACCCGCCCCACCGCCCCGGACCGCGACTACTCCCACGTCAAGCCGGACGACAACCCCCTCGGCGCCTGGTACGTCACCGCCGACATCACCGAGACCGACTCCGGGCCGCTCGCCGGCCGCCGCGTCGTGATCAAGGACAACGTCTCGGTCGCCGGCCTGCCCATGATGAACGGCTCGGTGACCGTCGAGGGCCACGTGCCGCTCCGCGACGCCACCGTCGTCTCCCGGCTGCTCGCCGCGGGCGCCACCATCGCCGGCAAGGCCGTATGCGAGGACCTGTGCTTCTCCGGCGGCAGCCACACGGCCGCCACCGGGCCGGTCCGCAACCCGTGGGACACCACGCGCACCACCGGCGGTTCCTCCAGCGGCAACGCCGCGCTGCTGGCCAGCGGAGAGGTCGACCTGGCCATCGGCGGCGACCAGGGCGGATCGGTGCGGATGCCCGCCTCCTTCTCCGGCGTCGTGGGCCACAAGCCCACCCACGGACTGGTGCCCTACACCGGCGCGTTCCCCATCGAGACCACCATCGACCACCTCGGCCCGATGACCCGCACCGTGCGCGACGCCGCGCTGATCCTCGGCCTCATCGCCGGCCCGGACGGCCATGACCCCCGCCAGAGCGGACACACCGCGCAGGACTACCTCGCCGCCGTGGAGAAGGGCGTCGAGGGGCTCCGGATCGGCCTGCTCACCGAGGGATTCGGCATCCCCGGCCTCAGCGAACCCGAGGTGGACGACTCCGTCCGCCGCACCGCCGCGCGCCTCGCCGAGCTGGGCGCCGAGGTCGTCGAGGTGAGCGTGCCGTGGCACACCGACGCCATGCACGTGTGGAACGTGATCGCCACCGAGGGCGCCACCGCCCAGATGATCGACGGCAACGGGTACGGCCTCAACTGGTCCGGCCGATACGACCCGGAACTGATCACCCACTATGGGGCCCGCCGCAGGGTGCACGCCGACGACCTTTCCGAGACCGTCAAGTACGTGGCGCTCACCGGCCGGTACACGCTGGACCGCTACCACGGCGGGCACTACGCGATGGCCCGCAACCTGGTCGGCGAGATCACCGCGGCCTACGACGCCGCCCTGCGCGACGTCGACGTCCTGGTGCTGCCCACCACCCCGATCCGGGCCACCGAGATCCCGGGCCCCGACGTGTCGCGCGCCGACTACATCGCCCGCGCCCTGGAGATGGTGCCCAACACCGCCCCGTTCAACGTCACCGGCCACCCCGCCACCAGCGTGCCCGCCGACCAGGCCGGCGGGCTGCCGGTCGGCCTGCAGATCGTCGGACCCCGGTGGGACGACGCGCGCTGCCTGCGGGTGGCGGCGGCCGTCGAACGCCAGGCCGGCGGCTTCCCGACCGCGCCGCCGGCGTGACCGAGGCGTGGCCGGGCTATCGGCGCGATCGGCCCGGCCACGCCCTCAGCGGCGAGCGCCGGCCACCAGCCGCCGCTCGCCGTCGCGCCGCCGCCTGCCGCGCGACCGCTCGCGCAGCAGGCGCAGGCTGCGCCGCATCGGGAACTCGCGCACCGCGGCCGGCAGCAGCGGCCACACCAGCCGCAGCCCGCCGAACAGCGCGCGCAGCAGCAGTTCGCGGACCGGCCCCCACGTCAGCCCGTACTGCGCGCGGATCCCGGGCGGCAGCAGCCCCGCGGTGAGGAACCGCTGCACGGCCGCGAACGGGCGCAGTGCGACGTCCCGTGGCCGGAACAACTGGTCGGCGATCTCGCGCGCCTCGTCGCCGACCCGCAGCGTGGCCACCATCGACTCCCAGTAGGCCGCCGAATCGGCTCGCGTCGCCGGCCACAGCTCCTCGGGGAGCCCCAGCGCGGTGCCGAGCACCGCGTACTGCCGGTGCGCCTCGTCCAGGTCGGCGGGATCCAGGGGCCCGATGGCGCGCTGGTAGACGGTGACGGCCGCGTGGTGCAGGGTGGCGGCGACCCACAGCTGCAGCTCGGGGTCGGCGGCGTCATAGCCGTCGCCGGCCACCGGGCGATGCGCGGCCCGGACCCGCCGGCTGACCCGCTCGGCCTCTTCCCGGGTACCGAAGATGACCGCGTAGACGTAGCCGAGGGTCCCGCGCAGCCGCCCGAGCGGCCGCCGCCCGAAATCGCTGTGCCGGTGCACGCCGCGTGCCACCGCGGGATGCGCCACCTGCATGAGCACCGCGTAGCCGGCGCCCCCGAGAACGATCGCCTCCCGCGCGACTCGCCGGATCGCCCCGGAGTCGTGAAACAGTCCGGAGTCCATGACCGAAATTTTAGGGGCCGGTGACCTGCCGCTTGACCAGGAGGAACGGCTGCGCGGCCGGCGGAAGCCGGTCTCCCTGCCGTTCTACGGACCGGAGCTCGGGGAGGTGGTGCGAGAACGGTGTGCCACGGCGTGACCGGCCGGATCCGAACCCGGACGGTGATGCGGAGCCCGGCGCGGTCCGCGCGGCCGGAAGCGACGAGGGCGTGACCGTGCTTTCCACGGGGGGCGGCCCCTATCCGGTCGTGGCCGCCTACGACGACGGCCGCCTCCGCTGGCGGCGCGACGGTCGGCGGCTGATGGCGGGACCCGTGGGGGACGGGCCGGCCCTTCTCCGGGATTACCGCCCTGAGGGGCGTCTCGAAGCGGTTCGGGTCGCCGACGGTGAGCCGGTTTGGACCGGACCGGAAGATCTCCTCCACGGGGATTGGGCCATCACGCCGTCCCACCTCCTCGTCGGCCCCACGGTCAAGGAGGATCGGGACCTCTCTGATGTGGTCGCGGTCGATCTCGGTGACGGTTCACGGCACTCGCTCGACCTTCGCCCGCAGGCGCTGTTTGCCATCTCGGGCCCGGTGGTGATGCGCGACGGCTATATCCGGGCGGCACCTTGGCCAGGAGTGACCGTCGTCTTCGACGGTCCATGAGCGGCGCGCGGCGCGCCCACCCGGCGCCCGCCGCCCACCACAGGCGCGCACGCGCCGTGGTTCCGGTCAGCGGGCACGTATGGGGGACCGGCCGCCGCCGTCCCGTGGCCACGGGTCACTCGTTCTCCCTGGGAGCCGCCGGCTCCACCGGGACGGCCTCCTCGCGCTGCCGCGGCACCGTGGCCACCGGCTGGGGACGGCGGACGCTCACCACACCGTCGTGGACGCGCACGTCGAGTACGGGCTGGGGTGCGGTGGCCGGCCCGCGCATGACCGCGCCGTCGCTGAGCCGGAAGGTGCTTCCATGCCAGGGGCAGGTGACGCAGCCGTCGGCGACCGTGCCGCGCGACAGCGGGCCGCCCATGTGGCCGCAGGTCTCCACGAGCACCCGCACCTCCTCGCCGGTCCGCACCGCCATGATGGGCGTGTCACCGAGCATGCCGTGCACCGGCCGCCCCTCCGCGAACTCGTGCAGGGCCCCGATGTCGTGCCAGTCGCCCGGCAGGCGGTCGAGCAGGTAGTCGGAGTGGCTGGCGCCGCCCGCGAGCGAGTAGGCGATGTGCCCGCCGAGCAGCCCGCCGATCCCCACCGCCGTCAGCCCGGCCAGGCCGATCGCCCGGCCGAGCCCGTGCCGACCCCGCGACCGCGCCGCCGACGACAGGGCGTACAGCCCCAGCGCGGCCGTGTTGGCGGCGGCGTGCACCAGGCCGACGCGGCGGTGGCGCTGCTGCTGGTGGGACCAGTCCACGGCGCCGGCCAGCGCCGCGGGCGCGGCGGCCACGATGCCGAGCGTGACCAGCCGGTGCGCGGCACGCTCGTGTCCGGGGAACGCGTCCAGCACGGCGGCCGACATCCACGAGCCGATCGGCACCTGGACGAGGACCGGGTGCAGCGGATGCCCCAGCGGGATCCCGTTCAGCGTGTCCCGGAAGCGCCCGGGCGGGATGGCGTCGACGGCGCGACGCAGGACGGCGACGGTGCGGTCGAGGCCGGTCATGCGCTCGATCCGGCGGATCTGCTCTGCCACTCTCATGGGCGGCCTCGCTACCCCGATGCGCCGTGTTGAATCCGGGACCCGCCGCCGTCTTGCGGGTCAGTCCCAGACCGGCCCGCGCCGGGTACGGCGCACCAGCGCGACGAAGTCGAACGCTCCCACCAGCGTGAGAACCCCGAGCACCGCCGCGAGAGCGGTCTGTCCGGTGACGAGCGCGATGATCCCCAGCCCGGCGAAGGCGATGATCCCCGGCGTGGTGATGGCGAACCGCAGGCTCGCCGCGCCCGCGGGGCAGCGCTCGTTCGGATGTGGTCGAGGTCCCATGCGTCCTCCGGTCCGGTCGTGTTCGGGCAGGGAGCGGCCACCGCCCCGCCCCCTGCTAACCCGGAGGTCGCCCGGCCAAACGCCGGGATTCGCCCGCGCGCGCGGTGGACCGTCCCGGCACGGCCGGTAGCGGTCAAGGCTGCTGCGCGCAAGGGCGCTTCCGTCGGGTCGAGCGGCACGTTCGGCGTGTTCGCGGGCCCGTGCCCGGGCGGCGGCCCGGCGGTGGTGCTCCGCACCTCTGTCGGTGGACCGGCGACCGGCCGGCTGCGGCGCCGATTCGCCGCCCCCAACGCCTCCACCTTCCGTGGCGGCTTGGATACCGTCGTGCTCGTGCCCCCGTCGGCCGTGGGGGCGTTCTCCGCCCGCCGATGACACGAGGGAGCCGCCCACGATGACCCCGCCGATCGTGCTGCGCGCCGCCGGAACCGCGCTCGTCATCGACCTCACCCCAGAGGGGCTGCCGTCCGTCGCGCACTGGGGCGCCGATCTCGGGCCGCTCGACGGCGGTGCGGCGCGGCGGGTCGTGGAGGCCGGTGCGCCGCCGCTGCCGCACAGTTCCGTCGACTCGCCAGGGCGGCTCACCCTGCTGCCCGCCGAGGCCGAGGGGTGGCGTGGCCAGCCCGGTGTGGCCGGGCATCGGGACGGCGTGGTGGCGTACCCCAGGTGGCGGGTCGGCTCCGTGCGCGTCTCCGCGCTGGACGGCGGGTCGCCGGCCGAGCCCGGTGGCGCGGCGGGCGAGGGCGGCCGGGTGGTGGTCACCGCGGCCGACCCCGGGCTCGGGCTGGCGCTGGAGTCGGAGGTCCGGATGGAGCGCGGCGGGCTGGTGCGCCTCCGGCACGCGGTCACCAACACCGGGAACGGCGACTGGACGCTGGACGGGCTGCTCGCGGTCATGCCGCTGCCGCCCGAGGCCACCGAACTGCTGGACCTGACCGGCCGCTGGTGCCGGGAACGGGTGCCGCAGCGTCAGCCGTTCGGCTACGGCACCCGGCTGCGCGCGTCGCGGCGCGGGCGCACCGGGCACGACGCGCCGCTGCTGCTCGTGGCCGGCGAGGCGGGCTTCGGGTTCCGGCACGGCGAGGTGTGGGGCGTGCACGTCGCGTGGAGCGGCGACCACGCGCACCTCGCCGAGCGGCTCCCGGACGAGGCCGGGCAGGCGGCCGGGATCCTGGCCGGCGGCGAGCTGCTCCGGCCCGGTGAGATCCGGCTGGCGGCGGGCGCGACCTACCGGACGCCGTGGGTCTGTTACGCGTGGTCCGGCGCCGGGCTGGACGGCCTCTCCGCCCGCGTGCACGCCTGGCTGCGGGATCGCCCGGAGCACCCGCCACAGCCGCGCCCGCTCGTGCTCAACACCTGGGAGGCCGTCTACTTCGACCACGACCTCGACCGGCTGCGCGCACTCGCCGACGTCGCGGCGCGGGTCGGCGTGGAGCGGTTCGTGCTGGACGACGGCTGGTTCACCCACCGGCGGCACGATCGCGCCGGGCTGGGGGACTGGACGGTCGACCCCACAGTGTGGCCCGACGGCCTGCACCCGCTGTTCCGGCACGTGCGCGACCTCGGTATGCAGGCCGGGCTGTGGGTGGAACCGGAGATGGTCAACCCCGACTCCGACCTCGCCCGCGCGCACCCCGACTGGCTGCTCGCCGCCCCCGGCCGGACGCCTCGGGAGTGGCGGCACCAGCTCGTCCTGGACCTCGGGCGGCCCGAGGTCACCGAGTACCTGCTGGACCGGCTGGACGCCCTGGTCGCCGAGTACCGGCTGGACTACCTGAAGTGGGACCACAACCGGGATCTGCTGGAGGCGGTGCACGCCCCCACCGGGGCCGCGGGCGTGCACCGGCAGACGGCCGCGCTGTACCGGCTGCTCGCCGAGCTGCGGCGGCGGCACCCCACCCTGGAGATCGAGTCCTGCGCCTCGGGGGGCGGCCGGGTCGACCTCGGCATCCTCGCCCACACCGACCGGGTGTGGGCCTCGGACACCAACGACGCCCTGGAGCGGCAGGCCATCCAGCGGTGGACCGGCCTGCTGCTGCCCCCCGAGCTGGTGGGCAGTCACGTCGGCGGCCCGGTGGCGCACACCACCGGCCGCACGGCGCCACTGCCCTTCCGCTGCGCCACCAGCCTGTTCGGGCACGCCGGTATCGAGTGGGACATCACCACCTGCACCGACGGGGAACTGGCGGTGCTGACGGCGTGGACCGCGCTGTACCGGGAACTGCGCCCGCTCCTGCACACCGGCGTGACGGTGCGCGCCGACCTTCCCGACCCGACGGCGTGGCTGCACGGCGTGGTGGCGCCGGACCGCGCCGCCGCCGTGTTCTGCTACGCCCGGCTGGCCACCTCGCCGGCCGCCTACCCCGGCCGGGTGCGGCTGCCGGGGCTCGACCCGGAGCGCGGCTACCGCGTCCGTCCTCGCTGGGAGCTGGGGGAGCCGAATTTCGGCCATGTCGAGCCGCCCGCGTGGCTGCGGTCGGGGGAGACCGTGCTGTCCGGGGCGGCGCTGGGCCGGGCTGGGCTGCAGATGCCGGTACTGCGCCCGGAGAACGCGCTGCTGCTGCACGTCACCGAGGCGTAGCGGACGGGAGGGACCTGGCGGGCCGCTCACCTGCTCCGGCGCGGCAGCTGCGGCCGGCCGGCGGCGTCGCGGAGGATGACCGCGGGGCGAAGCGGCGTCGAGCCGCGGTTGGTCCCGGGGATGGCGAGCGGGGCGTTCTTGGCCGGCTTCTCGGCCGTGTGCTGGACGGCGTCGAGGACGGTGACGGTCCCGGCGTAGCGGCTCGGATCCGCCGTGTCGCGCGCCGGCCGCCGGTCGGGGGAGCGGACCGCGAGGGGGCGCGCGGGGAACGGCGCGAGCAGTGTCCCGCCCTCCTCGGTCCGGAGCCAGCCCGGATAGGCGGCCCGCCGGGCGACCATCTCCTTGGCCAGCTGCTCGCTCGCTGCCTGCGGGGAACGAGCACGGTGTTCGAGGTGTCTGTTGAGCCCGAACGCCACTCGGAACAGCTCCGTCGTCTGGGTGACCGAGGAAACCGCCAGCCGCCGCTTGCCGTTCACCGACTCGTGGCCGCGCAGCACGTCGTTGTAGGCGCTCTGCGCGATCTCCCGTCTCAGCCACGGCAGGTGCGGAGCGTTCGTCGTGAGCAGTTCGCTCAGTTCCGCCACCGAGAGGAAGTACCGGTCCAGTGCCGCTCGCTCCAGCAGCATGCCGCTGCGCGGCGTCATGAAACCGGCGAGCTCCCAGTCGATGATGCCGATGAGGCGCTCGGGCGGGTCCGTGGGATCGACGGTGCCGGCGGATCGCAGGGTGAGGTTGTCGAGGTGGGCGTCGCGGTGCACGAGCCGAGTCGGCTCGGCGTCCTTGTCCGGCGGCGTGTAGTACCAGCTCCACTTCCGCGCGATCTCGTCGGCCGGCAGCAGCCCGAAGCCGCGCAGGGCGTCCGCGCCGTAGCGGCGTTCGGCGTACCGGGCCGAGCGGATCACCTGGGCGGCCAGGGCGGCCTCCAGCGTGGGCGGGTTACCGTTCAGCTCCAGCGGGATCACGTCGCTGCCCGGCACGTCCTCGCACATCGCCTCGATGTTGGCCCGCTGGTGTTCCAGGGCGGTCCGGTACCCCTCGCGGCGGTGCGGGGCGGACCAGTCGATGTCGGCGATGGCGTTGAGGTTGCGCAGCGCGTAGTCGCGGACCGTCTCCTTGGTCAGGTACGGCGGCGGAGCCTCGTCGCTGAGTCGCCCCAGGTAGTTGATGACGATGGTCCGGCTCAGCGGACTGTGGTTGGTGACGGAGAGGACGTCGGGCGTGAACTCCACGTCGCCGAGCAGGTCGAGCACTTCGACCTCGTCCAGGACGCGCAGGTCGTACGGGTCGCGGAACGCCGTCTCCCGGGTGACGATGTAGCTGTCCGGGTGATCGTCGATCCGCTGCGTCCGCACCCGGTTGCTCATGCCCTTGCCCGAGGCCGGGTGAAGCACCGGATACTTCCACCAGCTCAGCCCGTTGGCCATGGTCGGTCTCCTCTGCCGGCCGGGGCGCCGCCCTCGGCCGCCCACCGCGCGTCCTTTCGACACCCTATTGGCCGGGCCAGAGCGAACGATTATCCGGGCGGCGCCGTGCTGCCGCGCACCACCAGGCTGGTGGCCAGGTCGAGGCGGAGGTTCGCGGGCTGTTCGCCGCGGCTGAGGGCCAGCGCGAGCCGGGTGGCCTCCTCGGCCATCTCGGTGAGCGGCTGGCGGACCGTGGTGAGCGGCGGGCCCACCCAGCGGGCCAGCGGGAGGTCGTCGTACCCGACCACGCTCAGGTCCTCGGGGATCCGCACGCCGGCCTCGCGAGCGGCCTCATAGACCCCGAGCGCCTGCAGGTCGTTCCCCGCGAACACGGCGGTGGGCGGGTCGGCCGCCGCGAGCAGCCGGCGCCCGGCGGTGATACCGGCCGAGACGTGGAAGTCGCCGGGCAGCAGCAGTTCCGGATCGGGGGCGAGGCCGGCGGTCTCCAGCGCGGCGCGGTAGCCGTCGATGCGGGCCCGCACGCACAGCACGTCGCGCGGGCCGCTGATCATGGCGATGCGGGTGTGGCCG
This sequence comes from Marinactinospora rubrisoli, assembly GCF_042664915.1. Taxonomy (NCBI): domain Bacteria; kingdom Bacillati; phylum Actinomycetota; class Actinomycetes; order Streptosporangiales; family Nocardiopsidaceae; genus Marinactinospora; species Marinactinospora rubrisoli. The sequence goes on from NZ_JBHTBH010000008.1 coordinate 314,659, forward strand.
AGGTCGAGAAGGTGACGGGTCGCGGCCAGACCGCCGTTCCAGTTGGCCGAGCCGACCGCGGGCGTGTCCGGCTCCGGGGTGCCGACGGGGTCGACCACCACGAGCGGGATGCCGCGCGCGGCCAGCCGGGCGCGCTGGTCGGCGGCCAGGTCGGAGAAGACGAGGACCACGGCGGTCGATCTCCGGGCCAGCGCCTCGGCCACCCACGCCTCCCGCCCGGCCGGGTCGCCACCGGACTCGGTCAGCACCACGCTGACCCCGGCCGACCGTGCCACCCGCTCGACGCCCCGGATCACCTCGACGGCCCAGGCACTGTCCAGCTCGTGGAAGACGAGGTCGATCACGGCGCTGCGTCCGCCCGGTCCGCGGCGGCGCCGGTAACCGTGCCGCTGGATCAGCTCTTCGACGCGGGACCGGGTGGCCGGTGCGACGTCGGCGCGCCCGTTGAGCACCTTCGACACCGTCGGCACCGAGACGCCGGCGGCCTCCGCGAGTTTCGCGATGGTCATCGGCGGGTTTCCGGGGCGCTCCGGCCGACCGGGCGAGGGTGGTTGCGGTTCGGCGGTCACACCAGGCGAGCCTACCCGTGTCCGCCGAGCTCACGCAGGGCGGCGTGATTCAGGTCTCATTCGGCTATTGACGGGCCGGGTCCGCCGACGTACGTTCGGGCTTCCGAAGACTTTCGCTGGCTACACCGACAGTTTCGAAAGGCGTGAGTGCGGTGGCTGCTGTGACTGCCCCGGATGCCGTCGAACCACGGGCCGTGCGCGGCGTCGCGGCGGCGCTGACCGCCCTCGCCCTCGCCGGGGCGCTCACCGGCTGCGGCGCCGCGGGCGCGGGCGACGATGACACCATGGACGTCTGGATGTACCAGGACAGCCTCAACGTCGTGCAGCAGGCGGCGGTGGAGCGTTTCAACGCCGAGCACGCCCCCGAGGCCGAGGCCGTCATGGTGGAGATCCCCGGCGACGGTTACGAGGACAAGCTGCGCACCGCGATGGGCGCCGACGACCAGCCCGACGTCTTCTTCAACTGGGGCGGCGGCGGCATCCGGCCCTACGTCGAGGCCGACCTCCTGCTGCCGCTCGACGACCTCCTCGCCGGAGACCCGGAGTTCCGCGACTCCTTCCTCCCCGCCGTCCTGGAGGCCGGGCGGATCGATGGCGTCCAGTACGGCATCCCGCTGCGCGGCACCCAGCCGGTGCTGCTCTTCTACAACCGCGAGGTGTTCGACCGGATCGGCGCGGAACCTCCCGAGACCTGGGACGACCTCCTCGACCTGGTCGACCGGTTCCGCGAGGAGGGCGTCATCCCGTTCGCGCTCGCCGGCGCGACCCCGTGGACCGAACAGATGTGGCTGCAATACCTGGTGGACCGGTACGGCGGCCCCGAGGTCTTCGCGCGCATCCAGTCCGGCGATCACGAGGGGTGGCGCGACCCCGCCGTGCTGCGCGCCGCCGAGAGCGTGCGCGACCTCGTCGACCGGGGCGCCTTCGGCGACAGCTTCGGCTCGGTCAGCTACACCGAGGGCGCCGCCTCCGCCCTGCTCGCCGAGGGCCGGGCCGCCATGCACCTCATGGGCGCGTGGGAGTACTCCACCCAGCTCGCCGACGCCCCCGCGTTCGCCGAGGACGACCTCGGCTACGTCGCCTTCCCGACCGTGCCCGACGGCACGGGCGACCCCGCGAACCTCGTCGGCAACCCCACCAATTTCTTCTCGGTGACCGCCGACAGCCCCCACGTCGACCAGGCCCTGGAGTTCCTCCGGGTCACCACCGGCGACGAGTACGTCGCCGACATGGTCGCCAACGGCGAGGTGCCCACGACCGCCGACGCCGCCGACCTCTTCGCGGAGGCCCCCGACCCCGAGTACGCCGAGTTCCAGTACGACCTCGTCCAGCGGGCCCCGAGCTTCACCCTCTCCTGGGACCAGGCGCTGCCGCCCTCGGTCGCCGCGCCGATGCACACCGAGATCCAGAAGCTCTTCAACGGGCAGAGCACCCCGCAACAGTTCGTCGACGCCATGGCGGCGCTGCGGTGAGCGCGGGCGCCCGCCGCCGGCCGCTTCGGGGCGGGCCGGCCCGCCCCGGGGTCGGCTGGGCGCTTCCCGGGGTGCTGTTCTTCCTGCTCTTCGCCGTGGTCCCGCTGCTGCTGGTCGGTTACCTCTCCCTGACCTCGTGGGAGGGACTGGGCACCCCGCGCTTCGTCGGGGCCGAGAACTGGACCCGGCTGGCCGGCGACCCCGTGATGCGCCAGGCGGTGCTGCTCAGCGTCGCGCTCACCGCCGCCACCTGGCTGGTGCAGACCCCGATCAGCCTGCTGCTCGGGGTGTGGGCGGCCGGACCGCAGCGCAACCGCGCCGTGCTCTCCGCGATCTTCTTCACCCCGCTGCTGCTCTCCTCGGCCGCCATCGCGATCGTGTGGAAGGCGCTGCTCGACCCCAACTTCGGCCCGCTCGCGCGGCTGGCGCCGTGGCTCGGCCTCTCCGGCATCGACGTCCTCGGCAGCTCCGGCGGGGCGTTCCTGGCCGTGGTGTTCGTCAGCGCCTGGCAGTTCATCCCGCTGCACACCCTCATCTACCAGGGCGGCGCCCGCCAGATCCCCGCGGTGCTGTACGGCGCGGCCGAGATGGACGGCGCCGGCCGGCTCCGGCGGTTCTGGCACGTGACACTGCCGCAGTTGCGGCACACCGTCACGACATCCTCGGTGCTGATGATCGTCGGCGCCCTCACCTACTTCGACACCGTCCTCATCCTCACCCAGGGCGGCCCCGGCACCGACACCTCGATCGTGCCGTACCTGATGTACCGCGTCGGCTTCGTCGGCTACGAGATGGGGTACGCCAGCGCGATCGCGGCCACCCTGGTCGTCGCCGCCACGGCGGTGTCCCTGCTGCTGGTCCGGTTCACCGGATTCGCCGCCATGCGCAGCACCCGGGAGGGCATGTGAACCCCGCGCCCGTGTCCCGCACCGGCCGCGGTCGGACGGCCCGGCGGCCGGCGCGCGCCCTGCGCCGGGCCAACCTGCTCGCCGGCGCCGGCGCCCTGGCGTGGCTGGCCGTGGTGGCACTGCCCGTGTACGTCCTGCTGGTCGCCACGGTCCGCCCCAGCGACGGCTACCTGCGCGACGGCCCCCTTACCCCGCCGTCTGACCCCACCCTCGACAACTACGCCGAGGCGGTCCGCAACGGCTTCCTCACCTTCGTGGCGAACACCGCGGTGGTGACGGTGGCGGTGGTGGCGCTCGTGGTCGGCCTGGCGGTCCCGGTCGGCTACGCCGTGGTGCGGGCCCGCAGCCGGTGGAGCGACGGGGTGTTCCGGCTCTTCCTGCTCGGCCTGGCGATCCCCGCGCAGGCCGTGGTGGTCCCCGTGTACCTCATCATCGTGGAGCTGGGGCTCTACGACTCGCTGATCGCGATCATCCTGCCCACGGCCGCGTTCGCGATGCCCGTCTGCGTGCTCATCCTCGCCGGCGCCATGCGCGACATCTCCGAGGACCTGTACGAGGCGATGGCGCTGGACGGCGCCGGCGACGTCCGCACCTTCCTGCGACTGGTGGTGCCGCTCTCCCGCGCCGGGATCGGCACTGTGGCCATGTACGCCGCGCTACAGGCGTGGAACGGCTTCCTGTTCCCCCTCGTCCTCACCCAGTCCCCCGACCAGCGGGTCATCACCCTCGGCCTGTTCGAGTTCCAGGGCCAGTACCGGGTGGACATCCCGGGGCTGCTCGCCGCCGTGGCGCTGTCCGCCGTGCCGATCCTCCTCTGCTACCTGCTGGCCCGCCGCTCCCTGGTGCGCGGCCTGATGGGGGTAGGCGGGCGATGACGCGGGCCCGCGCCCCGCCGCGGCGCCGCCCCGCCCCGGAGACCCGACCACCCGGCAGCACCCCGAGGAGGGCACCGCATGACGCTTCCCACCGACCATGAGCAGCAGGCCGCCGACTGGCGGGACCCGGCGGCGCCCGTCGCCGAACGGGTCGCGGCGCTGCTCGCCGCGATGACCCTGGAGGAGAAGGTCGCGCAACTGGGCGCGGTCTGGATCGGCGGCGACGGTGGTTTCACCGACGGCGGTTCCGCCGACGGCGACCCGGCCACCGGGGCGGCGCCCGCCGGGACGGGCGAGCCCCCCGGCGCCGGGCGAACCGCCAACGTCGCCCCGCACCAGGACGAACTGGCCGGCCGGTCGGATGGGTGGGAGACCGCGGTACGGTCCGGGCTCGGGCAGTTCACCCGGCCGTTCGGCACCGCGCCGGTCGACCCCGCCGAGGGCATGCGCCGGCTCGCCGAGCACCAGCGGCGCGTCATGGCCGCCAACCGGTTCGGCATCCCCGCCCTGGCACACGAGGAGTGCCTGTCCGGGTTCACCGCGTGGACCGCGACCGTCTACCCCACCCCGCTGGCCTGGGGTGCGGCCTTCGACCCCGAACTCGTCGAGGAGATGGCCGCCGCCATCGGGGCGAGCATGCGCGCGGTGGGCGTGCACCAGGGACTCGCGCCCGTGCTCGACGTCACCCGCGATCCGCGATGGGGCCGCACCGAGGAGACCATCGGCGAGGACCCCTATCTGGTGGCCACCGTCGGCACCGCCTACGTGCGCGGATTGCAGTCCGCCGGGGTCGCCGCGACCCTCAAGCACTTCGTCGGGTACTCCGCCTCGCGCGGCGCCCGCAACCTCGCCCCGGTGTCGGTCGGCCCGCGCGAACTCGCCGACGTGCTGCTGCCGCCGTTCGAGATGGCGGTGCGCGACGGCGGCGCCCGGTCGGTGATGCACGCCTACACCGAGAACGACGGGCTGCCCGCCGCCGCCGACCCCGGACTGCTCACCGCGCTGCTACGCGACCGCTGGGGGTTCACCGGCACGGTGGTCGCCGACTACTTCGGCGTCTCGTTCCTGCACACCCTGCACGGGGTCGCCGGGGGCCCGGCGGAGAGCGCGGCGCTCGCGCTGGCCGCGGGCGTGGACGTGGAACTGCCCGCCACGCACTGCTACGGCCCGCCGCTGGTCGCGGCGGTCCGGGCCGGCGCCGTACCCGAGGAGCTCGTGGACCGCGCCGCCCGGCGGGTGCTCACCCAGAAGTGCGAACTCGGCCTGCTGGACGAGGGGTGGTCACCGGACCCGCCCGCCACCGCACCGTCCGAGGGCGAGACCGGTTCCGGGGCGGGAACCGGCGGGGTCGACCTCGACCCGCCGGAGCAGCGCCGCATCGCCCGGCGGCTCGCCGAGGAGTCGGTCGTCCTGCTCGCCAACGACGCCGGGCTGCTGCCGCTGCGCCCCGGCGCCCGCCTCGCGGTGGTCGGGCCGCGGGCCGACGATCCGCTGGCGATGCTCGGCTGCTACTCCTTTCCCAGCCACGTGGGCGTGCGCCACCCGAACGTGCCGCTCGGCGTGCGGGTGCCGACCCTGCTGGCGAGCCTGCGCGCGGAACTGCCCGCCGCCCGGATCCACTACCAGGCCGGATGCGCCGTCGACGACCCCGACACGTCCGGGATCGATGCCGCGGTCGACGCCGCCCGCGCCGCCGACGTGTGCGTCGCCGTGCTGGGAGATCGCGCCGGCCTGTTCGGCGGCGGCACCTCGGGAGAAGGCTGCGACGTCCCGGAACTGCGGTTGCCCGGTGTCCAGGAGCGCCTGCTCGACGCGCTGCTCGACTCGGGGACGCCGGTCGTCCTCGTGCTGCTCACCGGCCGGCCGTACGCCCTCGGCGACTTCGCCGGCCGGCTCGCCGCCCAGGTGCAGGCATTCTTCCCCGGCGAGGAGGGCGGGCCCGCGGTCGCGGGGGTGCTCTCCGGACGGGTCAATCCGTCCGGTCGGCTGCCCTTGAGCCTGCCCCGCCGGCCGGGCGGCCAGCCGGCCGGCTACCTGGCCCCGCGGCTGGGCCACCTCGGGCAGGAGAGCTCGGTCGACCCGACCCCGCTCCACCCCTTCGGGCACGGTCTCGGCTACACGGAGTTCGTCTGGGAGGAGCCGCGGGTCGCCGACGCGCCCCCGCCGGTGGAAGGCACCGTCCGGGTGGGCACCGACGGCGCGGTCCGCGTCGGCTGCGCGGTCCGCAACACGGGCGGTCGCGACGGGACCGAGGTGGTCCAGCTGTACCTGAGCGACCCGGTGGCACGGGTGACCCGGCCCGTGCGCCGGCTGGTCGGCTATGCGCGGGTGGCCGTCCCCGCTGGGCAGACCCGCCGGGTGGAGTTCGACGTCCCCGCCGACCTCGCCGCCTACACCGGCCCGGACGGCCGGCGCATCGTTGAGCCCGGCGAGCTGCGGCTCGCGCTGGCGGCCTCCAGCGGCGACGTCCGCCACACGGTGCGGATCCGGCTGACCGGAGAGACCCGCGTCGTCGACCACACGCGCCGGCTCACCAGCACCGCGACGGTCGGCTGAGCGGGGCCCGGACGCGGAAAAGCCCCAAGACATGACGAGCGGGCCGGGGAACGCCGGTCCCCAGCCCGTTCCGCAGGTAGGGAATCGCTACGGCTGGCGGTGCTCCGGCCGCGGCTCGGTCCGCGTCTCCGGGCGGGCCGCCGGCTCCTCGACGCCCCGGCGCGGCGGCGCGACGCGTGCCGCGTCGGCGCGGCCGGTGCGGTAGGCGGCGTCGGTCCCCCAGGCCCAGCCGCCTGTGCATCCGGCGATGGCCAGGACGTTCAGCGCGATGGCGGCGACCGACCAGAGCGGGAACGCGAACATGAAGCACAGCTGCGCGATGATGTTGATGCCGGCGAGCACAACGCCGGCGGTGCGCGCCCACGCCTGCCCGCTGTACAGTGCCAGCCCGGCCAGCACCAGCAGCACGCCCATGATGATCATGAGAGTGCCCCACGCTCCGAAGCCCCATAGGAACATGTCGGTCCCGAGCACCATGAAGTGGTGCGGCGTGACGAGCGCCGCCAGACCCTGGATGATGTTGAAGACACCGACGACGAGCAGCATGGTGAGGGCGAAAACGCCCCCTCCGCTGAAGCGGGACACGTTCATCTTGCGACCTCCCAGAAACGTTGGTGCAAGCTGTCGGCCCGGCGGTCCGGGCACCGGTCATTCTGCTGTTGACGAACCGGTCCGGGGAGCGATCCCCGCCGCCGATCCGCTTCTTCGCTACGCGGCTGCGTGCCCCTGTTCGGGCGGCTCCGCACGGCCGCGCAATGAACGTCCCAATCTGACGGTAAGCCGGGGACCCGCATCCGGCGGGCAAACAACGGTGCATGATTCGGTAACCGGCCTGTCCGCGCGGCCCCGCGAACGGCCCGGTGGGTGCGGATCGGACGACGGCCCCCCGGTTGAGGCGGGGTCCGGCCGCCCGCCATCCTGGGAGGGCCCGGCGGCCGTGCGCCGCCGGGCGGCCACGGGTGCACGACGCGAGAAAGGGCGGGACCGGATGGGGCTGCGGGAGCCGAGACGGCCGGCGGCGGTGCTGTGGGATCTGGACGGGACGCTGGTCGACTCCGAACCCCTCTGGGGCGTCGCCCTGGACGAGGTCGCGAACGCGATGGGCCGGCCGCTCACCGACGAGGTGCGGCTGGAGATGGTCGGCACCGACGCCGAGGCCACGATGGCCATCCTGGCCCGGCATACCGAGGCCGCGGTGACGCGGGCCGAACTCGACGCGATCCACGAGAAGGTGCTGCGCCGCGTCGAAGGGCTGCTCCACGACGAACTCGACGTGCTGCCGGGCGCCGTCGAGACCCTGCACCGGGTGCGCGCCGCCGGAGTGCCCATGGCCCTGGTCACCTCCTCGCCCCGGCGTACCGCCGAGCCCGCGCTGGCCCGGCTCGGCCCCGGCCTGTTCGACGTGGTGGTCACCGCCGAGGACGTCACCGCGCGCAAGCCGGCGCCCGAACCGTACCGGCGCGCCGCCCGGCTGCTCGGGGTCGCCGCGGCCGAGGCGTGGGCGGTCGAGGACTCCGTCTCCGGCGCCGCCGCCGCGGCGGCCGCCGGGTGCCGGGTGTTCCTCGTCCCGGGCGCCACCGCCGACGGCGCGGCCCCGGGCGCGACGGCCCTCGCCTCCCTCACCCAGATCGCGGAGTGGGCGGTCGCGGCCGGCCCGCTCACCTGACGGCGCCGGGCCGGGCTCAGCCGGCGTCCACGTCGACCAGCACCTGGGAGAAGTCACCGGCGCGCAGGGCTTCCTCCGGGATCATGAAGTGCAGGTGCCCGTCGCCGTGGGCCCACTGCCACGTCTCGTTGCTGGACAGCGTGAGCAGGTGCCGGTGGCCTTTTCCGCTGTGGGTGTGCAGCCAGCGAGGGTTGAGGAAAGGCATCCAGCCGAACGCCTGGTCCAGGCACAGGTGGGGGCGGTCGTCCACGTACGGGGCCCCGGCACCGTCCAGGAGGCCGTAGACAGGGCCCAGGATGCGCGCGACGTGATCGGCCGGGTCGCCCTTCCACTCCGGCCCGGCGCCGGTGAGATCACCGAAGTCGAGGTCCGCCAGCACCGGGTCACAGGTGTGACCGAGCATCTGCGGCAGCGTGATGGCGGGCCGGGCGTGCAGCGCTACCGCGGCGAAGGCGGTCACCTCCTCGGGTGCCGGTACCGGTGCGGCGAGGTGGGGGTCGGCCGGTATCACCCGGCCGGCCCCGCGGGCGATGCTGTACCCCAGGGCGCCGTCGGCCTCGTACTGGTGGAAGAAGTTGAGCAACCCCGGCCGGACCGGCAGGTCCTCGTGGGCGAGCCATGGGGCGAGCGCGTCGGTGTCGAGTACCGCGAGCAGGTTGAGCGGGACGCCCTTGTGGTCGGGCCACGGTGTGCCGGGCTCCAGCAGCGCCGGGCCGCCCAGACGGCAGCGACCGACCGGTGGCCGGTCGTCCCGAGCCGGGATGAGGGGGAAACCGGGCCGGGCGAGTGCGGCGATCTGCGGTCCCAGCCGCTCTCCGAAAACATCGACGCACGTCCGCCGGATCCCGGCGGCCGAATCCTGGTGGTGCATGGCAGCGCATCCCATCACACGCCGGTGACGGTTCGGCCGGCCGCGCGCGGCGAGCCGCCGGGCGCAGCCGGCGGCTCGCCGTTGGGTGTTTCTGGTTGCGCTTGCCGCCTCGCTTTCCTTCGCCGCTGACGCGGGGGGCCTTTGGCGGTCGGCGTCGGCGGCTCCGGAAGCTCGGCGGCTCGCCGCTCGGTGTTTCTGGTCGCGCTTGCCGCCTCGCTTCTCTACGCCGCCGACGTGAGGGGGCTTCGCCAGGGGGGCGTCGGCGGCTTCGGGCGCTCGGCGGCTCGCCGCTCGTCAGCCTCTGGGGTCGCGGGCGATCGCCACCGGGCCGTGCGCCAGGCTGAGCAGGCCCTGGCCGACGGAGCCGACCAGCAGGCCGCTCAGCCGGTTGTGGCCGCGGGAGCCGATGACGGTGAGGTCGGCGTCGCGGGACGCCTCGGCGAGCGCCGGCCGGACGTCCTCGCCGGTGACGGTGGTGCGCACCCGGACCCCGGGGTGCGCGGCTCCGGCCGCCTCGATCCGTGCGGACAGCGACTCCGGCAGGCTGCTGATCGCCGCTCCCGCGTGCACCACGAGCAGTTCGGCGCCCTGCAGGTCGGCCTCCAGGTAGCCGAACTCCAGCGCGGCCACCGAGTGCTCCGCGTCATCGACCCCCACCACGATCCGGCCGAGGGGTTCGAGGGGCGCCTGGCGGACCACGACCACGGGACCGTCCGCCTGGGTGGCGACCTGCCGGCTCACCGAACCGGCGACCAGGCCGGACAGCCCGCCCAGCCCTCGCGCGCCGACGACGACCAGGTGGCGGGCCGATTCCGCGGTGAGCACGGCCGCCGGTGCTCCCTCGCGCACCTCCACCTGTGCGTCCACGCCGGGCGCCTGCTCACCCGCGTGCGCGCGGGCCGACTCCAGTTGGTCCTCCAGCTGACGGCGGACCAGGTAGTCATGGCGGGACAGCTGCCTGCCGGTCGGGTTGGTGATGCCGTCCGGGCCCACGGCGACGATCCGCAGAGGGACGCCGCGCCGCCGGGCCTCGTGCGCCGCCCAGCCGACCGCCACCAGGCTGGACTCCGATCCGTCGATGCCGACCATCACCGGTAACATCCGGTCCCCTTCTCTGTTCGTGTCCGTGCGCGTCGCGGGCGTCGCCGGAGGTCGGGATTCCGTCCCACGGCCGGGTCCCGGGCCGGTGGCGCCCACGGCACAATCGCACATGGCGGCCGGTGCCAGGAAGGGGGCGCCGGGTTACGGGCGCGGGCGGCCGGCCGTTACGGCCGGGCGGTGGCCGCACCGTTCCCGGCCACCGCGCGGGCGAGCGCCCCCGTGACGCGGAGTCCGCCCACCACGGTGCCGCCGCCCAGCACGGGCGCGTCGGCCAGGGACGCCAGTGCCGCCGGGTCGACCCCGCACAGCGCCAGGGCCGCGGCCGTCACCGGCATGCGGGCCCGGTCGCCGCCGTCGGCGATCTTGACGCCCACGGCCCGGCCGTCCGGCAGCGCGGCCACCTGCACCCCCTCGAAGCCGTCCTTGGCGATCAGGCCGGGGACGGCTTGCATCAGGTGGGTGACGTCCCGGTTCTCCCCGGCGACCATCTCCGGGTGCCGGCGGATCGCCCGCGCCACCCTGCCCTCGGGGGTGTGCTCGGGGGCGGCGGCGATCCTGGCCGCCGCGCGGGTGAGGCCGAGCAGCGAGACGGCGAACAACGGCGCCCCGCAACCGTCGACGGTCACCCGGGAGACGGGCTCGCCCGCCAGGTCGGCCACCGTCGCGGCGAGCTCCCGCTGCAGCGGATGCCGAGGGTCGGTGTAGTCGTCGGTGGACCAGCCGCGCCGCCGGGCGGTCAGCAGCATCGCGGCGTGCTTGCCGGAGCAGTTCTGTGCCAGCCGGTCGGCGGTGCGGCCGCGCGCCAGCCAGGCGGCTTGTACGGCCGCGCCGTACGGCAGGTCGGGAACGTTGCGCAGGTCGGCGGGGGTCAGCCCTCCGGCGTCCAGGATCCGCCGCACGCCGTCGATGTGCCGGTCCTCTCCCGAGTGGCTGGCCGCGGCGAGCGCCAGCAGGTCCTCGTCCAGCTCCAGCCCGGCCCGCAGCATCCCGACCGCCTGCACCGGCTTCAGCGCCGAACGCGGGTAGCACGGCGTGCCGGCGTCACCGGCGGTGAACCGGACGGCCCCGTCGGAGTCCAGCACGACGACGGAGCCGTGGTGCACCCCCTCGATGAGGCCGGCCCGCACGAGGTGGGCGACGGGGACGTGCGACGGCTCGCGGACGACGGGTGCGGTGTTCATGATCTCCGTTCACGGTGGGATGGGGACTGGGATGGGCGGTGCCAGGCGGTTCGGGTCACGGTGCGGCCGGCGGCCCCGCGTCGTGCCCGCCGGCCTCGGCCACGCGGCGCTCGCTCACTTCGCGAACCCGGCCGCGCACGATGAACCAGCCGCCCCACAGGGCGGCGGCGATGAGGGGCAGCGACATGAGGGTGATCCGGCCCGCCTCCGTGTCGAACCACATGAGGACGGCGACGGTGAGCAGGAAGGCGAGCGTGGCGAGCTGGGTCCACGGCGAGCCCGGCAGCCGGTAGGCGGGCCGATTCAGCGCACCGGTCCGGGCCCGCCGCCAGAAGAGCAGGTGGCAGAGGACGATCATCCCCCAGGTGCAGAGGATGGCGATCGCCGCGAAGTTCAGCACGATCTCGAAGGCGCGGTGCGGCACCACGTAGTTCAGCCCGACGCCGAGCACGCACATGCCGGCCGTCAGAATGATGCCCCCATAGGGCACCTGGCTGCGGCTCATCGCCCCGGTGAAGCGCGGGGCGGAGCCCGACATCGCCATGGAGCGCATGATGCGCCCGGTGGAGTACAGGCCGGAGTTGAGGCTGGACATCGCGGCGGTCAGGACGACCAGGTTCATGACGCTGCCGGCGGCCGGCACCCCGATGTTGGACAGCACGGTGACGAACGGGCTCTCCGACGCCGAGTAGGCGCTCCACGGGAGCAGCATCGACAGCAGCAGCACCGACCCGACGTAGAACACCCCGATCCGCCACATGATCGAGTTGATCGCGCGCGGCATGATCTTGGCGGGCTCCGCGGTCTCCCCGGCCGTCACGCCGACCAGTTCCACCGACGCGTAGGCGAACACGATCCCCTGCACGATGACGACCGCGGGAAGCAGCCCGTTGGGGAACAGCCCGCCGTTCGCCAGGATCAGCTCCGGGCCGGTGATGTGCCCGGCGACCTCGGTGCGCGACACCAGCAGCACCACGCCGATGACCATGAACGTCACCAGCGCGCCGACCTTGAAGATGGCGAACCAGAACTCCAGCTCGCCGAAGATCCGCACCGAGATGAGGTTCACCGCCAGCACGACGGCCAGTGCCACGAGCGCCAGCACCCACTGCGGGATGTCGGTGAACGGGCTCCAGTAGTGCGTGTACAGCGCGATCGCGGTGATGTCGGCGACGCCGGTGGTGGCCCAATTGAGGAAGTACATCCAGCCGGCGACGTAGGCGCCCTTCTCGCCCATGAACTCCCGGGCGTAGGAGACGAACGCGCCCGAGGAGGGGCGGTACAGGACGAGTTCGCCCAGCGCGCGCACGACGAAGAAGGCGAACAGTCCGCACACCGCGTACACGATCGCGAGCGAGGGGCCGGCCTGCACCAGCCGGCCGCCCGCGCCGAGGAACAGCCCGGTGCCGATGGCCCCGCCGATCGCGATCATGTTGATGTGGCGCGCCTTCAGCGCCTTGCGGTACCCGGCGTCGCCCGCGTCGACGTGCCCCCGGTCGGGGCGCCGCTGGTCGGGACTCAAGGTCTCCTCGCTCACGTTGCCTCCTCCTACTCGCTGCTACTCGCGGCGCGGGTCGGCACGGCCGGGGCGCACGATGGTGGTGAGGGTCGATTCGACCCGTTGGAGGTGCACGGACATCGCCTCGATGGCGGCCTCCCGGGAGCCGTCGGCGACGGCGCGCAGGATGGCGCGGTGCTCCTGGTCGGACCGCTCGCGGCGGTGGGCGAGGCGGTTGAGGAAGATCGACTGCCGGGACAGCGCGTCGCGGATCTCCTCGATGACCTTGCGGAACACCGGGTTCCCGGACGCCTCGGCGATGGTGATGTGGAAGAGGGTGTCCAGCGCGACCCACGCGGTGTCGTCGGTCTCCGCCTCCATCCGCTCGATGAGCTGGGCGAGCACGTCGAGATCGTCCTGGCTGCGCCGGAGGGCGGCGTAGCCGGCGACCGGGATCTCGACGTGCCGGCGCACCTCCACGAGATCTCGGGCGGAGTAGGAGCCGAACCGGGGGTTGTCGACGGGGCGGTCGGAGGCGACGTAGCTGCCCTTGCCGGCCCGCGACACGGTGAGTCCCAGTGCCTGGGCGGCGCGCAGGGCCTCACGGACGACCGACCGGCTCACCCCGTACTGCCGGGTGAGGGCCGCTTCGGAGGGGAGCTTGGCGCCGACGGGGTACTCGCCACGCTCGATGGCGCCGCGCAGGTCGCTCAGCACCGCCTCCATGGCGCTGATCCGGCCGGGTGGTCCGGCAGTCCGGCTGTCTGACAGGTCCATGCCTGCATCGTGAGTCGGACATGTCTGGAGTGTCAAGACACCATGGTGAAGCTTTGCGGGCGCCGGCCCCGATCCGGGACCCGGGCCGCCCCCGGCGGCGCACGGTGATCGCCGTCCGGCCGGAGTGTTGACGGCCGGTGAACCCCGGCGATAGCGTCCCTGCGGCATTGGACCCAGGACCCCGGAGGCGGTGCGGTGCAGAGCAGTGCGCAGCGGCCGACGTCGACGCCGTCGGCCGACCCGGAAACACCGCCGCACCCCGCGGCCGGGACGCGACGCCCGGCGCGCGGAGGCGCGCGGTGAGCGCCGCCGCCAGCGCGCTCGTCGTCGGCGAGGCGCTGATCGACGTCGTACGGCGCCCCGGCGCCCCGACCCGCCGGCATCCCGGCGGCAGCGGGGCGAACGCCGCCCTCGGCCTGGCCCGGCTCGGCCGCCCCACCCGCCTGCTCACCCGGTGGGGCGGGGACACCGACGGCGAAATCCTGCACCGGCACCTGAGCGCGTCCGGCGTCATCCTCCCTGGCGAGGTGGCGGACCGGTTCCCCACCCCGCGGGCCGAGGCCACACTGGACGAGCACGGCTCGGCGACCTACGAGTTCACGCTCGACTGGCGGCTGCCCGCCGTTGAGGTACCGCCGGACGTGCGGGTGCTGCACACCGGCTCCATCGCCGCGGTGTACCGGCCCGGCGGCGAGCAGGTCCTCGACCTCATGCGCCGTGCCGCCGCGCAGGCCACCGTCACCTACGACCCCAACGTCCGGCCCACCGTGATGGGCGCCCGCGACGACGTGCGCCGCCGGGTCGGCGAGCGGGTCGCCGCCAGTGACGTGGTCAAGGTGAGCGAGGAGGACCTCGCCTGGCTGGAGCCGGACACCGACCCCGCGGCGGCGGCCCGCGCGTGGCTGGACGCCGGTCCCTCCCTGGTGGTGCTGACCCGAGGGGAGCACGGTGCCGTCGCGTTCGGCCGTGCCGCGAAGATCGCGCTGCCCGCGCTGCCCGCCACGGTGGCGGACACCGTCGGCGCCGGCGACGCCTTCATGTCCGCGCTGGTGGACGGCCTGTGGACGCTCGGACTGCTCGGCGCGGACCGGCGCGCCCGGCTGGCGTCCCTCCCCGAGAGGCGGCTCGAACGGCTGCTCGCGCACGCCGGCCGCGCCGCCGCCATAGCGGTCTCCCGCCCCGGTGCCGACCCGCCCACGCGCGCGGAGCTCCCCGAACTGGCGGAACCGGACGCCGCCTGAGCCGGCCGGGACGCGGGTGACCTGGGAGACGTTCAGGGCAAGTGTCGCTCTTGGGGCGGTCTGTGTAGTCTTCCCCTCGTGTTCCGAGCGACGGCGGCGATCCTGCGGCGGCCCTGGGCCAGGGCCGCGGTGCTGATCGCGCTGCTCGCGGTGCATTTCCTGTGCCAGTTGTGCCACGCCCAGGCGGCAGGCGCCCACCACGGCGCCGCCGCACCCGACACGGCGGCGGTCGCCGGCCCCCTGACGGACGGCGCCATGTGCGTCCCGGAGTCCGGGCACGGCAACGGCGCAGGCGAGGCCCACCCCTGCGACACCGTCGAGGCGGCGAGTGCCGACACGCGCGCCGCGGCGGGCAAGCTGCTGCTGTTCCTCCTGATCGGCGCGGCCCTGGCGGCCGTCCAGTGGACGGCGCCGCCCGGCGCGCCGCCTCCCGAGTCCGCGCCGTACCGCGCCGCCGGCCCGAGCGGCGTCCGGCTGCTGCGCACGATCTGCGTCCAGCGCGTCTAGAGGCGTGCCCGGTGGTCCCGCCGAACCCGCGCGTGTCCCGCTCGCCCGCGCGTCCCGGCGGACGCCGCCGGACCTCACCCGCCCTTCACCGGCCGCCCGGTGCGCGCCGCCCGGCCCGCCGCCCGAACGGCGGCCCAACCCCTGATCTTCCCCCTACCCCTCCAACAGGAGTCGTGAGCGACCATGAGCAGAAACCGCATTCCTCGCAGAGCCGGCGCCATCGCCGCCGGCATGGGCGTCCTCGCCGGCGGCGTCGTGCTGCCCAGCGGCACGGCACACGCCGAGCCCACCCAGGAGGAGGTCGAGCAGCGGATCGAGGAGCTGACCGAGGAGTCCAGCACGCTCGTCCAGGACTACAACCAGGCGAAGGAGGACCTGGAGGCCGCTGAGCGGCGCATCGAGTCGCTGGAAGAGTCGATCGGCGACGAGGACGAGCGCTACGAGGAACTGCGCGAGCGGGTCGCCGGCTTCGCCAGCGCGGCCTACCGGTCCAACGACCCCAGCGCCACCACCACGGTGCTCTCCGTGGACGACCCGAGCGCCCTGCTCGACCAGTCGGCCGACATCTCCTACCTGTCGGAGCGGCAGCGGGCGGAGCTGGAGGAGTTCACCAACGCCTCGGAGCGCCTGCTCCAGCTCAAGGAGGAGGCCGAGCAGGCCCGCGACGAGGCCGAGGAGCGCCGCGACGAGCTGAAGGACAAGCAGGACGAGGTCGAGGAGTCCCTCGCCGAGCAGGAGGAACTGCTCGCCGGCTTCGAGACGAACCCGGTGACCGGCGGCGGGGACTCCGGCGGCGCCTCCTACACGGGGTCGGCCTCGGGCAGCGCCCGCACCGCACTGGACTTCGCGTTCGCCCAGGTCGGCAAGCCCTACGTCTGGGGCGGCACCGGCCCGAGCGGCTACGACTGCTCCGGCCTGACCCAGGCCGCGTGGGGAGCCGCCGGCGTCAGCCTGCCGCGCACCACCTACGCCCAGTACGAGCTGCCGAACAAGGTCTCCTGGAGTGAACTCCAGCCCGGTGACATCCTGTTCTTCTTCCCCGACATCGGCCACAACGGCATCTACGCCGGCAACGGCCAGATGGTGCACGCGCCGAGCAGCGGCCGGACCATCGAAGTGGTGTCCCTGTCGGGGTACTGGGACCAGCAGTTCCAAGGGGCCATCCGGCCGTGACCGCCCGGTGCGGGGCGCTCCCGCGCCCCGCACCGGCGGACCGCCGTCAACGCGTGACCTCGTTGGCCGCGTAGCCGTCGGCCGGCGGTACCTCCGTGATCACCTCGATGAGAACCCCAGTGGGATCGGCCACGATGAAGTGCCGCCGACGCGCACGACGATCCTTGGAAGAGCTTCACCACGGGTCGCCGGGCCTTCCTCGCGGCCGGCACCCATCCGACGTGAAACGCATCGTGCTCGTGGCCGGCCCGGCCGTCCTGGGCTGGAACGAGTGGCGGGCCATGGCCGAGGCCGCCTCCGCCCGCCATCTGGCCGAGGGCCCGATCATCCTGATGGACGCGGGTGCCATCGCGCGCCGGCCCGTTCGGCCGTTGACTCATCTGCTATCAGGGGCGATGAACGAGGCGGCGCGCTATCTGGCCGGAACCGACGACCCCGAAGCTCCCCGGCACCGTGGCCGCCCTCACCCGGATTCTGGAGGCGCTCCGCACCGCGGGAACGAGGTACGCCGAACTCCGTGGCCCGATGCGGTGGCCCCCGGGCGCGTCCCGATCTCCGACGGCCCGCGTCATTCGCGGGGCCGGAACCCTCCGAACGTCCGCCGGTGGTACAGCAGCGGCGGACGTTCGGCGGGCAGGCAGGTCCGCGTCACGTGACCGACCACCAGCCAATGGTCGCCGAGTAGCCGCAGGTCGTGGCGTTCGCACAGCAGATGGGCCGCCGCTCCGTCCAGGAGCGGGACGGCGCCCGGCCCCCGGCGCCAGGCGGTGGGGGCGGCGAAGCGGTCGACCCCCCTGGCCGCGAAGCGGGTGGCCACGTCGTGCTGGTCCTCGGCGAGCAGGTTCACGGCGAAGTCACCGGCGGCCCGCAGCCTGGGCCAGGTCGATGAGGTCCGCGCGATGCAGAACCCGACGAGTGGCGGGGACAGGCTGATGCTGGTGAACGAGGTCGCCGTGATACCGACCGGTTCACCGGAGAGTTCCGCCGTGATGACGACGACCCCCGCCGGGTGCCGGCCCAGCGCCCGGCGGAACAGGTCGGCGGGCACACCGTCTCCGGCCACCGGGGCCACGGCCGCCCCATCGGCGTCCGGTGGATCCGGCGCCGGGCCCGCCGTGGCCGGGGATCCCACCGGGCCGCCGACCGTCGCGTTCGTGCAGTCCATGATCCTCCTGTCCTTCCGGCGGTCCCGCTGCCAGGCGGGGGCGTCCTCGCCCGGGCGTCAGCCGCCGGTGGCGGGCGGGGCGAGCTGCCGCGCCACCCGCTCCGCCCACGGGGGCAGCAGCTCCGGCAGCCGCGGCAGATCGGACTCGACGACGGCGAGCCCGGGGGTCGGTACCGTGGCGCCGAGTTCGACCAGCAACGGGCGCAGGTGCACCTCGACGGCGAGCGTGTGCGCGGGCGAGCCCACGAGCAGCAGCGGGATCGCCGTCCGGCCGGCGAGCGCGCCGGTGGCGATCTGGTCGAGGAAGACCTTGAGCAACCCGCTGTAGGTCGCCTTGTACGTGGGGCTCGCGACGAGCAGGACGTCGGAGGCGAGCACCCGGTCGACGGCCTCGGTGACCGGCGCCGGACGCCGCGGGTCGAGCAGAACGGGGGCGAGATCGGCCAATTCGACGACCTCGGGCTCGCCGGGGCGCCCGGCGGCGGCCGCGACCGCCCGGGCCGCCGCGACGGCGGTGCTGGAGGTACGGGACCCGGAGCGCGGGTTTCCGACGAGAACGGTGATGCTCATGGGTGGGCGTCTCTTTCCGGGGACGGGTCCTGGCGGGTGCGCCGTCAGCCGGCGGACGGCACCAGGGAATCGGGGGCGGAGGCCGGTTCGGCCGGGTGCCGCCACAGGCCGCGCTCGCGCAGCACCGGCAACACCCCTTCGCCGAACCAGTACGCCTCCTCCAGGTGCGGGTAGCCGGACAGCACGAACTCGGTGACGCCGGCGCGGTGGTACTCCTCGATCAGGTCGGCGACCTCGCGGTGGCTGCCGACCAGCGCCGTGCCGGCGCCCCCGCGGACCAGGCCGATACCGGCCCACAGGTTGGGGTGGATCTCCAGCCGGTCGGTGCGCCCGCCGTGCAGGTCGAGCATCCGGCGCTGGCCTTCGGACTCGCTGCGCGCCAGGCCGGCCTGGACGTTGGCGATGGTCTCCGGCGCCATGCCCGCCAGGAGCCGCTCGGTCTCGGCCCACGCCTCCTCGGCGGTGTCCCGGGAGATGACGTGCAGCCGCACGCCGAAGGCGAGTTCGCGGCCGTGCGTCACGGCGAGTGCGCGCACCCGGCCGATCTTCTCGGCCACCGCCGTCGGCGGTTCACCCCAGGTGAGGTAGGTGTCGACGTGGCGGGCGGCGACCTCCAGCGCGGCGGGGGAGGAGCCGCCGAAGTACACCGGGGGAGTGGGCACGGGGAGACGGTGCAGGCGGGCGTCCTCGACCCGCAGATGCTCGCCCGCGAAATCGACGGTCTCGCCGCGGAACAACCGGCGGACGATCTCCAGGAACTCCCCGGTGCGGGCGTAACGGGCGTCCTTGCCGAGAAAGTCGCCATGGGTGCGCTGCTCGTGGGACTCCCCGCCGGTCACCACGTTGAGCATGAGCCGGCCGCCGCTCAGCCGCTGGAAGGTGGCCGACATCTGCGCGGCGAGCGTGGGGGAGAGCAGGCCGGGCCGGAACGCGACCAGGAACTTCAAGCGCTCGCTGACGGCGGACAGCATCGCGGTGGTCAGCCAGGCGTCCTCGCACCACGCACCTGTGGGGGTCAGCGCCCCCTCGAATCCCAACGGCTCGGCGGCCCGGACGATCTGGCCGAGGTAGCCGACGTCGGCCGGCCGACTGCGGGTGGCGGAGTCGATGTCGACGCCGTGCCCGCCGCTGACGATGCCGCGGCCGTCGCCCTGGGTGGGCAGGAACCAGTGGAACGTGAGCGTCATGCGGCGTACCTCCCGGAATCGGCGGTGCGGGCGTGCGAGACGGATGCTGGACGGCGCCGGACGCCGCTCCGACAACTCTAATTTATCTACCTGAAAGGTGGGCAATATCGGCGGGGTGCCACGTCCCGCCGAGTGCTTCGGGTCGGGTCCGCAGTTTCGCTTTCCTGCCCCGTTGGCGCGGGGTGGGCTGTGGGGATCGGTGTCGGCGGCTGCGGGCGTTCGGCGGCTGGCCGTTGGGTGTTTCTGGTCGGGCTCGCCGTCTCGCTTCCCTTCGCCGCCGACACGGATCGGCCTGCGGCGATCGGCGCCGGCGGCTGCGGGCGTTCGGCGGCTGGCCGTTGGGTGTTTCTGGTCGCGCTCGCCGTCTCGCTTCCCTTCGCCGCCGACACGGATCGGCCTGCGGCGATCGGCGTCGACGGCTCCGGGCGCTCGACGGCTCGCCGCTCCGGTTGGTAGGCGTAGCCGACTCGCCGAACCGTGGCGAGCCGGTGGCCCAGTTCCCCGAGTTTGCGGCGAAGCCGATGGATGTGCACGTCGACCGTCCGCGTTCCGGCGTGCGTGTCGGAGCGCCACACGCGGTCGAGCAGTTCGGACCGGGAGAACACCCGGCCGGGGGAGGAGGCCAGGTGGGCGAGGAGTTCGAACTCCTGGTAGCTCAGCCGCACCGGCGTCCGGTCCGCCAAGACCCGTCGGGTGGCGCGGTCGATGACGAGGGCGTCCGAGCCGTCGGCGGCGCACGGTTCCGTCATGGCGCCGGAAGCGTCCCGGATGTGGCCGACGATGACCATGACCTTGCCCCGCTCGGCCAGCGGCAGCACCCCCAGTAGGCGGGTGGATTCGTCGTGCTCCAGGGCGAGCGGGGACGCCGCGAGTCGGCTTGTGGTGGGTGCGGCCCCGCCGCTCGGCGGGTGGCCGTGGGCTGCCTGGGTGTGCGTCACCACTGGACTCCGTGATGTCGGTGGGCGGTCGGGTGGAGCGGCGGGTGGGGGTGGGTTTCGGGGTGTCGGTTCCATGGTGGCCGCTTCACTCGATTAAATCTACTTGCTTGGTAGGGAAAACGTGCGACGTCCACCACGTGGGCGACGCCGGAAGCAGGTTACGGTTTCCCGTTCGGCGCGAACATGGGTGCCGCCGCCGGCGGGAGGCCGGCGGCGGCGGTGCCGGCAACGTTTCGGCGCGGCGGTCCGAAACGCTGGCGGACGTCAGGGTGCGAGTAGGTCACCGGGCGCCGCGTGCGGCGTGACCGCCGTCGCGCACGACCGGGTCCCCTCGCACCTCACGATGGGTGACGCCAAATGCCGGTCACGGTGACCGGTGTGGCCTTACCAGCCGCCCCAGGTGCGGCAGAACCCGTGGTGCCAGGCCCACCACCCGCAGTGGTGGCCGAAGCCGTGGTGGTGGTGGAACCCATGGTGGAACCTGTGGTGGAAGCCACCGTGGAAGCCACCGTGGTCCATGCCGTGGATCATCTGGACCGCCGCGACCGGGGTGGCCGACGGTGCCAACGCCGGAGCGGCACCGGCCGCCATGGCCGCGCCGGGCGCACCCAGGGCCAGAACCGGGGCGAGGACGCCGGCGACCGCGATCCGGCGCAGGGTGGTTCTCATCTGGATCTTTCCTCTCCCGGGAAGACCGGGCGGGGTCGTTGCCGACCCGCCCCTCGTACGTGGGTCGCGCCGCTGTACGGCGTCGTCGGCGCGGCCCGGGAGACACCTCCATCGTCTCGCTGATCGTCCAAAATTCAGCTACTTCTTCGGCACAGGGTGAATAAAAGACGATCGTTCGTGGGTCCGGTGGTGCCGTCGGAGGGACAGGGCGAGGCCGGACGCGCAGCGACCATTTACTATTTCCAGATCGATTTAGTAGGTTAAGAGTCGCGTCGCGTCGCGCCCGGATTTCCAGCGGGGACGCCCGCACCACCATTCGCCGCACGGCGGTCGATCGACGGGAGCACACGGTGACCGGATCCCCACGGGCCCTCCACCTGGCGGCGGCCATCGACGGGGCGGGCGCGCACCCCGCCGCGTGGCGGGCCGCCGGGACCTCCACTCGCCGGCTCTGCACGGCCGACCACTACGTGCGCCTGGCGCTGGAGGCCGAGCGCGGCCGACTGGACTTCGTGACGCTGGACGACGCGCTCGCCCCCGCGACCGGCTCGGCGGGCTCGCCGCGCGCCCGCCTCGACGCGGTGCTCACGCTCGCCCGCGTCGCGCCCCTCACCAGCGGGATCGGGCTGGTGCCGACCGTCACGACCACGCACACCGAGCCGTTCCACGTCTCCAAGGCCGTCGCGACGCTCGACTACGTGAGCGCCGGGCGGGCCGGATGGCGATTCGCGGTCTCCGGCACCGCCGCCGAGGCGCGGCACATCGGGCGCCGCGGTCTCGCCGCCCCAGAGGAGCTGTGGGCCGAGGCCGCCGCGGTCGCCGACGTAGTCGCCCGGCTGTGGGACAGCTGGGAGGACGACGCCGAGATCCGCGACACCGCGTCCGGCCGGTTCATCGACCGCGAGAAACTGCACTACGTCGACTTCACCGGCCCCGGCTGGACGGTCAAGGGGCCCTCGATCACCCCGCGCCCACCGCAAGGGCACCCGCTCGTGGTGGCGCGCGCCGACTCCGCGCCGGCGCTGCGGGCGGCCGCCCGCCACGCCGACGTGATCGTCATCGCCGCCGCCGGGCTCGCCGACGCCCGATCCGGCCGCGCCGAGGTCCGTACCGCGGTGGCGGCGGCCGGACGCGCCCCCGACGAGGTCGCCGTGCTGGCCGACACGACCGTCCTGCTGGCCGCCGATCCGCCGACCGCCCGCGAGCGCCGGACCCGGCTGGACGAACTGGCC
The DNA here is from genome assembly GCF_042664915.1 of Marinactinospora rubrisoli. Classification (NCBI taxonomy): domain Bacteria; kingdom Bacillati; phylum Actinomycetota; class Actinomycetes; order Streptosporangiales; family Nocardiopsidaceae; genus Marinactinospora; species Marinactinospora rubrisoli. The sequence goes on from NZ_JBHTBH010000008.1 coordinate 336,815, forward strand.
GGTCCCGCGGCGCCACGGCTGGACTTCGTGGGGACGCCGGCCGACCTCGCCGACCGGATCGCGCGATGGGCCGCCGCCGACGCCGCCGACGGTTTCCTCATCCGCCCCGCGGTGCTGCCGACCGACCTCACCGCGTTCGTCGACGAGGTGGTGCCCCGGTTGCGCGACCAGGGACTGTTCCGGCCGGAGTACACCGCCGACACGCTGCGCGGCCACTTCGGGCTCCCGCGACCCGCCAACCGGTACGCGAGCGCGTGATGTGGTCGCGCCCCGGCACGGTCGGCCGCGCACCGGCACGCCGCCAGGAGCGGCCGGAGGCGCCCCCGTCCACGCACGGCCCGGAGCCCGGCGGCGTCCCCGGCCGCCGCACCGAACACGCGTACCACCTGGGCGAACTCGGCACCGCGCTCGGCGTGAGCCCGGTCTGCCCGCCGGAAGCGAGCGCGGCACCCGAGGAAGGATCCGGGGCGGGCTCGGCGGCCGACCAGGGCTCGGCCGCCGCCCGGTCGCCGACGGGCCACTCGCGCCCCCATCACCGTGACCGTCCCGGCCGGTGAGTCCCGCGCGGGTGCTGGCCGTCGGGCCGCACGCGGCCGGCCGCGAACGACCGCACGGCGTACCGGCACTTCCCGGGAGTCCGCTCCCGCCCTGGGACGCGGCCACGAAGAAGTACCGATGAGTGTCCCGGCGGCCACGTCCGGCCGCAGACGGCTTCCCCGCCCTTGGGAGGCACGGTGCCGAGATCGTCCGCCGGGACCCGCCGACCCCGGTCCCCGGAGCCGCGCGGACGGCGTCGGTCCGGCCGACCCGGCCGCATCCGCCGGGGCCGTCGGCGAGCCCGCCCGCACGGCCGTGCACCGGCCGGGACCCAGAGACCACGACCCGACCGCGAAACGCTGCACGAAGGACGGCCCTCTGATGAGCACCCCACCTCGACAGATCCGGCTCGCCGCCCACTTCCCGGGAGTCAACAGCACAACGGTGTGGAGCGACCCGGCCGCCGGCAGCCAGATCGACTTCGCCTCGTTCCGGCACCTCGCCGAGACCGCGGAGCGTGGCCGGTTCGACTTCTTCTTCCTGGCCGAAGGGCTCCGGCTGCGGGAGCACCAGGGCAAGATCTTCGACCTCGACGTCGTCGGCCGCCCCGACACCCTCACCGTCCTCGCCGCGCTCGCCGCCGTCACCACCCACCTCGGGCTGGCCGGCACGCTCAGCGCGACCTTCAACGAACCCTACGAACTCGCCCGGCAGCTCGCCTCCCTCGACCACCTCAGCGCCGGGCGGGCCGCGTGGAACGTCGTGACGTCCTCCGACGCCTTCACCGGGGAGAACTTCCGGCGCGGTGGCTACCTCGACCACGCCGATCGCTACGAGCGCGCCGCCGCCTTCGTCCGCACCGCCCGCGAGCTGTGGGACAGCCCGTTCGACAGCGCCGCCGACCCGGACGGCGGGGTCGGCGCGTTCCGGCACCACGACCGCTTCTTCGACATCGAGGGCGAGTTCTCCGTGCCCCGCTCACCGCAGGGGCACCCCGTGGTGATCCAGGCCGGGGACTCCGAGCAGGGACGGGAGTTCGCCGCGGCGGCCGCCGACATCGTCTTCTCCCGGCACGGCGCTCTGGCGGAGGCGCAGGCGTTCTACTCGGACGTCAAGGCGCGGTTGACCCGGCACGGGCGCACCCCCGAAGAACTCCTCATCATGCCCGGGGTGACCTTCGTCCTCGGCGACACGGCGGAGGAGGCCGCCGAACGTGCGACCCGAATTCGCTACCAGCAGGTCAGCGGGCCGGGGGCGATCAGCTTCCTGGAACAGGTCTGGGGCCGCGACCTGTCCGGCTACGACCCTGACGGCCCGCTCCCCGACGTCGACCCGGATCCCGGCAATACGGCCATCACCCGGGGCCGGGTGCGGCACACCCGGGACCCGCTGGCGGTGGCCCGGCGCTGGCGCGAGATCGCCGAGGCGGGCAAGCTCAGCATCCGCGATCTCATCGTCGAGGTGACCGCCCGGCAGACGTTCGTCGGCACACCCGGCCAGGTGGCGGACGCGCTCCAGGAGCACGTGAGCGCCGGGGCGTGCGACGGTTTCATCCTCGTTCCGCACCTCACGCCCGGCGGCCTCGACGAGTTCGTGGACAAGGTGGTGCCGCTGCTCCAGGAGCGCGGCGCGCTCCGCGCGGAGTACGCCGGGGCAACCCTGCGCGAGAACCTGGGACTGCCCCCCGTTCCGGGGCGGGCCGCCGCGGAAGGGGTCTCGTAGCGGCGGCCCGGCGCCTCCCGGACAGCGGTCGGCACCGCCACCGGATCGGGTGACGGTGCCGCCGCGGCGTGCGCCTGCCGACCGTCGTCAGCCGCCACCTGGGTAGTTGCCGAATCCGCCGCCGCCGGGGTAGTTGCCGAATCCGCCGCCACCGGGGTAGTTGCCGAATCCGCCCCCGCCCGGGTACTCGCCGAACCCGCCGCCACCCGGATACGCGCCGAAACCTTCCTCGGTGGAGGGCTCCTCTTCTGTGAAGTCGTAGTCGTCGTCCCCCTCCTGCGCTCCGGCCATGGACGCCCCTCCGACCACGAGGGCGGGCGCGAGGACGGCCGCGAGTACGAGTCGGCGCACGTCGAATTTCATGGGATCTCCCTTCCGGAAAGATGACCCGGCGATCTACCGGACCACGGCCATTTCAGGGCCGCGCCGCCCGCAAAACCGCGACGGTGGCGGCACGATCTGGAGGCGTCTCTGCCATGCTCGACGCCCTTCCTCGGTGCGAACAGGACGGCGGCATGGAAGGCAACGAAGGTGATTCATGTTCGACACGGATTTCTGGAGGGCGGAAGTTCCGGTCGCGGCGTGCAATGGTCGGCGGAAGGCGAGGAGTGCGCGACGGTGCCGCCTCGGCGTTCCGGTAGGGGTCCGCGCCCCCTGCGTCGGTGTCCGTAGGCGGCGGCCGGGCCCGGCCGCCGGACGCCGCCCGGCGGTGCGCCGGGCGTGCCGGTCGGCCGGGCCGACGACTGAGTCGGAATCAGAAGAACCCTTCGTCGCCGAATCCACCGAACTCGTCTCCGAATCCACCGAATTCATCGCCGAATCCACCGAACTCGTCTCCGAATCCACCGAACTCGTCGCCGAACCCGCCGAACTCGTCTCCGAATCCACCGAATTCATCGCCGAACCCGCCGAACTCGTCCCCGAAGCCACCGTCCCAATCCTGGGCGTTGGCCATGGCGGGCGCGCCTATGGCGAGAGCCGGCGCGACGAGGCCCGCGATGGCGATCCGGCGCATGATGGTCTTCATACGAATCGTCTCCTCTGGGAAAGCCGGCCCGGCGATCTGCCGAGCCATTTCCATTCCGTGATCCGCCGGCCCCGGGCATTTCCCTGACGGCACCGGCCGTGGAGTCACGCCTCCCATGCTTGCGGCGGCCACGCCAAGACCAAACAGGACGACCGCATGCGGGACCTCAAGGATGCGCCCGCACCGTCAATCCCTGCCCAGGTTTCCGGGACGGGCGGCGGTCGGCGCCACCACCCCGTCAGGTGGGCGCCGACGTCATGACCGCCAGCGAATGAAGCGCCGGCAGTCCCCACCGCCGCGAGGTACCTGCGCCCCGGTGGGCTCAGCCACGCGCCGAGCTTCGCGTCCCGGTCGTTCCGGCCCCGAACGGCCCCGCGAAGGTGCCCTGCCGTTCGAAGCTGCTGCGCGGACCGAAGAACCGGTGGTGGTGGAAGTGATCGTGGCGGTGGTGCACGCGGTGCCGAGCTCCCAAGTGGCCGCCACCACCGACCGCCGCGCCACCGGCACGGCCGACGGCTCCGCCACCCGCGCCACCGGCAGCGCCGCCACCGGCGGCCCCGCCGGCCGCCTGGGCGCCGCCGGCGGCTCCGCCTCCGCCGCCTCCGGGGCAGACACATTCCTGGGCATGCGCCGCGAGCGCTGGTGTTCCGACGGCGAGAGCGGGTGCGAGGAGGCCGGTGAGCATGAACCGGCGCAGGATGGTCTTCATGGGAATCTCGTCCTCCAGAAAGGTGGACCTGGCGACGGCCAGGTCAGGCTGCTGCCGTGCGGCCGGCGGGGCGACCACCGGCCGGTGACGGTGGACGGCACCGCCACCGGTAGCGGTGACGGTGCCGACACGGAAACGGGGTCGGCGGCCTCCGTCGTCCCGGCGCGTCGCGGGGTGGGCGACCGTCCGATCGTTTCGCCGTGCTCGTGCCGAACCCGTTCGTTCAGCACGCCGTGGCCAGGAGTCAGAAGCCCCGGGCGTGGCTCCTCGTCCCGGTCGTCCCGGCTCCGAACGGCCCGGCGAAGGTGCTCTGCTGTTCGAAGGCGCTGCTCGGGACGTTGAAGCGCGGGAAGAAGAAGTCCCCTGGGAAGATCACCTGGGCGTTCGCCAGCGCGGGCGTGCCGAGAATGATCGCGGGTGCGACGATGCCGGCGAGCGTGATTCGACGCAGGATGGTCTTCATAGGAATCGTTTCCTCCTGGGAAGCTGGCCTGACGATTTGCCAGGCCGGTCTCCATTTCACGGCCGGCCGAGATCAGTCCCTTTCGCTGATCGCGGCGCGTCCTGGAGTCACGCCTCCCATGCTTGCGGCGCCTGTTTCAAAAACAAACAGGACGGCTCTCTGGGGGATACAAAGAAAAGATCTCGATCTCTAATATCCACCAAAGACGTCAGCGCTTCCTCCTGAGAGCCGGATTTCTCCCTGAGGTCGCCGGAATCGGTCGGCACCGCCACCGGTGATGGTGACGGTGCCGATATGGACGGTGATCGGTGGCCCCTGATTTCCTCTGACATCTCCGCGTTCGGCGGTGCCGGTGCGGTCGTCGGCCGATCGTGCCGTCCTGGCGGTGCCGAACATATCCGTTCAGTGACCGCCGTCAGAGGTCAGATTCCGCCTCGCGCGTGGCTCTGCGTCCCGAAGGTGCTGGCCCCGCCCGGTCCCGCCGCCGTCGACTGCTGCTCGAAGCTGCTCTCCGGGACGACGTTGATGCGCGGGAAGAAGAAGTCCCCGGGGAAGATCGTTTGCGCGCCGGCCAGTGCGGGCGTGCCGAGGACGATCGCGGGTGCGACGATGCCGGCGAGCGTGATTCGGCGCAGGATGGTCTTCATAGGAATCGTTTCCTCCTGGAAAGCTGGTCTGGCGATCTGCCAGGCCGGTCTCCGTTACACGGCCGGCCGTGGTCGGCCCTTTATATCGACCACGGTGCGACCCGGAGTCACGTCTCCCATGCTTGCGATGCCCATATCAAAATCAAACAGTTCGACGATATGCTCAGGCCAAAGAAAGCGGTGCAATATCCAACCTCGGCCAAAGGATTCCCGGACGGCCATGGGAATTTGCGGGGATTTCGGCGGGCGGTATCACGTCATGTTGCGGCGGATCCGCTGGAAAAAGGCCGGCACCGCCACCGGAATCGGTGACGGTGCCGACGTGGAGTTCGTTCGGCGCGTCCATCCGTCGCGGCGATGGTTTCCGCGCGGCTCGGAGCGGCCGATCTCCTCCGTGCGCCGAAGGTGACGCTCAGCGAACAGAATGGCTCAACTGCCCGGCCGGCTCACCTCGGTTCCGGGTCAGAATCCCTGGGCGTGGCTCCGCACACCGAAGGTGCCGGCCCCGAACGGCCCGGCCGACGTCGCCTGCTGCTCGAAGCTGCTGCTCGGGACGTTGAAGGTCGGGAAGAAGAAGTCCCCCGGGAAAATGACCTGCGCGCTGGCCAGCGCGGGCGTGCCGAGAACGATCGCGGGTGCAACGATGCCGGCGAGCGTGATTCGACGCAGGATGGTCTTCATAGGAATCGTTTCCTCCTGGGAAGCTGGCCTGACGATTTGCCAGGCCGGTCTCCATTTCACGGACGCTGCCATTGGCCCCTTCACCAATGGCAGCGCTCCTTGGAGTCACGCCCTCCATGCTTGCGGCGGCCGACCCAAAACCAAACAGGACGTCGATCTGTGAGGATCAAAGAAAGGCCCCTGAGCGTCAATCCGGCTTCAGGTCGCCGGAGGCCCCCTGACCCCGTCGGGCACTGGTCCGAGACGGCCGACGGCATCGCCCGGATCGCCGCTGCCGGTGCGGATCGCGACGCGACGGTGGACGGCGGGGCCGCACGCCTGACGCCCGGGGTGGGTTGCTAAGCCCTCGTCAAAACCCCTGCGGATCCGGAATTCGGGGGCGAACCGGGGCACGGCCCCAGTGCGCGCGTCAGGGAGCCGGGGCGTCGCCGCGGCCGGGTACCCGGCCGAGTTCGGCGAGGACGCGCCGCGCGAGCGCGTTGTTCTGCCGGAAGAACCCGGCGTTGGTCCGCGGCCGGGAGAACCCGGCCGCGCCCACCCCGCCGGAGACCAGCGCCCCGGCACCGAACCTGCGGGGATGGGCGGCGCCACCGGAGCGCCGCAGCCGCTGGTCGGCGAGGTCCGCGTCCAGCAGGCCGGTGGGGTGCCGGGTGCCGGCCTCGGGGTCCACCCGCACCAGTTCGGCGACCTCGCCGCGCCCGGCGAGGCTGCGCAGCAGCGGGTCGGCGGCGCGGGCCAGTGAGCCGGCGGCCAGCCGGGCGTCCACCAGCGCATGCGCGGTCACCTCGCCGGGCACGCCGGAGCCGCGGGCCCGGAACCCGTCCGGTGCGGCGGTCACCTGGACGTCGGCGCCCAGGAACCGGACGATCCCGGCCCGCGACAGCGCGAGCAGCTCCTCCAGGCGTGGGCCGGGCGGTCCGCTGGCGTAGTAGCTGAAGAAACTCAGGAACCCGGGCAGCCCGCTCTCGCGGGACCTCGCCGAGATCCGGTCGGCCGCGAGGAGCTCGCCGAGGACGGTGAAGACCGAGAGCAGCGCGTGGAAGATCGCGAGGTCGGCGCTGTGCCCGGGGTCACGCCGGCGGGCCAGGTCGGCGGCGATGTGGTCGCGCATCCAGTCCTGGAGTGCGGCCGATGCGGCGAACCGGCGCCGGGCGAGCGGCCGGTCCAGCCGGTCGAGGTCGACCCGGTCGGCCTCGTCCGGGACGGCGGCGGTGACCAGCTCCTTCAGGTCCGGACCGTCCCAGTCCAGCCGGTCCAGCCGGTCGAGGAACCCGGCGGGGTCCATCGCCAGCCGCTCGGGATGCGCCTCGGCGAGTTCCCGGTAGGCGGCGTCGGTGAGCTCACGGGTGATCAGGGGACGCAGGTCGGCGTCGAAGTCGAGCGGGCGGTCGCCCAGTGCCGCGACGGCCGTCGCGGAGAAGTGCCGGGGCAGCCGTGGAGGTGCGCCGCGTGGGAAGCCGTAGTGGATCTTGGACCGGTACGGCACACCGCGGCGGGAGCCGGCGAACAGCACCGGCTCGCGGCCGGAGGGCGTGTACCGCAGCGTCCCGGTGGCGTCCCGGTGGAACGAGCCGCCGCGCCCCGAGGTGAGCAGCACCATGGCGTCGATGAAGGCGAGCCCCAGTCCTCGGACGATCACGGGCTCGCCCGGCCGCAACGCGTCGAAGGAGACGTCGGCGGTGGGGCCGGTCGGCAGGTAGGTCAGCCCGTGCCCGGCGGCGTGCCGGAGCAGCGCCCGTTCGTCCGTGGTGGGCCGGACGTCCACGGTGCCCTGCGCCAGCACGACCACGTCGACGTCGAGCGGCGGCAGGTCACCGTCGAGGACGACGCGCTGCCGGCCGTCGGGCAGGTCGCGCAGGTCGGTGGCGGCGGCCTCGTGCACGCGGACCCGGATCGAGCGCGGAGCGTCGGCGACGGTGCGCCAGAAGACCCAGGACAGGTACTGGCTCTGCAGGCGGCGGGTGGCGAACCAGCCGCCGTGTGCGCGCGCCGCCTCGGCGATCGTCTCGGCCCGGGGTACGAACCCCGGTGGCGTGTCCAGCCGTCCGGCGGCCAGGTCGCGCGCCCATTCGGTGAGGGTCGGGCCGGGCCGGACGGGGCCGGCGATGGTGGCCGACGCGTCGGTGAACATCGTGCAGTCGTCGGCGGTGGTGTTCATCCACAGCAGCCGGGACTGCTCCCAGCGCCAGATGCGCCCGCCGCCGGGCGGGTACGGGTCGACGAGATGCACGTCGAGCGGGCGCTCACCGCGGAGCACGGGGTGGTTGGCGACGATGCGTTCCAGAAGAGAGGTACCGCGCGGTCCGGCTCCGATGATGGCCACGCTCGGCTGGCGGGAGGTCGGCGGGTCCGGCGGTGCGGGGGCGGCTGGCACCTCTTGACCATATTTCCGACCAGAGAAGTAGTCAATGCCGGTGGGTGCCGACCCGGCTCATGGCGGTGCGCGGGGGCGAGCGTGGCCGCGGCACGACCTCGGGCGCCGCCCCACCGGGGCGGCGCCCCGATCCTCCTCCCCGCCGTGGCCGCTTCGAGACTCGCCCCGTTGCGCGGCCGCTCGCGCCCGTCCCGTCGCGACCGGCGCCGGGCGTCAGCGCTTGACCGCCACGCCTCCGGTCATGAAGCGCACGCCGACCGTGGTGGAGTCCACGACCGGGCGGTCCGGACGCCACATGGGGAGCGGCACGATGCCGGGCAGGAGCAGCTCCATCCCGTCGAAGAACGCGGCGAGCTCCGCCGGGGTGCGCACCCGGCCGGTGCCGAGCTGTTCCAGCAGCTGCTTCTCCAGCTCGACGCTGGAGCTGGCGTCGCCGAGCCGGGTGAAGTTGGTGATGAAGAAGTAGGAGCCGCTGGGCACCGCGTCCCGGAGGGTCCGCACGATGCCGTTCGGGTCCTCGTCGTCGAGGATGTGGTGCAGGATGCCGCACAGCATCACGCACATCGGCTTGCCGAAGTCGATGAACTCCTGGATCTCCGGGTGGTCCAGCACGGCCTGTGGGTCGCGGATGTCCGCGGTGACGACGGTGGTGTTGCCGTTCTCGGCGAGGATCGCGCGGCCGTGCGCCAGCACGATGGGGTCGATGTCGACGTACACCACGCGGGCGTCGGGGTTCACCTCCTGCGCCACCTCGTGGGTGTTTCTCGCGGTGGGCAGCCCGGATCCCAGGTCGAGGAATTGGGTGATGCCCGCCTCGGCCGCCAGGAACCGCACCACGCGGTGCAGGATCTCGCGGTTGTGGATCGCGATCTCCTTCAGTTCCGGCATCACGGCCAGACTGGCGTGCGCGACCTGCCGGTCGATCGCGAAGTTGTCCTTGCCGTTCAGCATCACGTCGTAGACGCGAGCCGCGGTGGGCTGGCCGGTGTTCAGCTCGGGCGGGAAGGCCGCACCGCCGCCGGAGGAGTCAGGGGTGAACTGCGACATGTGTGCTCCTGAGGTGTAAAGAGCGTGCAAAGCGCATCATAGGGGCCAAGATCCCTTATGGCGTAGGCGAATCCGGCGCCGGAACCAGGCGGAAGCGGCCGCCGCCGTCCGGGAAGGGCGGGCCGGGCATTCGCCGATGGCCACGCAGGGTAACATGGCGCGTTCGCGGGGTGATGTTCGCATGTGTCATGGCCGGTGCGCCGGAACTCCCCGGACCACAGCGCCACCGGAGCCGACCCGCAGGCCGCACCCGGCGGTACGCCCGGCCGGCACCTTCGATTCCCAGGGCCGCGCCGTTACCCGCGTCCGCGCGGGGCGGCCGTGCTGGCGCGCACCACCAGGTCCGGCTGCACCAGCACGTGCTCGGCTGCGCCGACGCCGTCCGCCAGACGGGACAGCAGCAGGTCGATGCAGCGCCGCCCGACCGCGGCGAAGTCCTGACGCACCGTGGTGAGCGGCGGGGCGTAGAAGGCCGCCTCGGGTGCGTCGTCGAACCCCACGACACTGATGTCCTGGGGCACGCGTACTCCGGCCTCCTGGAACGCGCGCAGCGCGCCCAGCGCCATATGGTCGTTGCCGGCGAACACCGCCGTGACCGCACCGCGCCGCACGATCTCCCGCCCGGCCTCGTACCCCGAGCGCGGGCTCCAGTCGCCGGGCCAGGCCGGCGGGACGGGCAGACCGGCGTCGGCCAGTTCGGCCCGCCAGCCCGCCGCGCGCGCCGCGGCGTGCAGCCAGCCGTCCGGCCCGGCGATGTGGGCCACCGTGCGATGCCCCAGCTCCAGCAGATGCCGGGTCGCGGCGCGGGCCCCGGTGTACTGGTCGACCGCGACGACGGGCGCGCCCACGTCCGTACCGCCGTCGACCACCACGACCGGCACCGCGGGCGGCCGGTTCGTCAGGGCGGCGGCGATCCAGCTCAGTGGGGCGATGACGATGACGCCGTCCACCATCTGGTCGGCGAGCCGGCGCGCCGCCTCATCGAACGAGGACCGGTCCGTGCCACGCAGCGCGGCCACCGTGACCGCGTACCCGACATCGCCGGCCGCCTCCTCGATCGCGCCGAGCGTGCTGGCCGGGCCGTACAGCGTCGTGTTCAGCCCGACGACCCCCACCATGCCGCTGCGGCGCGTCACCAATGCGCGGGCGGCCGGGTTGCGCCGGTAGGCCAGCGTCTCGATGGCCTCCTGCACCCGTCGGCGGGTCTCCTCCCGCACGTTGGGGTGCCCATTGACCACCCGGGAGACCGTCTGGTGCGACACCCCCGCCAGCCGCGCGACGTCCGTCATCCCCGGCGCCCGCCCGGCGCCGCGCTCCCCCGTGGTCATGCTGTGTCCCTGTTCCCCCGCTCCGCGGTCGCTCGGGCGGCTTTTCCCGCTCTGCGGTCGTTCGGACGGTCTTCCCGCTCCGCAGCCGCTCGGGCTGGCCCCCGTCACCTGCTCGGCGGCCGGTCCGCCGGTGAACGCTAACACGGACCGTGCGGAGCCGTGGAACCGTCGGCCGCGGGCCCGCCAGGGCCCGGCGGGCCGGGCTGCGCCCCGGCCGCGACGGAGGGGAGGGCGTCCGGCAGCGGGCGGCCGGCGCTCTCCCGCATCGCCAGTACCGCGACCAGTCCGACCACCCCGGCCAGCATCATCGGGACCGCGGGCAGGTACCGGCTTCCGGTCGCCTCGACGAGCGACTGGGCCACCAGCGGCGTGGTGCCGCCGAACAGCGACACCGACACGTTGAAACCGATGGCGAGCGCGCCGTAGCGCACCCGGGTCGGGAACAGCGCGGGCAGTGCCGCGGGCGCCGCACCCGAGAAGTGCACCAGAGCCGCCGCCAGCAGCAGCGTGCCGATCAGGACGCCCGTGACCGTCCCGCGCTGCAGCAGCCAGAACGCGGGCAGCGGCACCAGAACCGAGGCGATACAGCCCGAGACCAGCACCGGCCGCCGCCCGACCCGGTCGCTGAGCCGGCCGACCGCGTTGACGGCGAGCAGCATGCTCGCCATCGCGACCAGCACGACCAGCAGCCCGTGCGTCTCCTGGTACCCGAGCACGCTGGACAGGTACGTGGGCAGGTAGGCGGTCAGCAGGTAGTTGTCGACGTTGAACACCATCACCAGGCCCAGGCACAGCAGCAGCGGACGCCACTGCACGAGCACCGTCTCGCGGAGCTGGGAGCGCAGGCCGCGCTCCGCGCCCCCGGCACGGCGGAACGGGTGCGCCTCGGTCCGGAACGCCGGGGTGTCCTCCAGCCGCAACCGCAGGTAGAGCCCCACCACGCCCAGCGGGCCGGCGACCAGGAACGGCACACGCCAGCCCCAGCCGAGCATCTGCTCCGGGCTCAGCGTCACCGTGAGACCGGAGACGAGCAGCGCTCCGGCGATGTACCCGCAGAGGGTGCCGAACTCCAGCCACGAGCACAAGAAGCCGCGCCGCCGGTCCGGCGCGTACTCGGCCACGAACGTGGTCGCCCCGCCGTACTCCCCGCCGGTCGAGAACCCCTGCACCATGCGCGCCAGGAGCAGGAGGACCGGAGCGACGGCCCCGACGGCGGCGTATGTCGGCAGCAGGCCGATGGCCACCGTGCCGCCGGCCATCAGCAGCATGGTGAGCGCGAGCACCCGCTGCCGGCCGATCCGGTCGCCGAGCGGCCCGAAGAACAGGCCGCCCAGCGGCCGGACCAAGAACGCGGCGGCGAACGTGGTGAACGCCGCGATGAGCTGCACGCCCTCGGAGGCCGTCGGGTAGAAGACCTTCCCGATCGTCGCCGCGAGGTAGCTGTACACGCCGAAGTCGAACCATTCGGTCGCGTTGCCGATCGCGGCGGCGCCCACCGCGCGGCGCACCATCCCCGGATCACTGACGATGACGTCCGGTGGCCGTCCCGATCCGCCGCGGAAGGACGTCATCCTCCCCTCCTTCCGGTCGCCGCTTCGTGTTTCTGGTCGCGTTCGCCGTCTCGCTTTCCTCTACCGCCGATGCGGGTGGCCTTCGGTGGTCGGCGTCGGCGGTTCCGGGCGCTGGGCGGTTCGCCGCTTCGTGTTTCTGGTCGCGTTCGCCGTCTCGCTTTCCTCTACCGCCGATGCGGGTGGCCTTCGGTGGTGGGTGTCGACGGCTCCGGACGTTCAGCACCTCGCCGCTTCGTGTTTCTGGTCGCGTTCGCCGCCTCGCTTTCCTCCTCCGCCGATGCGGGTGGCCTTCGGTGGTCGGCATCGGCGGTTCCGGGCGCTCGGCGGCTCGCCGCTTCGTGTTTCTGGTCGCGTTCGCCGCCTCGCTTTCCTCCTCCGCCGATGCGGGTGGCCTTCGGTGGTCGGCATCGGCGGTTCCGGGCGCTCGGCGGCTCACCGCTCCGTCGGTCCCGGCGGCCGGGAGAGTACCCCGCTCACCTGGGCGTATTCTTGCGGATCGGCGCTCCGATTTCACTCACCGGCGGCGCGGCCTCCGTCGGACGCGGCCGGGTCCGGGTCAGCCGGTCGGCCAGCGATGCCGCAGCGCGGTCTGGCCCAGCCGCCGGAACAGGTCCTCGCTGTCGCGGAGGAACGGCGTGAGCCGTACCGGTGGCGCGGCCCCGCGCACCAGCTCGCGGTGGCCCTTCCCTCCGACGCGCAGCGCCGTGACCTCGCCGAAGTGCAGCGGTGTGTGCCGGCCGCCCGTGGTCCACACCAGGCCGTCGGTGAAGAGATGGACCGAGACGCCCGCGTTCGAGATGCACCGGAACATGTGGATGAACGCGTAGGCCACGGCGAGGAAGAGGAAGCCGCCGATGACGTAGTGGTCGGTGAAGGCGATGAGCAGCACCTCCACCAGGATCACGGCGGCGAGCGTGCCCACCGCCACCGCGACGCCGCTTCCCGCGCTGGGCGTGCGGTATCCGCGCTCATGGCCGCCGAGCCGCCACTGCGCGGCCAGTCCGGCCACGTCCGCCGGCACCTGTTCCGGTCCGGAGACGGGCGGCTGCGGGGCCGGCGCGGGAAGCGGCGGCGGGCCGGGAGGTGCGGCCCACACGGGGCCGGGCTGTGGGGCGGGCGGATATCCCGGCTGCGGTGGGTGCCCGGCGGGCCCGTAGGGCTGCGCCGGGCCGCCCCACCCGGGCGGGGGCGGCGGGCCGGGCTGCGGATAGGGCGCCTGGCCGGGGTTCGGACCGTACGGCTGCTGAGGGTAGGAGGGGTGCGTCACGGATGTCCCATCTCGTGCCGAAAGCTCCGCGCATCGGTCGTGGACACGGAACGGTGCCGAGAGCTGCTTGAGGGAAGGACCGCCCGGCCGAGCGGGCGGAGGGGCACCACGATAGCGGCCGGCGGTGTCGCCGGCAGCCCCGGAGCCGCCGTATCGCGGTCGGCCGTCACCGGTGTGTGCGCCGGTCCGCGGCCCGGGTAGGGGACGGAGGAAAGCGGAGCCGTCAGTCGAGGAGGCCGGCATGACCTCGCAACGCCGACTCGCCCGCGCGGTGCTGGATGAGGCAGGCCGGACGCTCGCCCAGGAGGCGGGGGTCCGGCTGGCCGACCGGCCGGCGCCGCTGTGGCAGCTGCTGATGCTGACCAACCTGCTCAGCGCCCGTATCTCCGCCCGGATCGCGGTGGCCGCCGAGCGAGAGCTCACGGCGGCCGGCGGCACCACCCCGTCCGGGATGTGCGACCTCACGTGGCAGCAGCGCGTGGACGCGCTCGGCCGCGCCCACTACGTCCGCTACGACGAGAGCACCGCCACGCGGCTGGGGGAGTGCGCCCGCATGGTGCTGGACGACTACCGCGGCGACCTGCGCCGCCTGCCCTCCGTCGGGCGCCACGACGCCCGCGGCCTGCGGCGGGACGTGCAGCGGTTCCCCGGGATCGGGCCGACCGGCGCGGACATCTTCTGCCGCGAGGCGCAGGCGGTGTGGGACTGGCTGCGGCCGTACGCGGACCGGCTGGTGATCAAGGGTGCCGAACGGGTCGGCCTGCCGGCCGACGCCGGCAAGCTGGCCGATCTCGTGGAGCCGGCCGAGACCGCGTCCCTCGCCGCCGGCCTGGTCCGGGTGGCGCGCGACGACGAACTGGCGAAGCGGGTCGGGTCCCTGGCCACGACCGGCTGACGGGAGGCGGGCCTCCGCCGCGCGCACGCTCTGCTGCTCGGGACGACCGCGACCCTGTTCGCCCTCATCATCGGAACGGGCACCGGCCTGTTCGGCAGCAGCCCCGCACCGTCCGCCGGGCCGCTCGGCGTCGCCCTGATCCTCG